>UQWS01000048.1 GCA_900544875.1 uncultured Collinsella sp. | reverse complement strand
GTAGGTTACTCGTGCTGGTTGGTGCGGTGCTCGTACTCCTCGGGGGTGATGACATCCTCGATGCGCAGGTTGACGCCCGCCACCTCAAGGCCAGTCATCGCGGCAAGGCGCTCGGTGACACGTGCCTTAACATCGTCGAAGATCGCGGGCGCATAGGCGCCGTACTCGATGATGACGGAGATGTTGACGACCACGCGATTATCGTCGGTGACCTCGACCGTCACGCCCTTGGTCAGATTCTCGGCACCAAACTGCTCCTGCACAAAGTGCATGAGGTTACCCTTCATGCCCAGAACGTGCGGAACCTCGCGGGTGGCCATGGCAACGATCTTCTCGATCACGCCGTTGGAATAGGTCAGCGAGTCCTCGGACTCATCCGCTTCCTCGTCGTCCTCATCCGTATCGGACTCGGCCTCGACGAGAGCCTCATCCTCGAGCGTCACATCCTCAGCTTCGGCGACGACCGCCTCGTTCTCCTCGAGATCGGTATCGGCTACATCGACCTTCGTATTAAAAGCCATGGTTCCTCCTTATGCCCGCCGCGGATGCGACAGTCGAATACATATTAGCGGCCGCTAAACAGACGGCCGAAGAAGTTGACGATCCCGTTCTCGCCGTCGCGAATTTGGCCGATCACAGCGCCGATCAGCACGAAGAATGCAATGACGAGCGTGTCCCACAGGCCCAACGTGAGCACCAACACGGCGAGGATAAAGCCGGCGACGGCGCCGAGCGTGGTGTTGGGATGACGCACAGCATAGCTCCAGACGGCAGCGCCCGTACCCTTGATGAGACCCATAGCCTCGTCAAAATCCGCGGCTGCCGCGTCTTGTAACTCGGTTGCCTCTGCTTTGGAATCAACAGGTTCGCTCGCCGACGTGGCGCTCTGGTCAATCGTCAGGCGCGGCGTACGAGCGGTCTTATCTTGATTGGTATCACTCACCGGAAACCTCCACGGTCTGGACGGTAGTCTTGGACGGCAAAAAACGGACGCGCGCGGTCGTACCCGGCGCGCCGAGCATGGTATCGCAGGCTTCTTCGATGCGCTGCTGCATCGCGGTAGCCAGAGATGCCACGTCCTTATCGTCAAGCGCGATAGCCTCGACCTTAAAACGGACGTGCGAATCGTCGGGGCCTTGGACGCGAGCCTCGACATGCTCGACCATCACGCGGTCGTCGCGCTCGGCAGCAACCCTGGCGCACGAAGAAAGCGCCGCAAGGGTAACCTCGATATTGCGCTCCCCCGCCGGATGCACGCAGGACGGTTCGCGACGGGCGAACATCAGGCGGAAAAAGCTCAGCAGTACGCCGATCGCCACGACGCCGGCGCACGCCGTCACGACGATGCGCGGCATGGGGTCGCGCATCAGCAGCATAAAGCGATACGTATACGGCCCCCAAAACTGGCAGACAAGCGTACCCAGTGCCACGATGGTGGCGGCAAGATACACGATCGCTAGGGCTCGTTTGAGTACGCGCACGCGGCGCTCCCTTCAAATCTCGGCTCTCGAAATGCAGAACGGTTCGCATCATTATAAAAGAGCCGGGTCCGGTGCTCTACGCACGCGGATCCGGCTCATCTATTCCACGAGGCTTGCATGCTCGCTTCATTATGCCCAGATATGCACGGCTCAATCCGTGCTGGCGCTACTCCTCCTCGAGGGCAGCGATGACCTCGTCGGTCATGTCCATGGTGCTGTAGACGTCCTGGACGTCGTCGAGCTCCTCAAGACGGTCGATGAGGCGCTGGACCTTCTTGGCGTCGGCGCCGGAAACCTCGGTCGGGGTGGTCGGGACCATGGTGGTCTCGGAGCCCTTGACCTGGACACCCTGCTCCTCGAGCGCCTTGGAGACAGCCATGACCTCGTTGGCAGCAGTCCAGACGATCCACTCCTCGCCGGCATCCTCGTAGTCCTCGCCACCGGCCTCGGCGATAGCCATCATGAACTCATCCTCGTCACCGGCAGCACCGTTGGCGATCATGGTCTCCTTCTTGGCGTTCTCATCCAGGATCTCCTTGGCGACGACGATCTGGCCCTTGCGCTCAAACTGGAAGGCGACGGAGCCGGAGGTGCCCAGGTTGCCACCAGCGTGGGAGAAGGCGGAACGGACATCAGCGGCGGTACGGTTGCGGTTGTCGGTCAGGCAGTCGACGTAGACGGCGACACCGGCGGGACCGTAGCCCTCGTACACGATGTTCTCGTAGACGGCGGCGTCAGCACCCGAACCAAAAGCCTTGTCGATAGCGGACTTGATCTTGTCCTTAGGCATGGACTGAGCCTTGGCCTTGGCAACGGCAGCGGCGAGGCTGGCGTTGTTCTCGGGCAGCGGGTCACCGCCGAGACGGGCAGCAACAGTGATGTTGCGGCTGAGCTTGGAGAAGAGGGCGGAACGCTTGGCGTCCTGCGCGCCCTTACGATGCTTGGTTGTGGC
>UQWS01000047.1 GCA_900544875.1 uncultured Collinsella sp. | reverse complement strand
GGGTATCGGGTTCCCACACTCATCCGTACATGTACGGATGAGTGTGGGAGGTGTTCGGATAAAGTCGATAATCAAGGGGCGTTTGATCGTACGCTTGAGGGCGAGCGCCGTAGGTAAGGACGCACGGCGTTCGGGTACAATGACAGGAATCTTGTCAGCTACTGCGCCGTTATTTGTGGCGCTTTTTGAAAGGACGAACCTATGAACGATATCCAGGGCTATCAGAACGGCCCCGTCGAGAGCGGCGCAAGCCGCGCCAAGGAGATGTCGCCGCGCGCGTACAATCTCGCCATGTCTGCCCTGATCTTCTTGGGCTTTTGTGCCATGGGCGCCGGCGCCTACTTTACGAGCACCATGTCGTTTGCGCGCATGATGATGAGCGGCGCCGCCTTGCCGCTGGTCTTTGGCTCGTTTATTTTGACCATCGTCGGCATGGTCATGATGTCGGCCGCCGCCAGCAAGCAGTCCGTGGGCCTGTCCCTTGTGGGCTACGTAATCTTTGCGAGTACCTTTGGCCTGACCGCGTCGTTTGGCCTTGCCAACTACGACCTGCCCACCATCAACACTGCCTTTATCGCCACGGCCGCCATCACCTTTGTTTTTGGCGCCTTGGGCGTGACGTTCCCCAAGTTTTTCCAGCGCGTATATGGCATCGGTTTTGGCATTCTGCTCGCCACTATTCTGGTTGAGATCGTGCTGATGTTCATGGGCGTCTCGCAGACCATCACCGACCTGATCGTGATTGTGGTGTTCGCCGGCTTTATTGGCTACGACACCTATGTGGCAACGACGGTGCCGCCCACGCTGCCCAACGCCGTGCTTATGGCATCCAACCTGTTTGTGGACATCATCAACGTGTTCCTGCGCATTCTGAACATCCTCGGCCGTCGCGATTAAAGCGCGGCATTGCGACGCTTCCTGCCGGACACGATAAAACGATGCGACAGGCGGCCCTTCGGGGCCGTCTTTTTTGTGCGCGGCGGGGTATCATGGATGGGAAAAGCCGATAGCGGCAGCGACAGGAAAGGTGGCCATGTATGGCAGACGTCGACAACAGGAACCGTAACCGCAGGTCCAACCGAGCGGGTCAGCCCAATCCCAAACGCGAGGCGCGTGCCAAGGCCGCCGAGCGCCATGTGGCGGCTGTGTCCGAGGCCTGCGCCAAGGACATCGAGCGTTCGCTTGCCGGCGTGTGCGAGTTCGATGGTATGCCTGCCGGTTTTGTCGCGGCGATGAAGGCCAAGGCCCAGAAGGCAGCGGCTGCTGAGGAACATGCTGCCGAGGAGTCTGAGGCCGCCGAGGTCGAGGCTGCTGAGGTTGAGGCTGCGGTCGATGCCGAGGTGGCGCCCGAGCCCGTCGAGGAGGTCACCGAAGCCGAGCCCGCGCCTGCCGCCGAGGAGCCCGCTCCGGTCCTGCCCGAGGTCACCGTGCTCGACGCCTCTGCCACGCAGGCCATTCTGGATAACGGCCGAGGCTACGCGCAGTTCTGCGACATGGCCGTGCTCGCCTTTGCCTCGTTCACCAACCCGGGCGGTGGCTACATCCAGGGCTATCTGGGTCAGGAGGCCACGCTCTGTGCCGATTCATATCTGTACAACGTCCTCGATAAGCAGCGTAAGTGGTACGGCGAGAACCGTCGCCGCAACATCAACTGTGAGCTGTACCGCAACCGTGCGCTGGTGGTGCCCGCGGTGCGCTTCGACCGCAACCACGTGCACGCCTATGCCGACGTAATCGTCGCCGCTGCACCCAACGCCAAGCGCGCTCGCCAGGAGTACCGCGTGAGCGACGATGCCTTGCTTGACGCCCTGCGCGACCGTATTCGCTTTGTGCTTGCTATCTGCGATGAGCTGGGTCGCGAGAAACTCGTACTGGGTGCTTGGGGCTGCGACAACAACGGCTTTGACGCCGAGGCCGTGGCCGAGCTCTTCCGCAAGGAGCTCGCGTCGGGCGACTTTAAGGTCAAGCAGGTCTTCTTTGCCGTGCCCTCTACGCGCTGGGACGAGGACTTTGCCAAGTTCGAGCACGTGCTGGCAAACTTCCCCGAGCGCAACGAGGGGTCCTATGCCCAGGTTGCCGCCCGCGCCGCAGCCGCTCGTGCCGCCGAGCAGGCCCAGGCAGCAGCCGAGGACGATGAGGACGAGGACGACTGGCGCAAGTACTTGTAAGCGGTGCGCGCGATGTGATATGCCAAGCCGACGGGAGGGATCGCCCCCGTCGGCTTTTTACCGAATGGGGAGTTCAAGATGAAAAACGTTCTGTGCTTTGGTGACAGCAACACCTATGGCTATGATCCGGTGGGTATGCGCGACGGCACCGCGGTGCGCTATGCGCAGGATGTGCGCTGGTGCGGCGTGGCCCAACGTGACTTAGGCGAGGGCTGGCATGTAATTGAAGAAGGCCTCAACGGCCGCACGACGGTACGCGACGACATGTGCCATCTGGACACCAATCTTAACGGCATCCGCGCACTTCCGATGCTGCTCGAGGCCCATAAGCCGCTGGACGCCATTGTGATCATGCTGGGCACCAACGACTGTAAGACGGTCTTTAACGTGACAGCTTCCGATATCGCCCGTGGCGCCATGGCGCTGATTCGTGCGGTGCGTGCATTTCCCTGGACCAATGCCGCACCCTGCCCGCGTATTCTGCTGATGGCACCTATCAAGATCAAGCCGCAAATCGCCGATGTATATATGACCGATTTTGACGAGCGTTCCGTCGAGGCCTCGGAGCATTTTGGTGAGTACTACGCACATGTGGCTGAGCAGTTTGGCTGCGACTTTTTGAATGCCGCCGACTTTGCCGAGCCGGGCGATATCGACTATCTGCATATGATGCCCGAAAGCCACGAGAGCCTGGGTCACGCCGTGGCGGCCAAGCTCCAAGAGATGCTCGGTGAGTAGCGCGACCCCAAACCACCGCAAAGGTGCCTGTCCCCTTTGCGGTGGTTTGGGCTGCGAATCTTAATACTGCCACAACTAACTGCGTGCCATCTACCTGCGGCTTTGCGGGGTAATATCCTAACTTATCCCAAGCGCGTCGAAGGCGGCGCGGACGACCTGTTCGGCGGTGGGGCGGATGTAGTGCCTGCCCGACACGCCGGGGAGGGCGTGGCCCATGAGCATCTCTATGAGGTCCCACGGCAGGCGAAGCTCGACCTCCGCTATCGTACGCCACGAGTTGCGCAGGTTCGACCACGGGATGTGCTCGATGCCGCGGGCGGCGCAGAGTTTCCGCCAGCGGTCGTTGCAAATGCTCCGGTTCATGGGCAGGCCGTCGCCTCGGTCGCTCAGCCACTCGCGGCCCTCGGCGGCGCGGGCGGCCGCTATCTCGACGAGGCGGTCGGCGGCCTGCGGCAGGATCACGACGGTGCGCGCGGACTTGGCGGTCTTGAGGGCGCCCACCGGCTCGGTGCCGGACTGCTGCATCTGGCGGCAGATGTCGGCGGAGGCGAGGACGGTGCCGCTACGCTGCCAGCGCAATACCTCCTCGGTGCGCACGCCCAGTGACTCGCCCGAGCGGCAGGAGCCGAAGCACGCGAGGATGAACGCGGGCTCCAGGGGGTTGCCGCGCAGCGTGTCGAGGACGCCCAGGGCCTCGTCGAGGGTGTAGACGCGCTTTGAGCGCTCGCGGGTCTTGCGGGTGGGCATGGTGTACCTGACGCTGGCGGCGAACGGGTCGAGCGGCAGGCGGATGAAGGTCGAGACGCAGGCGTAGACCTTGCGCAGGGTGAGCAGGGCGGTGTCGGCGGTGGCGGCGGGCAGTGTCAGCAGCCAGTCCTGAAGCTCGACGGCGCGGAGCTGGTCGACGGGCATTGCGCCCCAGCGGGGTCCGACGTAGTTCTTCCACGACCGCAGCACGAGGTCGCGGGTGTTGGGGGCGAGGGTTGCCGCCTCGACCTGTGCGGCCATCTTGGGGACGAGCCACGTCTCGTAGGCCTTGGCTATGGTGGGCACGGGGGCGTCGTCGGCGTGCTCGACGTGGATGCGGTCGAGTTCCGCGCACGCCTCGCGGTAGGTGCCGTACACGGTCTTGGTCTTGCGCTTGCGGCCCTGCGGTGTGTTCTGCATCCAGCGCAGGACGTACTTCTTGCCGCGCCTCATCTCGGTCACGGAGCCCCAGACGCGGCGGCGCTGCTTCTTTGTCATATAATCAGATCCGTTCAGATCGCGGGCTTATTCTCCGTTTCGCCCGGTTCTGACCTCGGCCCCGTCTC
>UQWS01000046.1 GCA_900544875.1 uncultured Collinsella sp. | reverse complement strand
GCCGCAGCAGCGGCACGGACGTTGTCCTCAAACGAGGCATGCCCGTCCGAAAACGAGGTGTGGGTATGGCAATCGACCAGCGGGCACATGGGCATAGCGGCTCCTTTGCGTCAAGCGAATCCGCTTCATTGTAATGGCGCAGCTCTCAACACGCCGGCACGCCGGGGATCGAAATCGATTGGAAAGGTTGCGCGGCGCGTGGTGCGGCCTCGCTTGCTCTCAAAACGTGTACGTCAGCCTCCAAAACCGACAAATAATGACATGTTTGGAGGCTGACGTACACGTTTGGATGGGGGCAAGGGCGGCGACGGACGAAAGTCACGCTTGTGCCACGTCCGATGTGCTAGCGTTTGGATGAACAAAACGAGCCCGCGCGGAAAGGAGCCGGACCGTATGCAATGCGATAGCACATCCCCGCTGTCTCGCGAGACCGATGCGCCCGAAACTATCGTCAAGCTGGAGTGCGACATCGATGATGCGTCGCCCGAGGTGCTTGCCTACGCTGCCGATTGCCTGCGCAAGGCCGGCGCCCGCGAGGTGCATTGGTTGCCGCTTTACTGCAAAAAGGGCCGCCCCGGCTGGCAGCTGCAAGTAATCTGCTCGCACGATGATATCGAGCGCTTGCAGACGATTATCTTTTTGGAGACCACGACCAACGCCATTCGTCGCCAGGTGATGGAACGCGTTTGCCTGCCACGCCGCTTTGAGCGCGTAACGACGCCATGGGGCGAGGTATCCGTTAAGGTGGCGACCCTGCCCGATGGCAGCGAGCGTGCAGCGCCCGAGTACGAGGACTGCGCCCGTCTCGCTCGCGAGCATAATGTGCCGCTCCAGCGCGTGATGCAGACAGCACAAGCCGCGGCTCTGCAATTTGAGTGACACGGTCGGCGACGCGCCACACCCGCCCCATCAACCCCATTCGAAAGGATCTCCCCATGAAATACCTCGTCGCCTCCGACATCCACGGCTCGGCATACTGGACCGAGCGCCTGGTCACCGCCATCGAGTCCGAGCAGCCCGACCGCATCGTGCTGCTGGGCGACCTGCTCTACCACGGCCCGCGCAACGACCTGCCGCGCGACTACGCCCCCAAGCGTGTGATTCCGCTGCTCAACGCCCTGGCCGACCGCATCATCGCGGTGCGCGGCAACTGTGACGCCGAGGTCGACCAGATGGTGCTCGACTTCCCCGTCATGGCCGACTACGTCACGCTGTTCGACGAGACCGGTCACGAGCTGTTCCTGACACATGGCCACGTCTTTGGCGCCGGCATGCACAACAGCGTCGACCACGCGCCCGCGCTGCCCGAGGGGTCCGCGCTCGTCTACGGCCACACGCACATCAAGGTCAACGAGGCAAGCGAGGCGCACCCGGGCCTGTGGCTCTTCAACCCCGGCAGCGTGAGCATTCCCAAGGACGGTACGCACAGCTACGGCATCTACGAGGGCGGCGCGTTCCGTCACGTGATCCTGGAGGAGGAATAACCATGGCGCAGCACATGGTTCAGCAAAATGCCGAGGGCTCGCGCGATCTGTCCACGCTGGTCGACGCGTCGGCCGAGCTGCAGCATCTGGTGCAGACCATCTGGCGTCTGCGTCAGCCCGATGGCTGCCCGTGGGACCGCGAGCAGACGCATCAGAGCATCGGCAAGAACATGATCGAGGAAGCCTACGAGGCGCTCGATTGCATCGAGGCGGACGACGCGGCGCATCTGCGCGAGGAACTCGGCGACGTGCTCATGCAGGTAGTGCTGCATGCGCAGATTGCGGCGGACGCCGGTGAGTTTACGCTGGCCGATGTGGCACGCGATATCGACGCCAAGCTCATCCGCCGCCACCCACATGTGTTTGGCGATGCGGATGCCGATAACTCCGACGAGGTGCTCAAGATCTGGGACGAGGTTAAGCTTGCCGAGAAGGCTGCCAAGGACAAGGCCGTGGCAGCGGGCGAGGCTGCGCCCGAGGGCCTGCTCGACGGCGTGCCCACGCACCTGCCGGCGCTGATGCAGGCCCAGAAGGTGTCGCGCAAGGCGGCTGCCGTGGGCTTTGAGTGGGAGACGGTCCAGGATGTGTGGGACGAGGTTGCCGAGGAGCGTGCCGAGTTTGAGGCCGAGGCTCCCGGCTCGTCCGAGCGCGAGATGGAGTTTGGCGACCTGCTCTTTGCCCTGGTCAACGTTGCACGCAAGGAGGGCATCGACGCCGAGAGCGCCCTGCGCGCGAGCACGGCCAAGTTCCGCCGCCGCTGGGCCGCGATGGAGCAGATGGCGGCCAACGCCCATGTGGATCTGGCTGAGCTTTCGACCCATGGCCTCAACGACCTGTGGGATGCCGCAAAGGCGGAGGAGTAAAACTGCGGGAACGACGAGCTGACACGCCTCATCGTTCCCGCTAAATTTTTCGAAAAACAAGTGTATCCCTCGGCTAACTTAGGGCATAATGCAAAAAGTGCGACATGGCTAACTTACGGAGGCGCACCGACGGTGCACGGTCAGCCGGTCGCCAAGCATTCAACCCGTTTCCAAGTGAGAGGGAGACAACATGAGCGATATTTTGGACGTCTACGGTCGCGAGGTGCTCGACAGCCGCGGCAACCCCACCGTCGAGGTCGAGGTCGTGCTCGAGGACGGCAGCTTCGGCCGCGCGATGGTGCCTTCGGGCGCTTCGACCGGCGCCTTTGAGGCATGCGAGCTGCGCGACGGCGACAAGGGTCGCTACCTGGGCAAGGGTGTCTCGCAGGCCGTCGAGCACGTCAACAACGAGTGCGCCGATGCCGTCGTGGGCCTCGATGCCTTCGATCAGCGCGCCGTCGATGCCGCGCTAATCGCCGCGGACGGTACCCCCAACAAGACCAAGCTCGGCGCCAACGCCATTCTGGGCGTGTCGCTGGCCGTCGCCCGCGCCGCTGCCGAGTCGGCAGGCCTGTCGCTGTATCAGTACCTGGGCGGCGTCAACGCCCACCTGCTGCCCACGCCCATGATGAACATCCTCAACGGCGGCGTGCATGCCGACAATAACGTCGACTTCCAGGAGTTCATGATCATGCCGGTGGGCGCCCCGAGCTTTGCCGAGGGCCTGCGTTGGTGCGCCGAGGTCTACCACACCCTCAAGGGCGTGCTGCACGAGGCCGGCCTGGGCGGCGGTGTGGGCGACGAGGGCGGCTTTGCGCCCAACCTCAAGACCAACGCCGAGCCGTTCGAGTACATCACCAAGGCCGTGGAGAAGGCCGGCTTTAAGCCCGGCGTCGACTTCATGTACGCCATGGACCCGGCCTCGACCGAGTTCTACAACGCCGAGACCGGCATGTACGAGCTCAAGGGCGAGGGCGTGGAGTATACGAGCGCCCAGATGGTCGATTACTGGGAGAAGCTCGTCGACACCTATCCCATCATCTCCATCGAGGACGGCATGGCCGAGGAAGACTGGGGCGGCTGGGTCGAGCTTACCCGTTGCATTGGCAACAAGGTGCAGCTGGTGGGCGACGACCTGTTCGTCACCAACACCGAGCGTCTCAAGAAGGGCATTGAGCTGGGTGCCGCCAACGCGATCCTGGTCAAGGTCAACCAGATCGGCACGCTCACCGAGTCGCTCGAGGCCATCGAAACCGCCAAGGAGGCCGGCTACGCTTGCATCGTGAGCCACCGCTCCGGCGAGACCGAGGACTCCACGATCGCCGACCTGGTCGTGGGCGTCAACGCCGGCCAGATTAAGTCGGGTGCCCCGTGCCGCAGCGACCGTATTGCCAAGTACAACCAGCTCATCCGCATCGAGGACGAGCTCGAAGGCAGCGCGCGCTACGCCGGCAAGGCCGCGTTCTACAACATTCGCTAAACGGGCGAATTTGGCGAGGGGGAGGCTGACTCGGTTCCTCCTCGCCTTGGCTGGATGCCGCAAAGCACTATGAGCGCTGGGCCATACGGCTCAGCGCCTTTTTTATGTCGAGCAAAGGCTGCCGAAGGCGGTGCGGGCGCTCGTGCTATAACTAAAGGACTTAGCGCAAACAAACCTCAACCGCACAAGGCGCACATGGATCAGATTTACGACAACAGGTACTATTCCGCCGGTTCGCGTGAGCCGTCACCTCGCCGTGCGCATTCGGCGCCGCTCGGCGGGCCCGATTACACGGGTGCCGCCCGTCCCACGCATCGCACGGCAGGCACTTCGCACTCCCATGCTCAAACGAATATGTCGACGCATCGCCCGGACCGTCCGTCGTGCGCGACGTACGAATCGCGCTCCTCGGCTCAGGCGCACGATAGGTCGAGCAGGCCGTCGAGCCGTCTTTCGGGTTCGGACTTTATGCACTACGCCAACGACAACGCGGTGGTCAAGGCGATTTACGACTTTACCCATGGGCCCCAGCGTGGGCTGTTTATCGGTATTGTCGTCGCCCTGGTGCTCGTGAGCCTGTACTTTCCCGTGCGCGACCTCTACGTTGCCAAACGCTCGAGCGA
>UQWS01000045.1 GCA_900544875.1 uncultured Collinsella sp. | reverse complement strand
TGTACCTCACCGGCGTGGGCAACATCCGCGACGTCCTGCCGCACCCGCGCACCGTGGGCAACGCCGACTTCTAATCGTCGAACGCTAGCTCGCGTCGCCACACGCCAACGCTCATCGCACAAGCGTCTCTCGACATCGGTCGAGAGACGCTTTTTTCAACAGCATTCGTCAAGCTTTTGGCAAGTTTTTGGTCAGTTGAGCAGGGCTGTTGAAAACTCGACCCGCCGTTTGCCGACGACTACCGACCGCCCAGAGCGCCCTGCGCCCCTGGGAAAGCCCCGCGTCCTAGGCTCCATACCGTCGCCACCCAAAACGGAAAGGACGTGGGCACCATGACCGAAGCCGCTGTTGAAACCTACGACACCACGACGAGGGGCGCCGCCTCGATGGCAGCCTATCGCGCCGTTCGTATCCTGCAGCTCTTGAGCGAAAACACCGGCGAAGACAAGGCCATGCTTTCCGATGAGCTGATCCGGCGCCTCGCCCATCCCGACGACCCCGCCCGCATGCCCATCTCGGCGGCGCGGCGCAGCATCTACACCGCCATCTCCGCGCTTCGCCATGCCGGATACGAAATTGAATACAAACGCGGCGTGGGCTACAAACTTCTTACCCGCCCGCTCACCGATGAAGAGATCATCCGGCTCCACGGTATGGTCATGCGCAACCGCTCCACGCCTATCGCTATCCGCAAGAGCATGGCGCAGCACTTAGTTGCCATGGCGAGCGCCGACGTTCGCGGCTACCTCGATACACCCGAACCCGCTCCAAGCGCAGGCGACAAATCCACCAAGGCCACACGCACGCCCGTCAAGCGCATCGATGCCTGCGAGCTCATCGAGCAGGCCATCGACCACGGAACCACGGTGAGTTTTGATATTTCGAGTGTCACGGCACGCGGAGAGGTCGAAGTGGCACGGATGACACTCCGGCCCTTTGCCATCAAGCAACGAGACGGCATCTCGTATTTGCTGGGAACGGTCTATGACGCGCGAGGCGCCGACGACACGTTGCGTACCGTAGAGATCGGCCGAATGAGAAACGTCACCACACGTCTCCTCGACGGCAAGAAGCTCTTCGCCGCCCTGGACGAGGACGATGCCTCCTCCGCCGCATAAGACCCTCCGCCGCCCATTCGACTACCCGTACCGCCCATCCGATTCTGTATTAAAAAACCCGCCAGGCTGTTGTAAAAATGGACATCAGCGCTACTATAGTCCCACTTGCACTTTGTCCCAGTGCAGTGTTTCCAGCCATTTTTATACTGGGGGTAATGATATGAAGGACATCACCATCAGCCGCAGGAGCCTTCTGGTCTCCGCTGGCCTGCTCGCGCTCGCCCCGCTCGCCGGATGCGGCGGCAACTCTGGTTCCGGCTCTGCTGCCGCCGGTTCCGACTACACCATCGGCGTTCTGCAGCTCACCGAGCACTCCGCACTCGACGCCGCCAACGATGGCTTTGTCAAGGCCATCAAGGAGAGCGGCCTTAAGGTCAAGATCGACCAGAAGAACGCCCAGAACGACCAGTCCACGTGTAAGTCCATTGCCGACAAGTTTGTGGGCGACAACGTCAGCCTGATTTATGCCATCGCCACGCCCGCCGCGCAGGCTGCCGCCGGCGCCACGGCCGATATCCCCATCGTGGGCTGTGCCATCACCGACTACGCCGCCTCCGGCCTGGTCCAGGACAACGACAAGCCCGGCACCAACGTCACGGGCGCTTCCGACCTCACCCCGGTCGCCGAGCAGCTCGAGATGATGCAGAAGGTCCTGCCCGACGTTAAAAAGGTCGGCCTGCTCTACTGCACCGCCGAGTCCAACTCCGACGTCCAGATCAAGGCCGCCAAGAAGGAGCTCGACAAGCTGGGGCTCGAGTACACTGACTTCACCGTCTCGAGCTCCAACGAGATTCAGTCCGTCGTCGAGTCTGCCGTGGGCAAGGTCGACGCGCTGTACTCCCCCACTGACAACACCATCGCCGCGGGCGCTTCGCAGGTCGGCCAGATCTGCAAGGAGAATAAGCTCCCCTTCGTGACCGGCGAGGAGGGCATGTGCAAGGCCGGCGGCCTGTTCACCCTCTCCATCAACTATAAGGACCTGGGCTACGCCGCGGGCGAGATGGCCGTTAAGATCCTGAAGGGCGAGGCCAAGCCCGAGGATATGCCGATCAAGCACCTCTCGAGCAAGGACCTGGTCGTCGTCAAGAACGACGAGATGGCCGAGGCCCTAGGCATCGACCTTTCCGCTCTGGACGAGTAGCGCCATGCGCGGTAACGCGTCTAGGGCCCGCACGCGCGCCACAGCCGCGTTATTCAATATCTGAGTCCTTGGGGCGAACGCTAAAGACCGGCGTTCGCCCTGCTTGTTTCGGATGAGACAAAACATCCGTCCGCAGCTCTTTTATGCATTGGTACCGCTATTATGGAAAATCACGTGTCCACCCTATCCTAGGAGGTATGAAGCATGCTCATTGCATTGCAGGGCGCCGTTTCGCAGGGCGTCCTCTGGGGCATCATGGTGCTTGGCGTGTTTATCACGTTCCGCCTGCTCGACATCCCCGATATGACCTGCGACGGCAGCTTTGCCCTCGGCGGCTGTGTCTGCGCCGTACTCATCGTCAACAATAACGTCGACCCCTTGCTCGCCGTGCTGGCCGGCATGTGCGCCGGCGCCATCGCGGGCGCCGTCACGGGCATCTTGACCACCGTCTTTGAGATTCCCGCAATCCTCGCCGGAATCCTTACGCAGATCAGTCTGTGGTCCATCAACCTGCGCATCATGGGCAAGTCCAACACGCCCATCCTTGCCAAGGGCACTATCTTCTCATCCGTCAGCAACATGACGGGCCTGCCGCAGTCCACTGTTGCCATTATCCTAGGCATTGTGCTGGCCGTGGCCATCGTCGCCATCCTGTACTGGTTCTTTGGCACCGAGATCGGCTCGGCGCTGCGTGCCACCGGCAACAACGAGTACATGATCCGCGCCCTGGGCGTTAACACCAACACCACCAAAATGATCGCCCTCGTGCTCTCCAACGCCCTCATTGGCCTTTCGGGTGCGCTCATCTGCCAGAGCCAGAAGTATGCCGACATTGGCATGGGCACCGGCGCCATCGTTATCGGTCTTGCCGCCATCGTCATCGGCGAAGTGCTCGGTCGCCTGCTGCCCGGCGGTCTGACGCAGTTTAGCGTCCGTCTTGCCTCTGCCGTCTTTGGCTCCGTGGTCTACTTCCTCATCCGCGCCATCGTGCTGCAGCTGGGCATGGACGCCAACGACATGAAGCTGCTCTCTGCCGCGATCGTCGCCGTGGCCCTGTGCGTGCCCGTGATTTGGGAGCGCTATAAGCTCCGCAGCTCCTACACGAAGGGAGATGAGGCAGATGCTTAAGCTCTCGCACGTCAAGAAGACCTTTAACAAGGGCACCGTCACCGAGAAGCGCGCGCTCACCGGCGTCGACCTCACCCTCAACGATGGCGACTTTGTAACCGTGATTGGCGGCAACGGCGCCGGCAAGTCCACGCTGCTCAACATGATCGCCGGCGTGTATCCGCTCGATTCGGGCGTTATCGAGCTCGATGGCACCGATATCTCGCGTCTGAGCGAGTCACAGCGCGCCAAGTACCTGGGCCGTGTGTTCCAGGACCCCATGCGCGGCACCGCAGCCGACATGCAAATTGCCGAAAACCTGGCCCTCGCCAAGCGCCGCGGCCAGCGTCGCGGTCTTTCGTGGGGCGTCACCAAGGCCGAGAAGGACGAGTACGTTGAACTGCTCAAGCGCCTGGACCTCGGTCTGGACACGCGTCTCAACGCCAAGGTCGGCCTGCTCTCGGGCGGCCAGCGCCAGGCACTCACCCTGCTGATGGCCACGCTCACCAAGCCGCGCCTGCTGCTGCTCGATGAGCACACGGCGGCCCTCGACCCCAAGACGGCCTCTAAGGTGCTCAGCCTGACCGAGGAGATCGTCGACGAGAACCGCCTGACCACGCTCATGGTCACGCACAACATGAACGACGCCATCCGTCTGGGCAACCGTCTGATCATGATGCACGAGGGCCATGTGATCTACGACGTGGCCGGCGACGAGAAGAAGTCGCTCACCGTAGCCGACCTGCTACAGAAGTTCGAGGAGGTCTCGGGCGGCGAGCTCGCCAACGACCGCATGCTGCTGAGCTAACGACCTAGAAAACCACCACAAAGGGGACAGGCACCTTTGTGGTGGTTTTCGTTAACCCTTATATCGAGCGCAGAAGCCCGTCCAATGTGATCGGACGGGCTTTTTGGTGGGTATCATGGTTGGACGATCATTAGGAGGTTTCCCTACATGGAATTGTTTGAGCCAATTCTTCATTTCTTTGCACAACGATGGGTCCACAACATCATCTGGGCAGGTATCTTGGCTATCGGAACCGCCGTTGCCGCCAAGGTCGCGTCCAAGACCCTGCGCCACCTGCTTAACCTAAAACATGTGCTTATCCCTTCATCTGCGGACTC
>UQWS01000044.1 GCA_900544875.1 uncultured Collinsella sp. | reverse complement strand
GCATGCGACGTCGGGCACGCCTTGCTATGAGCGTTGGCGGCGAAAATCGTGTGGGGCGCATCGGTCCAGGTGCTATCCGCCGATACCACGGTATGGGCGACCCCGCGCTGGAGACGGCGCTCACCGATGCCGGGCTATCCGAGAAGTTTTGCTTTGCGACCATGATGGACCTCGCCTACGAGGTACCCATTTGCATGGAAGAGGTCATGGACGAATACGCCGACCTGCCCGGCATGGCGGACCTGCGCGAGCATATGCTCGGCCCCGTCCGCGAAAACTGCCAGCGCACCCTCGACCTCATCAGGGCGGATATGGGCTAGACGCCAATCAATTTCCCATTTCTTAAAAGAAGAGAGGGGGCACCCGTCGCAAAAGCTCGGGTGCCCCCTCTCGTAATGTCATTTGCAATCCGCTAGCACGTGGCTCGGACCGCTGCTAGCGCGACCTTTACGCAGCGAGGCGCTTGAGGACGTCGATGAGCAGCTCGTAGAAGCGCTCGGCAGAAGCGAGCTCCATGCTCTCGTCCGGGGTGTGGACATCGGAGAGCGTCGGGCCCACGGCGATGGCGTCCAGGCCGTGCAGGGCCTCAGCAAACAGGCCGCACTCAAGGCCAGCGTGAATGGACTCGATGCGCAGCTCGGAGCCAAAGAGCTCGCGATAGCTCTCGACAAAAACGTCGCGGACCGGCGAATGCTCGGCATAGCTCCAGCCGGGATACTCGAACTCAAACTTGGCGTCGAAGCCCAAGACATCGGCCAGCGTCTGCAGGCGGTCCTTGAACTCGTTCTGCAGCGAGGTGATCGAGGAGCGCGGGGACAGCATGATCTTGACCTGGTCGTCGGAAGTGGCGACCACGCCGATGTTGGAGGAAACCTCGACGGAGCCGTCGGTGGCGACGTTGCGGCGAATCACGCCATTAGGGGCAAGACGCAGGGCGCGGATGAGGGCAAGCGCGGACTTCTGATCCATGGCCTCGACCTCGGCGTCGTCGGCAATCTCGACGGTGCAGGTAAAGCCGGGGTCGAAGACCTCGAGCTCGGCAGTGACGTCGGCGATGATGTCCTTTGCGATCTGGGCCGCGGCCTCGGCGGCAGCGTGGTCGGCGTAGACCAGCTCGGCCTTGCACTCACGGTTGATGGCGTTGTCCTTGGTGCCGCCGTTAAAGCTGACGATGGCGGGCTCGCCGGCGACCATCAGGCGGTCGATGATGCGGGCCATGATGAGGTTGCCGTTGCCGCGCTCCAGGTTGATATCGTTGCCGGAATGACCACCCAGTAGGCCGGAGATGTCGAGCGCGAGGGTGCTGCCGGTCTTGTGCTCGCGCACGATGGGGCAGGTGTAGGTAACAACGACGCCGCCGGCGCAGCTGACGGTGGCAACGCCCTCTTCCTCGGAGTCAAGGTTAATCATGGTGCGGGCGCTAATCTGGGACTTGTCGAGCGTCTCGGCGCCGACCAGGCCAGTCTCCTCGTCGGTGGTGAATACGCACTCGAGGGCCGGATGGGCAATCGAATCGTCGTTGAGCACAGTAAGCATAAGCGCGACGGCGATGCCGTTGTCAGCGCCCAGCGTAGTACCGTTAGCGGTGAGGACGCCGTCCTTGACGACCAGGTCGATACCATCGGTCGTAAAGTCGTGCTCAACGGAGCCCAACTTGTCGCACACCATATCGATGTGGCCCTGCAGCATCACGGTCGGAGCATTCTCGGCACCGGCAGATGCGGGCTTGCGAATGATGACGTTGTAGACCTCGTCCTGGTACACATCGAGGCCGCGCTCCTTGGCAAACGCGACCAGGAAATCGCTGATGCCCTTCTCGTTACCAGACCCACGGGGAATCGCGCTGACCTCCTCAAAGAAATGGAACAGCTGGGCGGGCTCGTAGCCGGTAATCTTGTAGTCCATGGTGCCTCCTTGGCGCAACTGGTTAGACAGTAAGACATGCGCCTTGTATATTCCCAGACTTTGCGTGCATAAACCAGTCGAAAACGCCGAGCGCCCTCGCATCATCGGCTAACGGTGGGGAGACGCCACTTTATTAAGGTAAAGCAGGTTAGACGGGCCGCGCCGAAGGAACGTTGGACCCTTCAACCAACCTCAACGCTTGATCAACGTTTATGCATACGCCATTGATATGTTTAATGAGATCTACTTTGAACGAAGGGGGCTTTCCAACAGAAAAAGGGCGCTCCTTTGGAACGCCCTCGTGGACACAAGGTTTTGTTACGCCCTACAGCGCGCCGGAACCGGCTTGCATCATGCCGCCGGGGCCCGAGGTCACGCCGCCGCTCACGGGCGCGGCGCTGCCAGTGTGCGGTGCCGCCGGGGTGGTATCGCCACCGAGCGTACCTGCCGGACGCGGTGCCGGAATCTCGCCCGTGCCGTGGCTAAAGACAAACTTGCCATCGGCCACGTCGCACAGGACGGTATCGCCCTCGCCCCACTCGCCGGCCAGAAGCTCCTCGGACAGCGGGTCCTCGATGAGCTTTTGAATGGCGCGGCGCAGCGGACGCGCACCGTTGGTGAGGTCGGTACCCTCCGCCACAATCTTGTCGTAGGCCGCATCGGTAAGCTTGATGTTCATGCCGTTTGCGATCAGGCGCTGGCGCAGATCGTCCACCAGCAGGTGCGCAATCTTGGTCAGGTTCTCGCCCGAGAGCTTCTGGAACACCACGATGTCGTCGATACGGTTGAGCAGCTCGGGGCGGAACAGGCGCTTGAGCTCGCCCATCGCGCGGCCGCGGATCTCACTCGAGGTGAGGCCCTGCTCGCCGGTGGTGCCAAAGCCAACGCTCGCATCCTGCGCGATCTCGCGGGCGCCCACGTTGGACGTCATGATGATCACGGTGTTGCGGAAGTCGACCGTCTTGCCCTGGCTATCGGTCAGGCGGCCCTCCTCCAGCACCTGCAGCAAGATGTTGAAGATGTCGGGGTGCGCCTTCTCGATCTCGTCGAACAGCACGACCGAATACGGGTGACGACGAACGGCCTTGGTAAGCTGACCGCCCTCGTCGTGACCCACGTAACCCGGAGGGCTACCGATAAGCTTGGAGACCTCGAACTCGCTGCCGAACTCCGACATGTCGAAGCTGATGAGCGCGTCCTTGCTGCCAAAGAGGTACTCGGCGAGCGTCTTGGCGAGCTCGGTCTTGCCTGTGCCGGTGGGACCCAGGAAGATAAAGCTGCCGCCGGGGCGACGCGGGTCCTTGAGCGGCGAACGGCTGCGGCGCACGGCCTTGGCGACGGCCTCGACGGCCTCGTCCTGGCCGATAATGCGGGTCTTGAGCACGCTTTCGGTCTGCAGCAGGCGACGGCTCTCGCTCTCGGTGAGCGAGGAAACCGGCACGCCAGAGGTCACGGACACGATATCGGCAATCTGACTCACGTCGATGGTGAGCGGGCTGGCGTCGAGCTCGGCGGTCCAGGCGGCCTTGGCTTCGGCGAGTTCAATCTCGGCGGCCTTCTGCTGCTCGGTGATCTCGGCGGCCTTGTTCATGTCGTCGCTCTCGGTAGCCTCCTGTGCGGCAGCCTTGAGTTCCTCGATGCGATGCTCGGCCTCGCGCACCGGCTCGGGTGCGCGATTCGCGGCGATGCGAGCGCGGGCACCGGCCTCGTCAATGAGGTCGATGGCCTTATCGGGCAGGAAGCGATCCTGAATGTAGCGGTTGGAGAGGTTCGCAGCGGCCTCGATGGCACCCTGCGTGTAACGCACGTGGTGGTGCTCCTCGTAGCGCGGCTTGAGCGCAGTCAGGATCTTGACCGTGTCCTCGACGCTCGGCTCCTCGACATCGATGGTCTGGAAGCGACGCTCGAAGGCTGGGTCCTTGGTGAGGTACTTGCGGAATTCCTCGGCCGTGGTGGCGCCGATAATCTGGAAGGCACCACGCGCGAGCACGGGCTTGAGCATGGAGCTTGCATCGATGGATCCCTCGGCAGAACCGGCACCGATGATGGTGTGCATCTCGTCGATAAACAAGATGACGTCGTCGGCTTCGGTCGCCTCCTGGATCACGTTCTTGAGGCGCTCCTCAAACTCACCGCGATACTTGGCGCCCGCGACAAGACCCGGCAGGTCAAGCGTCCAGATGTTCTGGTTCATAAGGTTCTCGGGCACATTGCCGGCAGCGATCTGCTGTGCCAGGCCCTCGACGATGGCCGTCTTGCCCACGCCGGGGTCACCCAGGATAAGCGGGTTGTTCTTGGTGCGGCGCGAAAGGATCTCCATCATGCGCTGGACTTCCTTTTCGCGGCCAATCACGGGATCGAGCTCGCCGTCGCGCGCCTTTTGCGTGAGGTTGGTGGCGAACTGCCTGAGCGTGTCGGTGCCGCCCCCCTTTTGCTGAAAGGCATCCGAGCCGCTAAAGAACGGCAGGCCCGCACCAGGACGACCAGCGCCAGCGCCGGCGAGCGGACGCTTCTTGTCCTGATCCTTGGCAGTGAGCTTTCCGATGGCCTTTTTAATGGAAGCAGACGACACGCCCAGGCGCATGAGGATGTCCATGGCCATGCCGTTGCCCTCTTCGACGAT
>UQWS01000043.1 GCA_900544875.1 uncultured Collinsella sp. | reverse complement strand
ACCATGGAAGAGGCCTATCGTCAAGCACGCAAGCGCGGCGAGCAGGGACGCCGTCACGCCATCAGCCAAAGCGAGCACCCGTACCTTACGGACCTCGATAGCCTCGTTGCCCAGCTCCCCTTAGGTCAGCGAGAGAGCGTCGGCCTAAGGGACATTCCGCTCGAAATGGTCGTCGGCACGGTTACCAAGGGCCGTCAGTCAGCCTTTTCGTGCAACTTTATGCCCCTGTTGCCATTTAGCACCGAGTTCGCCCGCAAGTGGTCCAACCTCTATGACATCCAGGTGACCGAGGGCTATCGCGACCCCATCATCGTCACCGAGTTCATGCATCGGTTCTACGTCCAGGAGGGCAACAAGCGCGTCAGCGTCCTCAAATTCCTGGACGCCCCGACGGTTTCGGCCAAGGTCACCCGCCTCTACCCCGGCACATGGGATTCCGTCGAAAGTCGCCTGTACGGCGAGTTCTGCGCGTTTTGGCGCGTCTGCCCCCTATACGAGATTGAGTTCTCGCGCGAGGGAAGCTATGAGACGCTCGCCAAGATGCTCGGCCAGGACCTTGTCGAAAAGTGGCCACAGAAAAAGGTCGACTACCTGCGCCATACCTTCCTACTCTTTAAACGAGCCTACCTGCGCGCCGGCGGCGACCATCTGGACATTACGCCCGCCGACGCTATGCTCGTCTACCTCAACGTGTACAACCAAGACCGCTTGCTGGACACGCCGACGGATATCGTCGTAAACCGCCTGTGCAAGATTTGGCGCGAGTTGGTCATTGCCGGCAAAAGTGATGAGGAGAAGGTCGATCTTGTCGAGGCACCGAGTGTCGATGAGGAAGAGGCGCCCGCCAAGTCCACCTCCGGCGTGCTCAACTTCTTTATGGGCAAGACCGTCTACTCGGCGGCCAACCCTCTGCGCATCGCCTTTATCCATGAGTTCCCCTGTGCGACGTCGAGCTGGGACAGCCTGCACGACCAAGGGCGTCAGTATCTCGATGAGCATTTTGGCGGTATCGTGCGCACCGAGGCGTTCGAGGACTGTCACAATCCGGACGTGTTCTACGCCGCCGTGGAAACGGCTGTCAAACATGGAGCAAACGTCATCTTCTCGACCTCGCACCGCCTGATGGAATACACGCTCAGGGCTGCCGTCGAGTATCCTCAGGTGCGATTCCTCAACTGCTCCATCGGCCTTCCCCACCAAAGCGTCCGTTCGTACTTTGGCAAGATGTACGAGGCCAAATTTCTCTTGGGCGCCCTTGCCGCCAGCATGGCGGACAACCACCGCATCGGTTACCACGCGTCGGTCTTCGCCTCGGGCGCGCTCAGCGAGATCAACGCCTTTGCGATTGGCGCCTCGCTGCTCGACCCCCGTGCGCAAATTATCCTGACCTGGGGCGATGTGCCCGCTGGAGGCCTTGCCGAGGCCATGTGCCGCGAAGGCGCGAGCGTCATGACCGGCGCCGACATGTCAAAGTCACTCGAAGACCCCACGGCCTACGGACTCCACCGTCTGGTCGATGGCAAGGTTGTCGGCATTGCCATGCCGGTATGGAACTGGGGCCGATACTACGAGCTTATCGTGCGAAGTCTGCTGCACGGCACCTGGGATGAGACCAGTGACGACAGCCAGGTTCGTGCCGTCAACTACTGGTATGGGATGAGCTCGGGCGTCATCGACATTCGCTACGCTCCGGGCCTGCCCTATCAGACGCGTAAGCTTGTTCAGCTGCTCCGCAATGGCATCGTCGAGGGCTCCATCAATCCATTTGGCGGCGAGCTCCATAGCCAAGACGGCGTGGTGCAGATCGAGGGCTTTCCCCCGCTGCCGAGCACGCAAATCGTCGAGATGGACTGGCTGGCCGACAACGTGGTGGGCACCATTCCGCAACTCGACGATGAGCCGAAGGTCCGCGCCCTATGAAAATCCTTGCCATAGCCGATACCGAAGAACGATGCCTATGGGAGTGCTTTCGCAAGGAGCGCTTTGAGGGTATCGATTTGATTTTATCCGCAGGAGATCTGGACCCGGATTATCTTGAGTTTTTGGTCACGGTCATCAACAAACCGCTCATCTACGTGCGTGGCAATCACGATGACCGCTATGCGCGTCATGCACCGGGCGGCTGCATTTGTGTCGAAGACACCGTGTACGTGTATCGCGGCGTCCGCATTGCGGGGCTTGGCGGCTCCATGCGCTACCGAGACGGTGCCAACATGTATACCGAGCACGAGATGGCCAAGCGTGTGCGCAAGCTGTCCCGCAAAGTGAGGATGGTCGGCGGCTGCGACATTCTGCTGACCCATGCACCCGCCGCCGGCGTGGGCGATCTGGATGATCTGCCGCATCGAGGATTCGAATGCTTTAACACAGCACTCGAATCCTGGAATCCCGAGTACATGGTGCACGGGCATGTGCACCAATGCTATGGTCGCGACTTTCAACGCGAACGTCAGCACGCATGCGGGGCAACGATCATCAACGCCTGTGGCTATACGCAGTTTGAGCTGGACGAAGCGAGCTACCCCATCCGTGGCTGGCAGGCAGCTTGGCTCAATTCGCAAACCATGCGCCGCGAGCTCAAGCGCCACGAGGCAATCGAGTCCTCTACCGCCAGAACACCCTGGTAACCGTCACAAAGGGGACAGGCACCTTTGTGGCGGTTTTGGCCCTAGATAGCAAGAAACCCGTTCCTGCACGAGGCGGAACCGGGTTTCTTTAGCAATGCTTGCTTTGCTCAGGCAGTAACTAAAAGTTACTCAGCCAGGAAGTCGCGCTGGACAGCGGGATCAACCTTGACGCCAGGGCCCATGGTGGAAGACACGGAGATGGACTTGACGTACTTGCCCTTAGCAGAAGAGGGCTTGACGCGCAGGATCTCGGTGTACAGGGCAGCGTAGTTCTCGACGAGCTGCTGCTCAGAGAAGGACTTCTTGCCCAGGGGCACGTGGCAGATGCCGTAACGGTCGGCGCGATACTCAACGCGGCCGGCCTTGAGCTCGGAAACCATCTTGGCAACATCCATGGTCACGGTGCCGAGCTTGGGGTTCGGCATGAGGCCACGGGGACCAAGAATCTTACCGATGCGGCCAACCTTGGCCATCATGTTCGGCGTAGCGATAGCGGCGTCGAAGTTGATCTCGCCCTTTTGAATCTGGGCGACGAGCTCGTCGGAACCGATGATGTCGGCGCCGGCAGCCTCGGCCTCGCGGGCCTTCTCGCCCTCGGCGAAGACGGCAACACGAACGGTCTTGCCGGTGCCGTGGGGCAGGGAGATGGAGCCACGGATGTTCTGGTCAGCCTTACGAGTATCGATGCCCAGACGGAAGTGGGCCTCGACGGTCTCGTCGAACTTGGCGGTGTCGAGCTCCTTGATGAGCTTGGCAGCCTGAAGGGGGGTGTAGAGCGTGGCGCGGTCGATCTTCTCGGCAGCGGCGTTATAGCTCTTACCATGCTTAGCCATGTGCATTACCTCCTGTGGTTAAACGGGCGTGAGCCCTCCCACATCGTATCGTGTGCCCTATTGCACACATATAACGGGCGCCCCGGTCGGAGCACCCGTTATTACCTAAAGAAATCGCTACTCAGCGATGGTGACGCCCATGGAACGGGCGGTACCGGCGATGATCTTCTTGGCGGCGTCAATGTCGTTGGCATTGAGGTCCGGCATCTTGATCTCGGCGATCTTGGTGAGCTGCTCCTGGGAGAGCTGACCGACCTTGTCAGCCTGGGGCTTAGCGGAACCAGACTTGAGGTTCAGCTCCTTCTTGATGAGGTGAGCCGCCGGCGGGGTCTTGGTGATGAAGGAGAAGGACTTATCCTCGTAGACAGAGATCTCAACGGGGATGATGTCACCCTTCTTGTCCTGCGTCTCGGCGTTAAAGGCCTGGCAGAACTGCATGATGTTCACGCCAGCAGCGCCCAGGGCGGGGCCGACGGGAGGAGCGGGGTTAGCTGCACCAGCAGGAATCTGGAGCTTAATGACGTTGGCAACCTTCTTCTCAGCCATGGTCATTCCTTTCGAATCACGAGTGTGAAGTACTTGCTATATCGTAAGCACGCACGTGTTAGAAGCACTCCTGAGATGAGCAGTCACAGAAGAAGCACGCTCGCGCGAACGGACGAAAACTTAAGCGATGACAGCGACCTGGTTAAAGTCGAGCTCAACCGGCGTCTCGCGGCCAAAGATCATCAGCGTGACCTTAAGCTTGCCTGCCTCGGTGTTAACCTCGGAGACCTTGCCATCAAAGTCGGTAAGCGGGCCATCGGTGACGCGGACAGACGTGCCGACCTGAATATCGACCGAAGTGCGCTTGGGCGAATCGCCCTTACCGGGACGACGAGTCATCTTGTTGTACTCGTCGCGGGAAAGCGGAGCGGGCTTGCCGTTGCCGCCCAGGAAACCGGTGACGCCAGGCGTGTTACGAACGCACGTCCAAGCATCGTCATCCATCTCCATGCGGACCAGGACATAACCCGGGAAAATCTTAGAATCCTTGGTCTCGCGCTTGCCACCCTCTTTAATCTCGGTGACGCGCTCCATAGGAATCTCGATATCAAAGATACGGTCCTGCATGCCCATGGTCTCGATGCGATGCTCGAGATCGGACTTAACGCGGTTCTCGTATCCAGAGTAAGTGTGAACGACGTACCAACGCTTAGACATGGTTTAGCCCCTCAATCCAGAGAACAGAGCAAGAGCCTCGCCAAAGCCAGCATCGAGCAGAGCGATGACGACGCCGACGACGATCAGAGAAGCGCAAACGACGACAGAGTAGTTCACGAGCTCCTTCTTATCGGGCCACGTGACACGCTTCATCTCGGACTTGACCGAAGCGAAATACTTCTTGGTGCGGGCGAAGAAACCAGGCTTCTCGTTCTTCTTGGACTTCGCAGCCTTCTCGTTCTTCTTGGCAACGGCCTTCTTGGCCTCAACCTTGGAGTTGGCGGCAGCGTTGTTGGCAGGTGCCGGCTGCTGAGCCTTCTTCTTGTTCTTCTTGTTGGCCATTTGGGTTACCTCCGCGCAATGCGCTTATACATGAGTAAACCGTAAGCCCCCAATTGGGAGCTTACGGAATAATGACTGGCACGCCAGGAAGGACTCGAACCCTCAACACTCGGTTTTGGAGACCGATGCTCTACCAATTGAACTACTGGCGTAT
>UQWS01000042.1 GCA_900544875.1 uncultured Collinsella sp. | reverse complement strand
CCAAAGATGCCGATCGGCTTGCCCAGCAGCATGCCAAAGTACACGCCGAGCGTCACCGGGTCGGTGAGCAGCGTGCTCATGTCCACGCCCACTAGGCGAACCTGTGCGTTCACGAACGCAAAGATCGGCAGAATCACAAAGTTGACCGGCGTGGAGATCAGACGCTCCATGCGGATGAGCGGCGGGGTGACGCGGTGCATGACGCGCTCGACCTTAGTGGTCGAGACGGTAAAGTCATGCTGGCCCAGGATGTGTGCCTCGTCATCGTAGCGGTCATCGAGCAACGGCAGGCACTCGCCCAACCAATCGGTAAGGCTATCGAGCTTGACGCCGCACTTGGCCGGGATGGTAAAAGCCAAGATGACGCCGGCAAGCGTGGCGTGTACGCCGCTCTTGAACATGCAGAACCACAGCAGCAGGCCCAGCACCGAATACGGGGCAAGGCGGTAATGCTGCGTCTTGTTGAGCCACACGAGCGCGCAGGTCACAAGCGCGGCGGCGCCCAACCAAAACGGATTGGGGCTCTGACCGTAGAAGATGGCGATGGCGGCGATAGAGATGAGGTCGTCGGCGATGGCGAGCGTCGAGAAGAACACGCGCACGCCGTTGGGCACGCGATTGCCCAAAAGCGACAGCACGCCCAACGCAAAGGCAATATCGGTTGCCATGGGAATGGCCCAACCGTTGCGGGCGCCGGCATGGTTAAAGATCAGGTAGATGCAGGCGGGAACGACGACGCCGCCCACGGCCGCCAGCATGGGAAGCATGGCCTGACGCGGATTCTTGAGCTCGCCGACCGTCATCTCGTACTTAAGCTCAATACCCACCAACAAAAAGAAAAACGCCATGAGAAAGTCGTTGACGAAAAGCTCAACGGTGAGACCGGCCGTAAGGTTGCCCAGACCCACATACAGCGGGGTCTCCAAAAAGTGATGGATGGCCTCGTAGGCATCGGTATTGGCGCAAATGACGGCGGCGATGGCGGCGAAGACCATGACGGCGGCGGAAATCGTGCCGTTCTCGGCGATGCGCTCCCAGATGTCGTGACGCTCAAAACGCTTGCGCTCACGGACGTTGAACAGCTGCTCGGGTGCTGCCATGGGCGGCTCCTTTCACGGGAAGGCTCCCGTCTTAAAAAAGCACGGCCCGCCCAAGTGGCGGCGCCGCGCTCTAACGTATTACGCTTGCATCTAGCCTACCCTGCACGACAAGCACGCAGGCGTGGCCGAAAAGCGGAACCACAGGTTGAACATTATTTGCCCAACGGCACGGGCACGCCTGTCCAAGAGACGACGCGGCGCCATGCACAAAAAACGACCGGAGCGCGGGGCGTCCGCGATCCGGTCGTGGCGTTTAGTGAACTAAACCTAGCAGGCGGCCATGATGGGGGCAGCGACCTGCTTCTTACGGGAGAGGACACCCGGCATCCAGACGCCGTCGTGCTCGTCGGCAATGCCCAGGCCCTTCTGAGCGGCCTCAGTCTCGCCCTCGAGCAGGACCTGCGAGCCCTCCTCCATGATGTCGGTGATGCACAGGACGATGCCGTCAGCACCCTTCTCGGCGGCGTAGGCGCGCATGGCCTCGCGGATCTCGTCGATCATGCCGAGTGCGCGGGTCTTGTCGACAGTCTCGTACTGGCCGATGAGCAGCTTCTTGCCAGCAGGCTCGAACATCTTGATGTCGTTGCCGACCATCTCGGCTGCGGTGAAGGAGCCGGACGGACGGGTGAGGAAGACCTCCATGCCAAACTTGACCGGGTCGACGCCCACCTGCTCGCCGAGCTTGGCGGCGACGGCGCGGTCGACATCGGTGGTGGTGGGGCTCTTGAGCATGAGCGTGTCGGTCATCATGGCCGAGAGCAGCAGCTTAGCCTGGACGTCGGAAAGCTCAACGCCGAGCACGCCGGCGAGCTTGGTGACGATGGTGCAGCTGGAGCCCCAGGGCAGGCAGATGTAGTGCAGCGGGCCGGCGGTCTCGAAGTCGCCGATGCGGTGATGATCGACGACGCCAAAGACCGTGGCGTCCTTAAGGCCGGCGACGGACTGGGCAGACTCGTTGTGGTCGGTGAGGACGACGAGCTGACCGGCCTCGACGGACTCGATCACGCGGGGCTCGGCGATGCCGGCGTCGGCGAGCAGCTTGGCGGACTCGGCCGGAAGCTGACCAAGGGCGCAGGCCTCGTAGGTGTTGCCGGCATACTCAACCTGGTTGAGCAGCTGGGACAGGACGACGGCGCTCATGATGGCGTCGTTATCGGGGTTCTGGTGACCAAAGACAAGAACGTTTGCCATGGATATCCTCCACTTGATATGTGTACTTGGATGTAGCTATGGTAGCACGCCGATGCCGAGCCTTCGCAGACGGAAGGGTCACGGCATATTTTGGGGCAGGCATGGGGGCCAAGACTGTCCCTTTTGCACCGTGTTGGTGCAAAGTAACCTGACCCCCTTGCACCAGCTATTTACCGGCGGCGCGCAGGGCTACGTAGGCGGCACCGATGATGCCGGCGTCGTTTCCGAGCGAAGCGACCTTAATGGGCGTCTCGCGCGAGGCAGAGAGCGCGTACTGCTTAAAGTGCTCGCGAACCTTGTCGAGATAAACATCGGCCGAAGCGGAGGCGCCGCCGCCGATGAGGAACATCTCGGGATCGACCACGTTGGCAATGAGCGCCAGGGCGCGACCGAGATAGTCGGCCATGGTATCGGCCGCGGCCAGCGCAAGCTTGTCGCCCTCGCGGCAGGCTTGGAACACGTCCTTGGAATCGGAGGGGCCGGTGAGCTCGATGGGCTCGACGCCCGCTTTCTCGCACTCGGCAAGGTAGTTGCTCACCACGCCGGTGGCGCTGGAATACTGCTCCAGGTGGCCATGGCCGCCGCAGCCGCAGGTGCGCTCCTCGGCCGGGTTCAGGCACATATGGCCGATCTCGCCGCCGGCGCCCACGACGCCCGACACCACATCGCCGTTGACGATAACGCCACCGCCCACGCCAGTACCGATGGTGACCATCACCACGTTTTGCACGCCCTTGGCAGAGCCGAGCCAAGCCTCGCCCATGGCAGCGGCGTTGGCATCGTTTTCGTACTTAACGACCGCGTCGGGGCAGTGCTCCTGAATGGCGACTCTCAGCTCGGGCAGGTTAATGGCAATGTTGGCCTTGACCTTGGCATCGCCCGATGCCGGGATGGGGCACGGAACAGCCAGGCCAATGCCTGCCACAAAGGCGCGCGGAATCTGCGCCTTGGCGACCACCTGGTCGATAGCCTCGGTCACCGCGGCAAAGCCCGCGGCGTCGACGATAGGAGGCGTAGGCACGCTGGCCTTGGCAAGCAGGTTGCCATCCTCGTCGAACAGGCCCTCCTTAACCGAAGTGCCGCCGACGTCGATACCGATGTAGTACTGCTTAGGTTCCATGGGAGCCCACCTTTCTCGTTTAAACATTGCCTGTATGGTACCGCTCCCAAGGCAAAATCCTACCAAAAAGGGACAGGTTTGTTTTGGCAGGTTTTATCTGGGGAAACGCGAATGTCCGCTCAGCAGGCCGCGAAAGACCTTCGCCAAAAACAACAAGCGCCGGGAGGCGGAGGCTCCCGGCGCCCGTCAAAGGGACTATGTTGTCTGTTGGACTGCACGGCCCATCGCGGCGATAACGCCGACTAGGCCTGAAGCGCCTGCAGCTGCTTGTGGATCTCGATGAGCTCCGTCGCCATGACGCGCATGGTCTCGGTGCCGGCCATCTGGTCCTCGGCATGCAGCAGAATCAACGGGGCCTCGCCGTTACGCTCGCCGTTGGCCTCCTTTTTAAGGAGCCCCATGTGGACATCGTGGCCACCGTTGTAAGCCTCGTCGCCCTGCTTAATAAGCTCCTCGGCGGCGTCAAAATCGCCCTCCTTGGCCTTTTGCACGGCATTGATGTACATGCTCTTGGCGGTACCGACGTAGCTGATGATCTCAAAGCAGGTCATCTGCAGTTCGTTCATGTCCTCCATGCAGAGCACCTAGCCCATCACGCTGACGCAGTGGTCGATGATGCCGGCAGCGTTCATGCGGCCGTAGTCGACCATGTTGATGACCTCGACCGGAAAACGACCGGCGGCCTCCTTCTCAAAATCGCCCTTGGTGTAGCCGATCTGCGGGCCAAGCAGCAACATGTCGCACTCGTCCAGGTGATCGTGGGCCTCGTTCATGGGACGAGCCTCGATCTCGATATCCAGACCACGGTTTGCAACCTCGGCCTGCATCTTCTGGACCAGCAGGCTCGTGGACATACCGGCATTGCAGCAGAGCATGATCTTCTTCATGGTTTCCTCCTTATAACTGCGCGGCGCGCAGACGACGACTGGTTTCATTCTTTGCGGCTATTGTTCCCACCCCCTGCATCTTTACGCAAGGGAGAGAGCTGCGGGCACTGGCACCGCGTACCGGCGCCCGCAGCGGTGAAAGGGACGAACGTTAGGCGTTCTACTCGGCGAGAGCCTCCTGCTTGGCGATTGCCTTCTCGGAAATCTTCATAAAGGGCAGGTAGACGGCCATGCCAATGACAATCTCGAGAGCCTGCCACACGCCGGCGCGCCAGTCAAAGCCCGTAGCGAGCAGGGCATTGATGACGGGAGGCATGGTCCAGGGCACCTGGGCGATGCAGGGGCTGATGATGCCTGCGCAGGTAAGGCCATAGGTGATGCCGATGAACAGGTCGGGAAGGAGGACAAACGGGATCATGAGCGGCAGGTTGTACACGATGGGGTAACCGTAGATAACCGGCTCGTTGATGTTGAACAGACCAGGCAGGATAGCCATCTTGGAAACGGTCTCGGAAGCCTTGTTCTTGGAGAACAGGAGCGTGTCGAGCAGAAGCATGAGGGTGCAGCCCGAGCCGCCGATGAGGGCGAAGCTGTTAACGATCTGCATGTTCATGTAGTGATCGGGCTGGATGGTGCCACCGGCGGCAAAGGTAGCCATGTTGTCGACGATGAGCATGGTCAGGATCGGCTCGACGGTAGCGCCAGAGATGGTGGACTGGTGAATACCGACGCAGAACAGCAGGTTAGCAAGGGTGTAGATGAGGATAACAGCCCACGGACCAGCGTTCATGATGCTCTTGAGCGGGTTGGAGATGCACGTGGAGATGATGGCGCACAGATCGGTGCCGGCGCACACGGCGAGCAGGGCTGCGGCAAGAGCGAAGATCGCGAGGTTGAGCAGCATCGGAATCATGACGTTGAAGGAGTTGGAGACCGCGGGAGGCACGCCCTCGCCCAGCTTAACCTTGAGCTTCTCGACGCCAGAAATCTTGATGAAGAGCGAGACGGAAAGCAGGGCGATGATAATAGCCGAGAACAGACCGTTGGTGCCGGTGTTGGCAGTCGAAAGGGCGCCCGTGACCTCGGCGGAGGTGATCTTGTCGGTGAGCAGTGGGCTCGTGGCGGCAAGCGTGGCGGTGATCTGCTGCGGCATCATGATGACGAAGGCAGAGATAGCGACGACCATGCAAGCAAGCGGATTATCGAAGCGCTTGTTCTTAGCGAGGCTGTAGCCAATCAATCCGGCCAAGATAATGGCAGAGACGTTGAGGGTGCCCAGCGTAATTGCCGAACCCCACGTCTGAAGGTTGGCAAGGCCCGCCGCATCGAGCGGGAACAGAGGGAACACGACGTTGTTAATAAGAACCGCGATACCCGCAAGGATATAGAGCGGCGTGATGGTCGCGAAGGCGTCACGCAGGGAACGCAGGTGAACCTGGTTTCCCACCTTCGCAGAGACCTCGGCAAACTTGTCGAGGAAGCTCTTTCCGTTGTCACTGGCCATGATTGCTCCTAACT
>UQWS01000041.1 GCA_900544875.1 uncultured Collinsella sp. | reverse complement strand
ATCGTTCGCTCGTCGATCGAAGCGTAAGCCCCGGCGTTGGTGGAAATGGTGAAAATGCGTTGGCGCAAATGGCGGGATTGCGTTGGCATGATTGGTTGTTGAGCGTTGGCCAAAATGGTTGTTTTTACAGTAGCGCTAACAACGGCCTACTTCGGCCTCGCCCCGAAGCAGAGGTCGAGCGCGGACTCCGTGCGCCTCGGCGGGATCAGCGGGGCCGGCAACGCGCTCGTCAGGAAGCTGGCTGTCGAGGGGTCCTGGTGCTATGCCCAGGCCGGCCACCAGCCGAAGCTGATGCCCAAGGGCTCCGGCGTGCCCCTCGAGATAAGGATGCACGGGAGGAAGGGGTCCGAGAGGCTCCTGCGCCGCCGCGAGGAGATGATCGCCCGCGGGATGCCGCAGGCGAAGGCGAACGCGGCCACCGCGGCCGAGCTCGTGAGGTGGCTGTGGGCCCTCGGCACGATGTGCCGGGAGGGCGCGGAATAGACATAAGCCCCCGTCCCGGCGAGCCGGGCAGCCTTCGGGGACACCCCCGTTCTCGCTGTGCGCGCGGCGGCCGCCGCATGCGCGAAGACAGACTAGGGGAACCCCGCCGAAGGAGAGGATTGCGGGCCGCCGGAGCGGTATCCGCGGATATGAGACTGAGCCGAAGGCGTCGATGACATGCCGGGGGCGGACCGGGACGGGTTTAACGGCAGGCCCCGCCGACCGATTGCAAGCGGTCGGCGGGGCCATTGTGGCCCTTGACAGTGGATTGGGTCATATGACAAATTGTCGCCCTGGGCGGCGCGCAGCGTCAACTGGTTACGCGGGTTGGTAAACCCGCGTAACTACTCTCGGGCTCCGTACTGCTCGTAGTAGGCATCGATGGCGGCCTTGAGCTCGTCGTCGATGACGACCTTGCCGTCGATCTCGTGGTTGTAGAGGGTCTCGACGACCTCGGCCATGGAGACGATGCTCGCGACGGGGAAACCGTACTTAGCCTCGATCTCCTTCTGAGCGGTGGTCACGCCACCCTTACCGACCTCCATGCGGTTGAGGGACACGATGAGGCCCTTGATCTCGACATCGGCAGCAGCCTTGACCTTGGGATAAGTCTCGTCGATGGACTTACCGCTGGTGGTGACGTCCTCGACCATGACCACGCGGTCGCCGTCCTGGGGCTTGTAGCCCAGCAGGTTGCCCTTGTCGGCGCCGTGGTCCTTGGCCTCCTTGCGGTCGCAGCAGTACTTGACCTCCTTGCCATACAGCTCGTGGTAGGCAATGGCGGTCACGACGGCCAGGGGAATGCCCTTGTAGGCCGGTCCAAACAGCACGTCAAAGTCGTCACCAAAGTTATCGTGAATTGCCTGGGCGTAATACTCGCCCAGCTTCTTGAGCTGGTAGCCCGTCACGTAAGCGCCGGCGTTCATAAAGAACGGGGACTGACGGCCGCTCTTGAGCGTAAAGCTGCCGAATTTAAGAACGTCGGACTCAACCATGAACTTGATGAACTCTTGCTTGTAAGCCTCCATGCGGGCTCCTCTCGTAATCGCGTACGTGCCTTCCAGTTTAGCGCAGGCGGGGCGCGTTGCGGGCGCGCTTTGGGGCCTCGGCATTCTGTAAAGGCTTTGTCAGGGGCAATGGTTTTCCAAACATTGGGGTTGACACGGCAAACCCCCTCATCAAAAATACGGGCGGATTAAAACGGGTACGAGATACCCAAAGCGCGCCGCGCCCGGCCTTAAGGAGGTGTGCCATGGAAGGCAGTCATAGTCGAAAAACCTGCATGTCGCCCTCGGCACGCCGCGAGGATTCCGCACACGCATAAGCGCCAACAGCCGATCGTCAAAACCGCCACAAAGGTGCCCGTCCCCTTTGTGGCGGTTCGCGAGCTTGACGTGAGCGACATCTAGGTTTTTTGAAGCAAATACGACACGTACGCTAACTCCCTTCAACAAGGAGGACCCTATGCTGATGCTCAAAACCGCCACGGTACTCGAAGCCATCTCCAAGCGCCGCCGCACGGCGCGCCCGGCCGCCCACGCCGGCCCGTCCAAGAACGCCATATTCGCCGCCACCCATAGCGCCGAGGACACCCTCGTGCTGCTCGACGCCACAGCTGGCGGGCTCACTGCCGAGCACGCCGCCGAGCGCCTGAGCGCCGTCGGCCCCAACACCATCGAGGCGCCGACCAAGACGCTTGCGCGCCGCATCGCCGACGCGTTCATCGACCCCTTCGCCGGCATCCTCGCCGCGCTCGCACTGGTCTCGCTCTACATCGACGTGCTCGCCGTACCCGAGCCGCAGCGCGACCCCTCCACGGTCATCGTCATCGGCATCATGTTGCTGGTATCGGGCGGCATGAAGTTTATCCAGGAAGCCCGCAGCGGCAATGCGGCCGAGGCCCTCAAGGACCTGGTCTCCAACACCTGCTGCGCCCTGCGCGACGGCGAGCGCATTGAAATCCCCTTCGATGAGCTCGTCCCCGGCGATGTGATCCGCCTCTCTGCCGGCGACATGGTGCCGGCCGATGCCCGCATCATCACCGCGCGCGACCTGTTTGTGATCGAGTCCGCGCTCACCGGCGAGAGCGAGGCCGTCGAGAAGACCGCTGCCGCCGCGGTCGTCGAGGGTGCCGACAGCTCCGCGCTGCCGCTCTCTGCCTGCAAGAACATCGTCTTTACCGGCACCTCCGTGCAAAACGGCACCGCCATGGCGCTCGTCGTTGCCACCGGCTCGGACACTTACCTGGGCGGCATCGCCAAGATGCTCAACGGGCGCGGCGAGAAGAGCGCGTTTGACCGCGGCGTCTCGAGCGTCTCCATGCTGCTCGTACGCCTCATGCTCGTTATGGCGCCGGCGGTCTTTGCCATCAACGCCGCCACCAAGGGCAACGTCATCGATGCGCTGTTGTTCGCCACGAGCGTGGCCGTGGGCATCACGCCGCAGATGCTTCCCGTCATCGTGACCACGAGCCTGTCGCAGGGCGCCAAGGACCTCGCCCGCCGCCAGGTTATCGTCAAGGAGCTACCGGCGATCCAAAACCTCGGCGCGATGGACGTCCTGTGCTGCGACAAGACCGGCACCCTCACCGAAGACCGCATCGTGCTCGAGCGCTACCTCAACACCGACGGCAACGAGGATGCGCGCGTGCTGCGCCATGCGTTTTTGAACAGCTTCTTCCAGACCGGCCTCAAAAACCTTATCGACCTGGCCGTCATCGACCGTGCCGATGTGACGCCCTCGGCCGCAGCACCCGATTCCATGCTGGGCCAGAGCCTGCGCGACCGCTATACCAAGGTCGACGAGGTGCCCTTCGATTTCTCGCGCCGTCGTCTGAGCGTAGCTGTCGCCGACGCCCAAGGCAAAACCCAGATGGTCACCAAGGGAGCTGCCGAGGAAATGCTCGAGATCTGCTCCTTTGTCGAGGTCGATGGTGCCGCCCAGCCGCTTACCAAAGATAAGCTCGCCCAGATTCGCAAGCAGGTCGCCGGACTCAACGCCGAGGGTCTGCGCGTGATCGCCGTGGCGCAGAAGACCAATCCGCGCTGCGTGGGCGAGTTTGGCATCGCCGACGAGTGCGACATGGTGCTGATGGGCTTTTTGGCATTCCTCGATCCGCCCAAGGCAAGTGCCGCCGGCGTTGTCGCCACCCTCGAGGCCAAGGGCGTGGCGGTCAAGGTCCTGACCGGCGACAACGACCGTGTCGCTGCCACCGTCTGCGAGCAAATCGGTATCGACGCAAGCGACGTCTTGCTGGGCTCCGAGATCGATGCGCTCGATGACGCCGAGCTTGCCGAGCGCGCCGAGAAAACCCATCTCTTTGCCAAGCTCTCGCCGCTGCAGAAAGCGCGTCTGGTGCGCGTCATGCGCGAGCTGCTCGGCCACACCGTGGGCTTTATGGGCGACGGCATCAACGACGCCGCCGCCATGCGCGCGAGCGATTGCGGCATCTCGGTCGATTCCGCCGTCGACATCGCCAAGGAATCCGCCGATATCATTTTGCTCCAGAAGGACCTGGGCGTGCTCGAGCGCGGCATCATCGAAGGCCGCCGCACCTACGGCAACCTGCTCAAGTACCTCAAGACCACGGTGAGCTCCAACTTTGGCAACGTGCTGTCTGTGACCGTCGCGAGCCTGTTCTTGCCGTTTTTGCCCATGAGCGCCCTGCAGCTGGTGCTGCTGTCGCTGGTCTACGAGATCGTGTGCATCGAGCTGCCGTGGGACACCGTCGATGACGTCTGGACTGCCCGTCCGCGCGCCTGGGACGCCGCGTCCATCAAGGGCTTTATGCTTGAGCTGGGCCCTGTGAGCTCGCTGTTTGACATTGTGACCTTTGCCGCGCTCTTCTTTGTGGTATGCCCCGCCGCCGTGGACGCGAGCTGGGCAGAGCTTGCCGCCGCGGGCGACGTCGCAGGCATGGCGGCCTTTGCGGCGCTCTTCCAGAGCGGTTGGTTCGTTGAGTCCATGTGGTCGCAGACGCTCGTGATCCACATACTGCGCTCCCCGCGTCTGCCAAGCCCGCGCGACCACGCCGCCCCCGCGCTGTGCGTGCTCACCGTGCTGGGCCTGGCGCTCGTCACCTGGCTGCCGGCAAGCCCCATCGCCGATGCACTGGGGCTCATGCCGCTGCCAACGAGCTTTTTCGCGCTGCTCATCGGCATCGTCGGCTCCTACATCGCGCTCACCCAGCTGGCCAAGCGCCGCTACATCGCCCGCCACGGCGAGCTGCTGTAGCGTTGCCGGCACCATCGTCAAGAATGTCTGGGCCGTCGCGACCCACCCCTGCTGGCCGCAGCGGCCCAAAACAGCCAAAAAAGCCCCGTCCCAAATTAGCTAGTCTTGAAGCGTCCAGGACCAGAAGAAGTTGATAAGGGCCACGCGCGAGGCGGCACCAGTCTTTTTGTTAATCGAGGCGATATGGCGGTAGAACGTGGAGCGCGAAAGGAAGAGCGTTGCGGCGATGTCCTGAACGCTCTCGTGCGATGCGACCAAGGCCTCCAAAATATCGCGTTCGCGCTGTGTAAGCTCAAAGGCGGCGACAAAGGCATGGAGACGTTCGTCGAGCGTGAGCTCCGGCACCTCCGCGGAAGCGGGCTCGCTCTGAGCAGACGCGCGATCCGCGCCAAGATCATCGGCAGCAAACGCCAGCTCGCCGGGCACCGCAGCGTCATCTGCCCGATGCCCAAACTGTCCCAGCAGCGAAATCGCAATGCCCACAAACAGTACGAGCACCGCACCCACCGCCAGCAGCACGTTCTGGCTCGAGATAATCGCCACCGCCGGCGCCGTCACGAGCATCGCGCAAATGTTGCTGATGACACGACCCATGCACGGCCACAGATACGACCAGTGCGCATAAACCGAAATGGCAGCAAATTTCGTCGTGAAAAACACCACGAAGAAGCCCGAACCCAGATAGAAAATCGCCATGGCCGCAAGCACATTGCCGCCATTACCGTCGACGAGCAAGACAAAGAACGAAAGCGTGGACAACATGGCAGTGCAAGTCATGGTGATGTTCATATACGAACGACCGTGCAGGTCAAATAGGGCGCCGGCGACCAGTGCGCTCACGCCCATCAGCAAGCGCGGCCAATCGCCCAAGTCGATGGCCCCGGCGGCATGCGAGGTCGTGAGCCCTGCATTGAGGGCGGCAAACACACCGGTAAGGCAGGCGGTTGCGACCGTCAGACGCACCACGGCGCGCCGAAAAGCCGCCGTTGATTCAGAATCGTCTTGCCACTTGGCGCCAAATTCCGACGCATCCACCGAAAGCTCGGCGATATCGGACTCGCGCCCAACCTCAGGCTCACCGTGTAGCTTGGCGCGGCGGACGTTGTGGAGCAGTACCACCTGCGCAACCGCACAGGCAACAAGAACAAACTGCTGCGGAATCCCCGCAGGCATCACCATATGGTTGAACACCTGCAGCAGAACGCCCAAAGCATACGAAAGCGCCAACACGCGCGCCAAATACGGCGTACGCGCAAAGCGTCGCGCAAAGTTGGCGTGGGCGGTCGACCCGCAGTAGCCCAGTGTGCAGAACGTCAGCAAACCGCCGACAATGAGCATCTCAAATTGAGCCGCCATCATCAACAGCAGCAACGCCGATGCCAGCAACACGCCCGCGATGTCGCTTGTCGTATCGATCGCACGGGGACGGCGGTAGTACAGAAGGGGACGCACAAGAAAGCCGATTGCGCTCGCGCCGACGATGAAGCTCTCGTAGACAACGACCTCGCTCGGCGGCACAAACTCGGCAACGCGCACGTCAAAAAGATACTCGCCAGCCAAATACGTAAAATAGAACAGCGCTAGGCATATAATCTCCCGAATGCCCCGACGCAGGTATGCGGCTGTGTCTCCCATGCCTCTCATGAATATCCCCCATTACAGTCTGAAGTGGGCCACCGATAAATTTCGATGGCGAGCATTCGGCGCATTGCCTACGATACGGGCAA
>UQWS01000040.1 GCA_900544875.1 uncultured Collinsella sp. | reverse complement strand
GAGGACGGCACACCACGCCGCCGCATCCTGCTGCGCGCCGACATCGACGCCCTGCCCGTCACCGAGCAGACCGGCGAGGAATTCGCCAGTGTCAACGAGGGCTGCATGCACGCCTGCGGCCACGACTGCCACATCGCCATGATGCTCGGCACGCTGCAGATCCTGCGCCATATGACCGACGACATCCACGGCGAGGTCCGCATCGTCTTCCAGCCCAGTGAGGAAAACGGCCAGGGCGCCAAACTCATGATCGGCACGGGTGTGCTCGACGGCGTCGACGGCGCCTACGCCGCGCACATCTGGAGCGAGGTCGACGCCGGCACCGTAAGCTGCGAGCCCGGCCCGCGCATGGCCAATACCGACTGGTTCCGCATCGATGTCCGCGGCACCTCGTGCCACGGCGCCATGCCCCAGCGCGGCCACGACGCCGTCATGGTTGCCGCCGAGATCGTCAACGCCCTGCAGACCATCGTCTCGCGCGAGATCAGCCCCTATGAGCCGGCCGTCATCACCGTCGGCGAGCTGCACGGCGGCACCGCGCGCAACGTTATCGCCGGCACGGCCTACCTCGCCGGCACGGTGCGCACCTACGGCGATTCAACCCACGAGGAAATGCCGGAGCTTATGCGCCGCATCGTGGAGCATACTGCAGCCGCCTTGGGCGCCGAGGCAGAGCTCACCGATTACACCATCGCCAACTACAAGGTCGAAAACGACGCGGCCTCGAGCGAGCGCTGCCGTCAGGCCGTAATTAAGTGTCTGGGTCCCGCCGGCCAAGGCCATTATCGCGGCACACTTTCGGGCGAGGATTTTTCGGAGTACCTGCGCCGCGTGCCGGGCGTGCTCGCCTTTGTAGGTACGCGTAACCCCAAGATTGGCGCCACGTACGCCCAGCATTCCTGCTTTTACAAGATCGACGAGACCGTGCTGGCAAAGGGCTCCATGGTGGCCGCCCAGTATGCTATCGACTTTTTGGCCGAGCCCACGCAAGAGGAGCTCGACGGCCCCGCGATCACTGCGGTCGCCGAAACCAACCCCGATCTGGCCGCCAAGTTGCGCTCTGCCAAGGCGACGACCGCCGAGGCTCGTGACGCCATCCACGACGCCCGCACGGCTCGCCATGCCGCAATCAAGGGCATCCACGAAGCCCGCGCCGCCGCTCGCCGCGAGGAGAAACACGACGAGTAGTCGTCACACCCATCCATAACAGCCTGGCTAAAGCAAAGCGGGGGCGGACGCGTCGAAACGTCCGCCCCCGCTCATCTGTCAAGCGTTATTTCCACCATTTCTACCCCGTCCCCAAATGGCAGGCGGCATGCTACTCGTCCTGAGGGCCCTCGTCGGAACTTGACTCGGGCGCCGGCTCAGGCGCAGGCACAGGCGCTGGCTCAGGCTCGGACTCGGGCTCAGGCGCAGTCTCAGGTACAGGTGCCGGCTCAGGCTTGGGCTCGGGCTCAGGCTCAGGCACGGGCGCCGGCTCGGGCGCGGGCTTGGGCTCAGACGCAACATCCGGAGCGCTGTAACCCGAAGGAGCGGACTTCTTCTCAAAGGGCAATACAAAAGTCAGGACGTCGTCCTTGTCCTCGTCAACCCACTCGCTTGCATAACGTGCGACCCAATAGCCAACGGCACGATGCTTGAGCATCTTGCCAAAGACCGTAAGAAATACGGTGACAAAAGCGACCAGCACCAGGAACAGCACGAGTGTGATGCCACCGCCGGCAACAATCGCCTCAATACCCGTAGGACGATAGTAGTAGCTATACATACCGACAGAGGCAACGGCGCCAAAGACGACCGTCAAGATCCATGTGACAACGTTGGCGACCAGGCCCGTCAAAAACTCGGGAAGGAACGAAGCGCAGAACAGCTTGGTCTTATTGTTCTTAAAGGCTGCCCAAACCTTATCGAGCGAAAACGCGCTCTCGACGCGACCGGTCACCGCAAAGTGCATCACGGCAATGTCGGCGAACATCTTAAAGAAGACCCCCAGGACCGCCGTGGCAATCATAGCCAGGACAAGCAGGCCAAGCGAGCCAAACAGCGCAGCCTCGAGCGCATAAGAGCCGTAATAAGAATACGAGCCCGCGGCGCCAATTACCACGCCCTCCACCAGCGAAAGCACTACACCGATAATGGGAATGGCAGCGATAACCTCGAGCACGACCGAAATAACGCTCGAAAAGATTCCGAGACCAAACGACGTGGAACGCATCAACGGACGACCCATGCCGTCATCGATCTTAAGCGACAGGTCGCGACCCCACTCGATGCCAAAGCCCGAACCGCACACGCTCGCCACGTAGGCAGCCAAAAAGCCGATGGCAGCCGCAATACCGCCGATAACGGGGATGAACAGCACGAGTACCGACACGACACAGATAAGCGCCGGCAAAAAGGCAATCTGGCACACGCGCTGCAGCACGCCCGGAGTCTTGGTCATATCCTCAAACGCCTGAGCCGTGCAGCCCTTGGACGCGTTCGCGACAGGTTGAGGAACAAACTGCTGAGGCTGAGGCTGACCCTGAGGGGTGGAAGCTGCAGCACCGGCATTGGGGGCACCACACACGCCGCAGAACTTGTCGTTATCGCCCATGGGGGCGCCACACTGCGAACAGAACATCGAAATCATCCCTTCGTATCTAGAGCGAATCACCTGGATCGCAAACGATGTCTTTGGCATCATTATCACCCAATGTGAGGACAAATACTCTTAGATGACGTATTTGCAACGCGCGAGGCGCTTTTCGATTGTTTGACGAGTGTGTCCGCGCTAGTTCGTGCCGCGGAAACCCTTGCCGACGATCTCGGAGCTGTCGACGATCGTGATAAAGGCACCAGGATCGACCTCGCGCGCATAACGGCGCAGCTGCACGGCCTCGCGACGGCTCAGCACGCTCATGATCACCGTCACGCACTTGCCCGAGAAGGCGCCGTAGCCGCGGCTGATGGTCGCCGTGCGGTTGAGATGCTTGACGATAAACTCCTCGACCTTAAGGGGCTCGGAACAAATGATCGTGCAGACCTTACGAAGATGAATGCTCTCGATGGCCTTGTCGACCACAAGCGTCTTGGCAAACAGGCCGAGCACGCAATACAGACCGATACGCGGACCATACAAAAAGGCCGCGATGGTCACGATGCCGATATCGACCAGCAACAGCGCGCGGCCAATCTCGAGTGTGGTACGGCGTTTGAGGATCATAGCGAGGATGTCCGTGCCGCCCGTCGAGGCGCCGATATCAAAAACGATGGCGCTGCCGAGCGCCGGCAGAATCACGGCAAAGCACAGGTCGAGCCACATATCGCCCGTCATCGAGACATCGGTCGGAATAAAAAGCTCAAACAGCGAAACATAGGCGGACAGCGCAAACGAGGCGAAGACGCTCCACAGGATTGCCTTGCGCTCCAAAAAGATAAAGCCCAAGACGACGAGAACCGCGTTGATAATCCACATAAAGACGCCGACGGGCAGGGTCGGGAACAGCGTGGACAGAATGACCGACACGCCCGAGGTGCCGCCAAAAGCAAAGTGATTAGGGGTTTTAAACGCAACGATGGCAAAAGCCGTAAGAATCAGACCTAGATTGAGCTCGGCGAAAAAGCGCGGGAAGCCTGGCTCTTGGCTGCGCTTTTGGCCGGCACGCTCGCCGCGCTCGATATCGGTGCGATCGACCACGCGCTCCATCGGCACCACGGGAGGACGATGTAGCTCCTCGGCAGCTCGCGATGCCGCCTCTGCCGCGGCGGCCTCAATCGCCCATGCCTTGCTTTCTGTTTCGCGCTCGTCAGCCATTACGGCAACCCCTCGTTAACAATTTGGAAACAATGCGCCCATTAGGGTAACGCGGAACGTGACGATTGCAACCCCTAGTTAGACGAGCGGTATGCCTACATCGGGGGCATACAAATAACGGCCGGCCGCACATACATCCGTGCGACCGGCCGTTTGACGTTTTCGCAGATAAAACCTGCCAAAATAAACCTGTCCCTTTTTGGCAGGTTACCTTTTTGGTAGGTTACTCGTGCTGGTTGGTGCGGTGCTCGTACTCCTCGGGGGTGATGACATCCTCGATGCGCAGGTTGACGCCTGCCACCTCAAGGCCGGTCATCGCAGCCAGACGCTCGGTCACGCGCGCCTTAACGTCGTCGAAAATCGCGGGCGCATAGGCGCCGTACTCGATAATGACGGAAATGTTAACGACCACGCGGTTGTCATCGGTGACCTCGACTGTCACGCCCTTGGTCAGATTCTCGGCACCAAACTGCTCCTGCACAAAGTGCATGAGGTTGCCCTTCATGCCCAGGACGTGCGGTACCTCGCGGGTGGCCATGGCGACGATCTTCTCGATCACACCGTTGGAATAGGTCAGCGAGTCCTCGGACTCGTCCGCTTCCCCATCATCCTCGTCCGCATCGTCGGCGGGTTCGGCCTCGACGAGCGCCTCGTCCTCGAGCGTTACGTCCTCGGCCTCGGCGGTGACGGTCTCGTCTACCTCGAGCTCGGTATCGGCCACATCGACCTTCGTGTTAAAAGCCATGGTTCCTCCTTATGCCCACCGCACACGCGGCGGTCGAATACATGCTAGCGGCCGCTAAACAGACGGCCGAAGAAGTTGACGATCCCGTTCTCGCCGTCGCGGATCTGGCCAATCACGGCGCCGATCAGCACAAAGAAAGCGATGACGAGCGTATCCCACAGGCCGAGCGTGAGCACCAGCACGGCGAGCACAAAACCAGCGACGGCTCCAAGCGTGGTGTTGGGATGACGGACGGCATAGCTCCAGATGGCTGCCCCCGTACCCTTGATGAGACCCATGGCCTCATCAAAATCATCGGCGACCGCGTCATGTGACTCGGTACCCTCTACCTTGGGATCGACGACCTCGCCTGCCGGCGCGGCGCTCTGATCGATAGTCAGGCGCGGCGTGCGGGCGGTCTTGTCTTGATTGGTATCACTCACCGGAAACCTCCACGGTCTGGACGGTAGTCTTGGACGGCAAAAAACGAACGCGCGCAGTCGTGCCCGGCGTGCCGAGCATAGTGTCGCAGGCCTCCTCGATACGTTGCTGCATCGCGGCTGCAAGGGAGGCCACGTCCCGGTCGTCGAGCGCGATGGCGTCAACCTTAAAACGGACGTGCGATTCGTCGGAGCCCTGCACGCGCGCCTCGACATGCTCGATCATCACTCGGTCGTCGCGCTCTGCCGCGGTGCGGGCACACGAGGAGAGGGCAGCGAGCGTGACCTCGATATTGCGCTCCCCCGCCGGATGCACGCAGGACGGCTCGCGACGAGCAAACATCAGGCGGAAGAAACCCACGAGCACGCCGAGCGCCACGACACCGCCGCACGCCGTAACAACGATGCGAGGCAGCGGATCGCGCATCAGCAGCATAAAGCGATAGGTATATGGCCCCCAAAACTGGCAGACTAACGTACCCAGCGCCACGACGGCGGAGGCAAGATACACGATCGCCAGGGCTCGTTTGAGCACGCGCATGCAGCGCTCCCTTCAAATCTCGATCCACAGAATGCAAAACGATTCGCATCATTATAAAAGAGCCGGGTCCGGTGCCTCATGCACGCGGATCCGGCTCATCTATTCCACGAGGCTTGCATGCTCGCTTCATTATGCCCAGATATGCACGGCTCAATCCGTGCGGGCGCTACTCCTCCTCGAGGGCAGCGATGACCTCGTCGGTCATGTCCATGGTGCTGTAGACGTCCTGGACATCGTCGAGCTCCTCAAGACGGTCGATGAGGCGCTGAACCTTCTTGGCGTCGGCACCGGAGACCTCGGTCGGAGTGGTCGGGACCATGGTGGTCTCGGAGCCCTTGACCTGGACGCCCTGCTCCTCGAGTGCCTTGGAGACAGCCATGACGTCGTTGGCAGCGGTCCAGACGATCCACTCCTCGCCGGCGTCCTCGTAGTCCTCACCACCGGCCTCGGCGATCGCCATCATGAACTCATCCTCGTCACCGGCAGCACCGTTGGCGATCATGGTCTCCTTCTTGGCGTTCTCGTCCAGGATCTCCTTGGCAACGACGATCTGGCCCTTGCGCTCAAACTGGAAGGCGACGGAACCGGAGGTGCCCAGGTTGCCACCAGCGTGGGAGAAGGCGGAACGGACGTCGGCAGCGGTGCGGTTGCGGTTGTCGGTCAGGCAGTCGACGTAGACGGCGACACCGGCGGGACCGTAACCCTCGTACACGATGTTCTCATAGACGGCGGCGTCGGCACCCGAACCAAAGGCCTTATCGATAGCAGACTTGATCTTGTCCTTAGGCATGGACTGAGCCTTAGCCTTGGCAACGGCAGCGGCGAGGCTGGCGTTGTTCTCGGGCAGCGGGTCGCCGCCGAGACGGGCAGCAACGGTGATGTTGCGGCTGAGCTTGGAGAAGAGGGCGGAACGCTTGGCGTCCTGCGCGCCCTTACGATGCTTGGTTGTGGC
>UQWS01000039.1 GCA_900544875.1 uncultured Collinsella sp. | reverse complement strand
GATAGCACCTGGACCGATGCGCCCCACACGATTTTCGCCGCCAACGCTCATAGCAAGGCGTGCCCGACGTCGCATGCGCTCATACGCCAAGCCCGATGCGACATCGTACATTCGAGCCATCATGGCTGCGCCGTCGTTTCCAAGGAACAGAGAATAGTTTTTCGCATGCGCATCCGGTGCGCCGATAATGGCGTTGAAGAACAGTATCTGCGTAAACAGATGCAGGTTAAGTTGATGGTGGCTCGTAGTTACGAGGAGCTCTTGAATGTCGCGTGTGGTCGGGCCGCCGTCTGCCGTGTACTTTTGGGCGGGCATCACCCCAAGTGCCTGACAGAGGTCTTCTTGATGTAGGCGCCTGATCGTTCCGTCTTCGACTTTCACGCGGTCATAGCGCTCAACAATGAGGGTAGGTTCGTCCTCAAACATACGATATTCGACGTTTGCCGTTGCGATACCGGCGCGCTGGGCGCTTTTCATGCAGACAAACTCATTGAGAGCCTCGAGTTTAAATCCGTTAACGCCATTTTTGAAAATATGCGTCGTGGGCGAGGAGCCCATGCATTCGCACCAGCGGCCGTTAATGAACGCGAGCGCGAACTTGCCCTGGTTGCCTCCAAGTGACCAACTTTCATCTAGACCCATCCACGATGCATCGCGGTCATCTCTGATCGACTTGAGGCGGAGAGCAATTTCGTGGTCGTCTATAGGGCGGTAATCGCCAGCGCGATGCAGGACGGCGTCGGCATCTTCTTCGGCATAAAACTGCACTCCGCCCGGACAGTCGAGTCCGATATGGCTGAGCAACGCAACGGGATTGTTGGGCCTAACGTCGAATTCGGCGGCAATCGCTTTTCGCTGGTCCTCGCTATCGGGTAGAAGGCCAAACAGGTACGGATTCATGACCTGTTGTCCGTATGTGCGATTCGATACGGGTATGTTGGTCGATAGGGCTGGCCCGTCATAGTCATGATCGTAGGTAAAGCTGATAAGACCGTTCTCATCTTGCGTGAGCGTTCCTGCAGGTACGCCGCAAATAATGGTCCGAAGTGATGTTCTGGCCATTGGCTATTTCCCTTCGGGCTTGGTTTGGTTAGATGCGTTTGCGGCAATCGAGACTCCGAGATTGGACATGACGAAATCGGCGAAGATCTCGTCGTAAAGTGCGGATGTAAAGGGGGCATCTGCAAGAGCCGGAATGGCGGTACTACGACTGTTGCGATGATGGGGACGTTGAGTGTGATGGCGCCTGGGGATGCTGCGAGGCAGCGGATTGGCATGCGGAGCGTCGACTGGTCGCTCATTTTTTGCTTCGCCGATATCCCCTTGAGCGGCGAGTGCCAGTCCAAGAGCATTGAAAATCGTCAGCAGCTTGTCGAGTCGAATGCCGGTGGCGTCTCCTAGCTCGAGCGATGCGAGCAGGCGCTCCGAAACACTGGCCGTTTTGGCGAGGGCGGCACGGGTGAGACCCTGAGCCTCGCGTGCCTGGCGCACGTAGATGCCAGCTTGGCGTGGTGTGGTGATGGGAAGGGTATCCATGGCGATCTCCAACATGCAGACTTTTGCATATCAGTATGACATGCAAAAGTCTGCACGAAAAGGCCTCATGCAAAACTTTGCATGAGGCCTTGTACTGGCGTTGAGTTTTGAGCGATTGCGTTTGGCGTTACAGCGCCAAAATCCCCAGATGCTCAAGCAAGATCTTAAGTCCGATGAGGGTGAGCACGATGCCGCCCACGATGGTGGCGGGTTTTTCGTAGCGTGCGCCAAAGGTGTGGCCAATCGCCACGCCGGCGACAGAGAAGATAAACGTTGTGACGCCGATAAGCGATACAGCGGGAACGATGTCAACCGAGAGCGCCGCAAATGAGATGCCTACGGCTAGGGCGTCGATTGAGGTGGCGATGGCGAGGATCAGGTACTCGCCCAGGTCAATCTTTTCGGCATCCTTGCCGTCGCCTTCATTCTCGTCCTCGGTAAAGGCTTCCCACAGCATTTTGCCGCCGATAAAGGCCAAAAGGATAAAGGCGATCCAATGGTCGATGGGTCCGATGATGCCCATGAATTGACTGCCAAGCGCCCATCCGATTACGGGCATGCCGGCCTGAAAGCCGCCAAAGAACAGGCCGAGCACCGCGGCGACTTTAAGGTCGATCTTCTTCATGCCAAGGCCCTTGCAGATGGATACGGCAAAGGCGTCCATCGAAAGGCCAACGGCGAGCAGCACGAGCTCTGCGAGTCCCATAGTCTGACTCCCTCTCTGCGGGCGGGCCCGCGTGTACCTCTTGGGGGAGTAACAAAAAAGACCCGTGGCGTACGCGTTGCGCGCACAGCCACGAGTCTCGTTCATTAAGGCAAGCCAGGCCGCATCGGCCAGTGTGTTGACTTACCGCGCCACCGGAGGCGAACCCGGTCACGCGACTACTCCCTCATTCATGTGAATCCCGATGCTACCACATAAGCAGCTCATTTGGGTTGGGGCTCTTTTGACTACCCCAGCGGTGTTCGCTCATTCTGTAAGCATCGGATTTCGCAAGCGCTGCGGGGGCAAACCGTGAGAAACTATTTAGCGTTTATGGAGCGTATACGATGGGAGCGATGCCTTGGATAAGAACGAGCTGCAAAAGCGTATGGAACAGGCTATTCGCCTGACTGCCCCCGGCCAGCCGATCCGCACCGCCCTCGACATGATCATTGCTGGTCACCTGGGCGCTCTTATTTGCGTCGGCGACACCGAAAACGTACTCGCTGCCGGTAACGACGGCTTCCCGCTCAATATTTCGTTTACCTCGAACCGCCTGTTCGAGCTTTCCAAGATGGACGGCGCTATCGTTATCGATGGCGACCTCACCCAGATCCTGCGCGCCAACTTCCACCTCAATCCCGATCCCTCGCTCGCCACGAGTGAAACGGGCATGCGTCACCGTACTGCCGCTCGCATGTCGGTGCTCACCGACGCCATCGTGATCTCGGTTTCGGCTCGTCGTGCCGTCGTCAACGTGTACGTCCACGGCAAGAGCTACGAGATCCAGCCCGTCACCACCATCATGAGCTCGGTCAACCAGCTCGTCGCCACGCTCCAGACTACCCGTCAGTCGCTCGATCGCTCCCTGCTGCGCCTGACGGCCCTCGAGCTCGACGACTACGTTACGCTCGCCGACATCACCGGCATTTTCTCGAGTTTCGAGATCATGCAGCAGGCAAAGACTGAGCTTAAGGATTGCATTGTCAAGTTGGGCAACCAGGGCAAGCTCGTGCAGATGCAGCTCGAGCAGCTCGCCGGCTCCAGCATGGATACCGAGTACGACCTGATGATTCGCGACTACGCGAGCGATTCTTCCGAGGCCAATGCCGAAAAGATCCGCGCCAACCTGAGCCGTATGACGCCCAAGGACTTGTCCGACCCGCAGCATGTGGCGGCGGTTCTGGGTTACGACGACCTGGACGAGGACTCCGTCATGACACCGCTGGGCCTGCGCACGCTTTCGCGCGTGTCCGTCGTGCGCGACGGCGTGGCCGAGAAAATCGTCGACGAGTATGGATCGCTGCAGGAGCTCATGGACGACATCAGCGAGGATCCGGAGCGCCTGGGCGACTTTGGCGTTAACAACCCTGCCATTCTTGCGGACTCCCTGTACCGCATGAAGGGCACCAAACAGGGGAACGCATAATGGCGCCCGTATGCGCCGTGGTCGTTGCCGGTGGCAGCGGCCAGCGCTTTGGTAACCCCGGTGGCAAGCAGCTCGTCAATGTAGCGGGCCGTCCGCTTATGAGCTGGTCCATCCGCGCATTTGATCGTAGCGATAAGGTCGGCCACATCGTCGTGGTTTGCCCTGTCGAGCGTCGTGCCGAGATGCGCCGCCTGGCCATCGACCCGTTTGACTATGACACGCCCATCAGTTTTGCCGATGCCGGCGATACCCGCCAGGACTCCACCCGTGCCGGCGTGCATGCGGTACCGGCGGGTTTCGAATATGTCGCCATCCACGACGGCGCCCGTCCGCTCATCACGACCGAGGCCATCGATCATGCGATCGACGTGCTTGTGGGCGACCGCTCGCTCGACGGCGTCGTGTGCGGCCAGCCCGCGATCGACACGCTCAAGATCGTCGACGGCGACAATATCGTCGAGACGCCGCCGCGCGAGCTCTACTGGGCCGCGCAGACGCCGCAGATCTTTAGCGTCGACGCCATGAAGCGCGCCCACACCGCAGCTATCACCGAGGGCTTTATCGGGACCGACGATTCTTCGCTGGTCGAGCGCATGGGCGCCCGCGTCCGCTGTGTCCAGAGCCCGCGCGATAACCTTAAGGTGACGGTGCCCGAGGACTTGCGTCCCGTAACCGCGATTCTGCTTGGCCGCATGGCCGAGGGAGAGGACCTTCCCCATGTTCAGTAACCTGCGCATTGGCCACGGCTACGACGTCCACCGTTTGGTGGAGGGGCGTCGATGTATCATCGGCGGGGTCGACATTCCCTACGAGTGCGGCCTGCTGGGCCACTCGGATGCCGATGTGCTCGCGCACGCCTTGGCCGACGCCATTCTGGGCGCCTGCCGCGGGGGAGATATCGGCAAGCTATTCCCCGACACCGATCCCGCCTACGAGGGTGCCGATTCGATGGTGCTGCTCGCTCGCGTGATGGACTATGCGCGCGAGCTGGGCTTTGAGTTTGTCGATGCCGATTGCACCATTGCCTGTCAGCAACCCAAGATCACTCCGCACCGCGATGCCATGCGCGCCAACCTTGCCCATGCCCTGGGCGTTGACGTCGAAAACGTGGGCGTCGCCGCCACTACGACCGAAAAGCTCGGTTGGGAAGGCCAGGGCGAGGGAATCGGTGCCTGGGCCGTCTGCCTGCTACAGAAAACCGTTAAGGAGTAACGAATGCGTATCTACAACAGCGCTACCCATAAAAAGGAAGAGTTCCAGCCCATCGAGTCCGGCAAGGTCCGCATGTACGTGTGCGGCCCCACGGTCTACGACAACATCCACATCGGCAATGCCCGCACGTTCATCAGCTTTGACGTGATTCGTCGCTGGCTCATCGCGAGCGGCTACGAGGTCACGTTCGCCCAGAACCTCACCGATGTCGATGACAAGATCATCAAGCGCGCCAACGAGCAGGGCCGAACGGCCGCCGAGGTCGCGACGGAGTTCTCCGACAAGTTTATCGGCGTCATGCGCGCCGCCAACGTGCTCGATCCCGATGTGCGCCCCCGCGCCACCAAGGAGATCGGCCCCATGATCGCCATGATCAAGACGCTTATCGAGCAGGGCCACGCTTACGCAGCCGATAACGGCGATGTGTACTTTGCCGTGCGCAGCGATCCCAACTATGGTCAGGTCTCGGGCCGCAACATCGACGACCTTATGGTTGGCGCACGCATCGAGGAGAACGAGGACAAGAACGACCCGCTCGACTTTGCCCTGTGGAAGGCCGCCAAGCCCGGCGAGCCCAGCTGGCCGAGCCCCTGGGGCGAGGGCCGTCCCGGTTGGCATACCGAGTGCGCCGCCATGGTGCACCGTTACCTGGGCACCCCGATTGACATCCACGGCGGTGGCTCCGACCTTGCCTTCCCGCATCACGAGAACGAGTGCGCTCAGGCCACCTGCGCCTGGCACCAGGGCTTCTCCAACACCTGGATGCACACGGGCATGCTGCTGGTCGACGGCGAGAAGATGTCCAAGTCGCTCGGAAACTTCTTTACGCTGGCCGAGGTGCTCGAACAGCACTCTGCCGCGGCCCTGCGCCTGCTGATGCTGCAGACGAGTTATCGCTCGCCGCTTGACTTCTCCTGGGAGCGTCTGGATGGTGCCGAGAACTCGCTCACACGCATTGCCGGTACGGTCGAGAACCTGCGCTGGGCCGCGAACCATGCGACGGCCGATGCCGATGAGGCAGCATCCGAGGCGTTTGCCGCTAAGGCCGCCGAGGCCCGTGCCGCCTTTAAGGAGTGCATGGACGACGACTTTAACACTGCCGGTGCCATGGGTGCTGTCTTTGGCTTTGTGACCGAGTGCAACCAGTACCTGGAGCAGGCGGGCGACGCTGCCGACAAGGCCGCTGCGCTTGCTGCTGCCGATACGCTGGTCGAGCTGCTCGATACGTTTGGCGTCGAGCTCCCCGAGCCCAAGGTCGAGTTGCCGCTGGGCCTGCTGGGCGTTGCCGCCGGCCTGGTCGCCTACACGGGTGACGACGTGGACGAGGCCGCTGCCAAGATTCTCGAGGCCCGTGCCGAGGCCCGTGCCGCCAAGAACTGGGATCTGGCCGACGCCATCCGCGACCAGCTCAAGGACCTGGGCCTGACGATTGAAGATACGGCCGCGGGTACTCGTATTAAGAGTCTCTAGTATTTGTCGACCGTTCGAGGTGCGGCAGATTGCCTTGAAAGAGGAGGGCATAGACCTGGTGGTCATGCCCAACGATTGAAAGGCAAGGTGCCGTGGCTCGGACGGTCGATTCTTGTTCGTTATCTATTTAAGGAGGCCGTTTTATGGCCGACAATCGCAAACGTGCACCGCGTGGAGGCAAGCAGGCTGCTTCTGGCTCGCGTCCGATTCGCCGCAACGACCGCGCTGCCACTCCCAAGGGCCAGCGCGAGCGCTCCCAAGCCCAGGCTGCGCGTTCGCAGCGAGATCGCAACCGCGACAACGTTCAGGTTCCCAAGGGCGAGTTTATCGAAGGTCGTCGTGCTGCCGCCGAGGCACTGCGTACCGGCTTTCCCGTCAAGTGCGCGCTCATCGCCGAGGGCGGGGAGCGCGATGCCGCCTTGTCGCGCCTGGTCGACGACCTCAACGCCGCGGACGTCCGCATTAAGTATGTGCCGCGCACGCAGCTCGATGCGCTGTCGAGCCATGGCGCTCACCAGGGCATTGCGCTCGAGGTGGGCAATTTCCCCTATGCCGAT
>UQWS01000038.1 GCA_900544875.1 uncultured Collinsella sp. | reverse complement strand
CCCGCTCGATTGGGACAGGCGGGCCTTCGAGGCCGAGCGCAAAATGGATTCTAAAAAACACCTTGCCAAATAGGAGCCTCTTTGCATGTCCGAGGACGTTCCGGAGAGAAACCCCGTCACGCCCCCGGATTCCCGGTGGGAGTTCTAGACCTTGTCGGCCTTAGTACATACCGCCGCCCTGCTGACCAGCGGTGGCAGCAGCGATAGCGTCCTCAAGCTGAGTGTTCTTGGGCACATCGGAGACGGTAGCCTCGGTGATGAGAATCAGGCTGGCGACAGAAGCAGCGTTCTGCAGGGTGACGCGGCTAACCTTGACGGGGTCGAGGACGCCCATCTCGATCATGTCGCCCCACTCGCCGTTGGCAGAGTTGAGACCCTGGCCGGCGGGCAGCTCGGCAACCTTGTCGACCACGACGGCGCCCTCAAAGCCAGCGTTCTTGGCGATGGTGGCGACCGGAGCAGTCAGAGCCTTCTTGACGATGTCGACGCCGATCTTCTCCTCGGGGTCGTCAAGCTCAACGGCGTCGAGCGCAGGAGCAGCGTCCATGAAGGCGACGCCGCCGCCGGCGACAATGCCCTCCTCGACAGCAGCACGGGTAGCCTGCAGGGCGTCCTCGACGCGGTGCTTGATCTCCTTGAGCTCGGACTCGGTAGCAGCGCCGACCTTGATGACGGCAACGCCACCGGAGAGCTTGGCCAGGCGCTCCTGGAGCTTCTCGCGGTCGAAGTCAGAGGTGGTGTTCTCCATCTCACCCTTGATCTGAGCGATGCGGGCGTCGATGGCCTCCTTGGAGCCAGCGCCGCCGACGACAACGGTGTTGTCCTTGGAGATGGTGACGGACTTGGCGGTACCGAGCATATCGGCGGTGATGTCAGCGACCTTCACGCCCAGCTCGTCCAGGGCAGCCTGGCCACCGGTGAGGACGGCGATGTCCTCGAGGATGCGCTTGCGGCGATCGCCGTAGCCCGGGGCCTTGACGGCGCAGACGTTGAGGGCGCCACGGATCTTGTTGAGGACGAGGGTCGGCAGAGCCTCGCCATCGATGTCCTCAGCGATGATGAGCAGGCCACGGCCAGCGCGCTGGACAGCCTCGAGAACAGGCATGATGTCCTGGACGCTGGAGATCTTCTGGTCGGTGATGAGGATGTACGGATCCTTCATCACGGCCTCCATGCGGTCGTTATCCGTGACGAAGTAAGCGGAGACGTAGCCCTTGTCGAACTGCATGCCCTCGACGGTGTCGATGGTGATGTCGAACGTCTGGGAATCCTCGACGGTGATGACGCCGTCCTTGCCCACGACCTCCATGGCCTCAGCGATCTTCTCGCCGACCTCGGGGTCACCGGCAGAGATGGTACCGACGGAAGCAATCTGCTCCTTGGTCTCGACCGGCTTGGCCTGCTTCTTCATCTCGGCGACGGCGGCGTTGACGGCCTTGTCGATGCCGCGACGGATGGCCAGCGGGTTGGCGCCAGCGGCAACGTTGCGCAGACCGTCGTTGACGATGGCCTGAGCAAGCAGGGTTGCGGTGGTGGTGCCGTCACCCACGGTGTCGTTGGTCTTGGTGGCGACCTCCTTCACCAGCTGAGCGCCCATGTTCTCGATGTTGTCCTCGAGCTCGATCTCCTTGGCGACGGAAACGCCGTCGTTGGTGATGGTCGGAGCACCGAACGTGCGCTGCAGAGCGACATAGCGGCCCTTGGGGCCCATGGTGACGGTAACGGCGTCGGCCAGAGTGTTGACGCCCTTGGCGAGCTTAGCGCGGGCATCGGTATTGAACGTAATGTTCTTTGCCATGGTAGGTAATCCTCCAAAAGAAATGTGACTCGCGTCGCCGCTTCCGAGTCCTATGCGGCGGGCGCGTTCAAAGACGAACCAGAGATTCTGACGAGACTAGGCCTCGACGACAGCGTAGATGTCGTCGGCGCGCATCAGCAGATACTTCTCGCCGTCGACCTTGACCTCGTTGCCACCGAACTTGCCGTAGATGACAACGTCGCCGACCTGAACGTCCATGGGGATGCGCTCACCCTTGTCGTTGACCTTGCCGGCGCCAACGGCAACGATGGTGCCGCGCTGCGGCTTCTCCTGAGCGTTGCTGGCGATATACAGACCAGAAGCGGTCTTCTGCTCGGCCTCGTCGGGCTTGACCAGAACACGATCTGCAAGCGGCTTCAAAGACGACATGCTTGTCTCCTCCTTTTTGGGCCGCGTGGTTATGCCACGCGAATTAACCCTTTTTGTTTGCGTACGCGTTGAATGGTACCCACGAATGGCGGGTTATACAACACAGAGTCAAAAAATCTTATTTTTTGGCACTTAGATTTTCTGAATGCCGGGGGATAACTTAGCGGTGGCTCCCGGGGCGGACCGGAGGGCATGAAGTTTGCTGCTCTACAGTCCTGCGCAAGACGGAAAGCACATTAAGTGCTTTCCTTTGCGTGCGGAACCCGCGACAAACTTCATGCCCTCCGGTCCGCCCTGGGAGCCAGGTTGACTAACTAGGGCCCGGCATTCAGAAAAGTCAGTGCAGCAAAATGGCGATGCGGATGGAATGCACAAGATAGGGGGCACGTTGTTGGGACGCGCTCTTTTAAGTTGCGGTGGAATAGTTCCTGTTTTTGGGCTTGAAGGCCGATTTTAGGGACTATTTCACCGCAACTGAGGGGTGGGATGCGGGGCTAGCGCTCGTAGATTACGTTGCCTGCCAGGTAGGTGGCCTGAACCTTGGTGGCTTGCAGTTCTTGGGGGTCAACGGTGAGCGGGTTTTGGTCCAGGACTACCAGGTCGGCGTACTTGCCGGGCTCCAAGCTGCCGAGGTTTTGCTCGTCGCCCGCTGCGTACGCGCTGCCCAGTGTGTAGTTGCGCAAGGCTGTTGCTGCATCGATGCGCTCGCTCGGTAACCAGCCGCCCTCGGGCCAGTGGCTTTTGGGGTCCTGGCGCGTGATAGCCGTGTAGAGCACGTTCATGCTGGTAACGGGCGTGATAGGGCTGTCGGTACCGAAGGCTTGGCGAATGCCGCGCTGCTTATAGGTTGCGAACGGCCACATGATGCGGCTGCGCTCCAGGCCCAGATCACGCTCCGGACCACCCGGGTCGAGCGTGATATGGCAGGGCTGGCTCGAGGCAACCACGTTGAGCTTGCGCAGGCGGTCGATGTCCTCGGGCAGAAGGTTCTCCAGATGCTCGAGCGTGTTATGACCGTGCTGGGGCAGGCCGTACAGGTCGGCTGCCTCCTCGAAGATATCCAGCGCGGCATGAATCGCACCGTCGCCGATAACGTGGATGCGCACGGTGTGGCCACGCTCGGCTGCCGCCAGAACCAACTTGCGCATGCGCTCGGCCGGGACCGTCAGACGGCCCTGGTCGCCCGGGAAGCGCGGATTGGTATAGGGCTCAGTGAGATATGCCGTGTGTTCGCTCGACACGCCGTCGAAGAACTGCTTAAAACCTGGCGCCGAAAGCAGCGCGTTGTTCGCGTAACGTACCTGGAGCTCTTCTAGACGCGACTGGTCATCCAGCAGCGTGGGGAACAGATGGGCACGAATGCCCAGCTTGCCGGCCGTCTGCAGTTTGTCGTAGACATCGTCGCGGATAAAATCGCAGCCCGGCATGGGCATGAGCGACATATCGCAGATCGAGGTAATACCCTGCTCGGCCATGCGCCTCATTTGATCGGCGTAAGCGCTTGCGATGCGATCTTCGCCCAGCCACTCAAGACAGCGCGGCAGCAGCTGCATGGCAGCCGCTTCGTGAGCAATGCCCGTGAGTTCGCCGTTTGCGTCTTTGTCGTAGCTACCGCCCGCTGGCGGCTCGCTGTCGCGCGTGACGCCGAGCGCCTCGAGTGCGCGGCTGTTGAGCCACAGCGTGTGCCCGTCGCCCGAGTACATAACGCAGGGACGATCGGGGAATGCCGCATCGAGCGACGCCTTGGTAGGATGCTCGGGCGGGTCCCAACGGTAGTCGCGCCAGCCTTGCGTCACAACCCAGGCGTCATCGGGCAGGTCCTGGGAAAACTCGAGCGCGTGCTGCACCAGCGCCGCCTCGGACGTGCCCATATCCATGAGCATGTACGGCGAGGAGCCAACCGAGGTATGGAAGAAGTGCAGATGAGCGTCATGGAAACCGGGGCAGACAAACTGCTCGCCGTAGTCGAGAACCGGCGTGGCGGCGGGAGCGGCGGCAATCACGTCATCGGGCGCACCGACTGCGACGATACGGTCGCCTGCGATGGCAATCGCCAGCTCGCGGGCGGAATCGATGCCGTCTTGCGCGGTAAAGACGTTCTTGGAGCGGATAATCCGATCGATATGTTGCATGGGCATCCCCATCTCTGGCAGGAAATTCAACACCCCCGAGTGTACTCCCCCGCCCTTGTAACAAAACCCCAAGCGGCAAACGGCAACTTTACCAGCCCTAGCGGCAGGTGGCATACTGGAATGAGCTTGTACGATTTTGCGATAAACCAGCAAGGAGCAAATCGACTATGACGAAGACCAAGGCACAGCAGATTATGGCGGCAACCGAGGTTCGCGCGGCAGACGACGTCACCGCAGCCATCCAAGATATCGCTGCCGAGTTTGAACCCTACATCATTAAGCAGCGCCGCCACTTCCATAAGCACCCGGAGCTGAGCCTCGCCGAGGAACGCACGACATCTGACATCGCCAACCAGCTGGACGCCATGAATATCCCCTACGAGCGTCCCCTTAAGACGGGCCTTGTGGCGACCCTTCGCGGCACCGCGCCCGACGCCTATCGCGAGGACGGCACACCACGCCGCCGCATCCTGCTGCGCGCCGACATCGACGCCCTGCCCGTCACCGAGCAGACCGGCGAAGAGTTCGCCAGCGTCAACGAGGGCTGCATGCACGCCTGCGGCCACGACTGCCATATCGCCATGATGCTCGGCACGCTGCAAATCCTGCGCCATATGACCGACGACATCCACGGCGAAGTCCGCATCGTCTTCCAGCCCAGCGAGGAAAACGGCCAGGGCGCCAAGCTCATGATCGGCACGGGCGTGCTCGACGGCGTCGATGGTGCCTACGCCGCGCATATCTGGAGCGAGGTTGACGCCGGCACCGTAAGCTGCGAGCCCGGTCCGCGCATGGCCAATACCGACTGGTTCCGCATCGACGTCCGCGGCACCTCGTGCCACGGCGCTATGCCCCAGCGCGGCCACGACGCCGTTATGGTTGCCGCTGAGATCGTCAACGCACTGCAGACTATCGTCTCGCGCGAGATTAGCCCCTACGAGCCGGCCGTTATCACCGTCGGTGAGCTGCATGGCGGCACCGCGCGCAATGTTATCGCCGGCACGGCTTACCTCGCCGGCACGGTGCGCACCTACGGCGACTCGACCCACGAGGAAATGCCGGAGCTCATGCGCCGCATCGTGGAGCATACCGCGGCAGCCCTGGGCGCCGAAGCCAAGCTCACCGACTACACCATCGCCAACTACAAAGTCGAAAACGAAGCCGCATCGAGCGAGCGCTGCCGCCAGGCCGTACTCAAATGCCTGGGCCCCGCCGGCGAGGGACATTACCGCGGCACGCTTTCGGGCGAGGACTTTTCGGAGTACCTGCGCCGCGTGCCGGGCGTGCTCGCCTTTGTAGGTGCGCGCAACCCCAAGATTGGCGCCACGTACGCTCAGCATTCCTGCTTTTACAAGATCGACGAGACTGTGCTGGCAAAAGGCTCCATGGTGGCCGCCCAGTATGCTATCGACTTTTTGGCCGAGCCCACGCAAGAGGAGCTCGACGGACCCGCTATCGCCGCGGTCGCCGAGACCAACCCCGACCTCGCCGCCAAGTTGCGTTCTGCTAAGGCCACAGCCGCCGAAGCACGCGACGCCATGCACGACGCCCGCACGGCTCGCCACGCCGCGATCAAGGGCATCCACGATGCACGCGCCGCCGCGCGCCGCGAGGAGAAGCACGACGAGTAGCCGATTCGCGACCGTCTCGCAGTCATAGCCACATCGCGATAACAAAGCGGGGGCGGACGTTTCGACACGTCCGCCCCCGCTCATTTGTCAAGCGCTATTTCTACCGTTTCTACCCCGTCCCCAAATGGCAGGTGGCAGGGTTACTCGTCCTGCGGGTCCTCGTCGGAGCTTGGCGCAGGCTCGGGCTCAGGCACGGGCGCGGGCTCAGGCTCAGGCTCAGGCTCGGGCTCGGGCTCGGGCTCGGGCTCAGGTTCAGGCTCAGGCACGGGCTCGGGCGCGGGCTCGGGCTCGGGCTCGGGCGCAGGCGCCGCAGCGGAATCGGATACGGGCGCTGCGTCGGTGCTAAAACCAGCCGGAGCAGACTTCTTCTCAAACGGCAGCACAAAGGTCAGGACGTCATCCTTATCCTCATCAGCCCATTCAGCTGCATAACGCGCTACCCAATAGCCAACGGCACGATGCTTGAGCATCTTGCCAAAGACCGTAAGGAATACCGTGACAAACGCCGTCAGCACCAAGAACAATACGAGCGTGATGCCACCGCCGGTAACAAGCGCCTCAATAGCCGAAGGACGGTAGTAGTAGTTATACATACCGACAGAGGCAATGGCGCCGAAGACGAGCGTCAGGATCCATGTGACAACGTTGGCGACCAGACCCGTCAAAAACTCGGGAAGGAACGAAGCGCAGAACAGCTTGGTCTTGTTGTGCTTAAACGCCGCCCAGACCTTGTCGAGCGAAAACGCGCTCTCGACACGACCGGTCACCGCAAAGTGCATCACGGCAATGTCGGCGAACATCTTAAAGAAGACCCCCAAGACCGCCGTGGCAATCATAGCCAGGACAAGCAGGCCAAGCGAGCCAAACAGCGCTGCCTCGAGTGCATAGGAGCCGTAATACGAATACGAGCCCGCGGCGCCAATTACCACGCTCTCCACCAGCGAAAGCACTACACCGATAACGGGAATGGCAGCGATAACCTCGAGCACGACCGAGATAACGCTCGAAAAGACTCCGAGGCCAAACGACGTGGAACGCATGAGTGGACGATCCATACCGCCATCAACCTTGAGCGACAGATCGCGACCCCACTCAATACCAAAGCCGGAACCACACACGCTCGCAATGCAAGCTGCCAAAAAGCCGATGGCAGCTGCAATGCCGCCAATAACGGGAATAAACAGCACGAGTACCGACACAACACAAATCAGCGCCGGTAAAAAGGCAATCTGGCACACGCGCTGCAGCACGCCCGGAGTCTTGGTCATATCCTCAAACGCCTGAGCCACACAGCCCTTGGACGCATTCGCCACGGGCGGTTGCGGAACAAACTGCTGGGGCTGACCCTGAGGGGCAGAGGCTGCGGCACCGGCATTGGGGGCACCACACGCACCACAGAACTTATCGTTGTCGCCCATGGGGGCACCACACTGCGAACAGAACATCGAGATCATCCCTTCGTATCTTGAGCGAATCATCTGGATCGCAAACGATGTCTTTAGCATCATTATCACCCAATGTGGGGACAAATACTCCAACATGACGCATTTGCAATGCGCAGGGCGCTATTCGATTGTTTGATGAGCTCGACCGCGTTAGTTCGTTCCGCGGAAACCCTTGCCGACGATCTCGGAGCTGTCGACAATCGTGATAAAGGCACCCGGATCGACTTCGCGCGCATAGCGGCGCAGTTGCACGGCCTCGCGACGGCTTAGCACGCTCATGATCACCGTCACGCACTTGCCCGAGAAAGCACCGTAGCCGCGGCTGATAGTCGCCGTACGGTTGAGATGCTTGACGATAAACTCCTCGACCTTAAGGGGCTCGGAACAAATGACCGTGCAGACTTTGCGCAGGTGAATGCTCTCGATGGCCTTGTCGACCACAAGCGTCTTGGCAAACAGGCCGAGCACGCAGTACAGACCGACGCGCGGACCGTACAAGAAGGCCGCGATGGTCACGATGCCGATATCGACCAACAGCAGCGCACGGCCGATCTCAAGCGTGGTGCGGCGTTTGAGAATCATGGCGAGGATGTCCGTGCCGCCCGTCGAGGCGCCAATATCA
>UQWS01000037.1 GCA_900544875.1 uncultured Collinsella sp. | reverse complement strand
CAGGCCCCGCCGACCGATTGCAAGCGGTCGGCGGGGCCATTGTGGCTCTTGACAGCGGATTGGGTCATATGAGCGAGAGCCCGCCGTTTGAGCCAAGGTGCCGTGAAATGAAAAGGCGCTGACCTTCTGGTCGCGCCTTTGAAATTGAACGGCAGATTGGTCAAACGGCGGGCTCGCAGCGTCGAGGGGTTCCGGCGTTTGGCAAAACGCCGGAACAACCTAATGTTCGATCCAGCAGCGAAGCGTCTCGCCTGCCTGCAGGTGACGCAGATTCTCCGCGGCGATGTCGACCACGTTATTGAGCGTGGCGGCTAGGTGGAACCAGCCGGAGACGTGCGGCGTGATGAGCATGTTGGGTGCATCCCACAGCGGGCTCGTGGCGGGCAGCGGCTCGGGGTCGGTGACGTCGACCGCGGCGCCGGCGAGATGACCCGACTCCAGGGCGGTTACCAAGTCGTCGGTGACCACAAGATCGCCGCGGCCGCCGTTGGCAAAGAAGGCACCCGGCTTCATCGCGGCAAAGAACTCGGCATTTGCAATGCCGCGGGTCTTGGGCGTGCTGGGCATAAAGGATGCGACGATGTCGGCCTCGGCCAGGCGATCGGGCAGGGCGTCCATGCCATCCATATCCTCAAACACAATGGGGTAGACGAGCGGATGGCGCTTGATGCCGCGGACGTGTGCGCCCATGTTGCGGCAGAGCGTGGCAAAGTGGCCGCCGATATCGCCCGCGCCCAGCACCAGCACGTTGGCGTTTTTGAGCGAGGTAACCGGCCCCAAATCCTCCCAGCGATGCTCGCGCTGCAAGTCGTGATAGCCGGGCAGGCGCTTCATCATGGAAAGGACCATGGCAAACATGTGCTCGCTCACGGCCTGGCCGTAGGCGCCTACCGAGCAGGAGAGCTTAGCGTCGGCTGGCACGGTGCCAGCGGTCAAGTAATCGTCATAGCCCGCGGTCTGCAGTTGCAGCAGCTGGAGGTGCTCGCACGCGGTAAGCAGGGCAGGGTCTATGTTGCCCAAGATCACGTCGGCGTTGGCGACCTGCTCACGTGTGATGGCGTCGGCGCTCGTATAGATAAAGTCCTCGCCCGGAGCACTCGACTCAAGAATTGCGCGATGGCGGTCATTGACGGGCAGCAAAACCAGGATGTTCACAAGCAGTCCTCTCCGCTCGACCTGCCAAAAAGGGACAGGTTTATTTTGGCAGGTTTTATCAGGCAAAACGCTCAAAAAAACGCCGGATGCAAGACGAGCGTGCCCGTCAGCATCCGGCGCATCTACAGCTACCAACTCAGCAGCTCGTAGCCGTCCTCGGTCACCACGAGCTGTACCTCGCACTGGGCCGAATCGCTGCCGTCCTTGGTGCGCACGCACCAACCGTCACCCTTGCTGATCTTGATGTCGGGCGCTCCGGCGTTGACCATGGGCTCGATGGTAAAGACCATGCCCGGGGCCATGATAGTGTCCACATCGGGTGCCTCGGTGGTAAAGCCCACAAACGGGTCCTCGTGGAACTCCTTGCCAATGCCGTGTCCGCCGTACTCGCGCACCACGCTAAAGCCGGCGTCCTCGACCGTCTTTTGCACGGCCTCGGCCATAACGGACAACGGCAGCCATGGCTTGACGGCTGCCAGACCCGCCTCCACGCTGGCGCGGGTGACGTCGACCAGGCGCTGGCGCTCGGCAGAGACCTCGCCGATGCAGAACATGCGGCTCGAATCACTAAAGTAGCCGTCCAAAATCGTGGAGCAGTCCACGTTGATGATGTCGCCCTCGTGCAGCACGTCCGTATCGCAGGGGATGCCGTGGCAGACGACGTCGTTGATCGAGGTACACACGCTCTTGGGATAGCCCTCGTAGTTGAGATCGGCCGGCGTGCCACCGTGCTCGACGGTGTAGTCGTAGATCATCTGGTCGATCTGGTTGGTGGTCATGCCAGCGGCGATGTGCTCGCCCACGTAATCGAGCACGCCCACGTTGATGGCGGCCGAGCGCTTGATGCCCTCGATATCGGCGGGCGTCTTGTAGAGCGTGCGGGGCAGAACCTCCCAGCCCTCTTCCCACAGGCGCTCGAGGCGCTCATCAAAGGCGCTATGGCATTTCTTATATTTTTTGCCGCTGCCGCACCAGCAAGCGTCGTTGCGGCCAGGCACGGGTCCTTTGTCATACATGGCTAACTTCCTTTCATCCGCAGCTAGTATAGCCCACCCACGCGTCCATAAAAGTTGCGGTGATATAGTTCCGATTTAAGCGGTTTAACAGCACAAATAGGAACTATATCACCGCAACTGATGGAGCGGGATGGCGGGCACTAGCTGCTGCGTGGTTTTGCTAGTAGCTCACCTGGCAGGGAATGCCGAGGGCTTGGACGCGCGCGGCAATGGCGTCGAGCACCTCGGGCGCCGCTTTAGCAAGGCCGGCGACCGGTGTCTCGCGCGCCACCGTGTAGATGGTCGCTTCTTGCGGGCGAATGCGCTCAAGCGCCACGAGCCAGGGGGCAACGTACTCCTCGCCGGTGTTGTCGATGGGCTTGCCCTGATACTCACCGGTCAAAAAGATCGTCTGGATAATAACGTGACCGTCAAAGCTTTCGAACGTCTCAATCTGGTGCTCGACGTCGTAGGGGCCAACAGGCTGGTCGAGCAGCTGGATAAACGCCGGGTCGACGGTATCGAGCTTAAGAATGTTGTCGTCGACCATCATGAGCGCATCGTGTACCTGGGGACGGTCGGCGCGTGTGCCGTTGGAGAGCACGGCGATCTTGGAGTTTGGGGCAAGCTCGTCGCGCAGCGCGACGGCGCCGGCGATGGCCTGCGGAAACTCCGGTGCGGCGGTGGGCTCGCCGTTGCCTGCGAAGGTGATCACATCGGGGAGCTCGCCCTCGGCTGCCATCTCGCGCAGCTTTGCCTCGAGTGCATCGAGCACCACGGCAGCCGTGTTATACGGCTCGTGGCAGGGGCGCTCGGCGTTGAGGCCGTTTTCGCAGTAAATGCAGTCGAACGTGCAGATTTTGCCGCTGGCCGGCATCATGTTGACGCCGAGCGAGAGACCAAGGCGACGGCTGCGAACGGGTCCAAAGATGGGGCTGGCATTCAAAAATGTAGACATAGGCATATGCTCCTCAAGACTATTGCGCCTAAGCATAGCATCGGCTCCAAAGCGAGGTGCGGGCTCTTGCTTTACAAGTTTCGTTTTTTCACGTCGCTCATGATGCCGTGCCATGAAAAGCCTCGGGTCGGGTACAGTTAATCTGTTAACAAGTCGTAAGGCAATGCGGGACCATTCAGCCGTACTGACGTGCAATTGGATGGGCATTGATGATGGGGGCACAACATGGATTTTACGGTCGAGAATGCGGGCACCACGATTGCCTGTCGCGAATATGCCGGCCCTGATGTGTCGCCTGATACTCCTGCCTTGGTGTGCGTGCACGGCGCTTGTGTTGACGGCACATTTTTCGACGGCATCGCTTGTGAGCTCAGCCGCAACTACCGCGTAATTGCCTACGACCGCCGCGGCTGTGGTGGCAGCAGCGAAGCGGCAGACGGCAGCTATGATCTTGCCGCTCAGGCCGCCGACCTGCAGGCCGTGATCGAACACGTTGGCGCTCCGACAAATGTGCTTGCGCACAGCGCCGGTACGTTGGTGGCGCTGGAGCTTCTTCGCACTGAACCCCATCTCGTCGCCCGTGCGATTCTGCATGAGCCGGCTGTGTCGGCCGAAGGCGTCGGCATGGGCGCAGCTCCGGTTTTGCTCGATATGATTGCGGCTGGAAAGGTTTCAAGGGCGCTCCGGCTTTTCTTGGGAGCCCTCGGCGACTTGGACCCCGAGGCTCCTGGAACGACCGAGGCAGAAGCCAAGCATGCCCTGCGCAACGGCCGCAGTTTCATGGCAAACGAATACGGGATTACTATGACCTGCGTTCCCGATTGGGATAGCGTTCGCGCGTCAAAAACGGTGGCCGCCGTGCTCCTGGGCGAGCTCTCGATTGGCACGCCCCGCGAGGCTGGCACGCGAGCGGCTGCCGAATATCTCGATTGCCCTCTCGTGACGATCCCGGGCGCGCATAACGGTCTGCGCGATCGCCCGGCAGCGGCTGCCCGGGCTGTCCGTGGCATCTTGGGGCTCTAACACCCGCAATGGCCAAAGCAGGCTTCACCCGCAAACGTTTCGGCCGTGTTAACAAATGTGCTCAAAACCTCACGTCTGCGACTTCAATCGCGCCGCCTGCCAACTCATAAAAATGTAACAGCATTCACGTACTTACCTGCATCGACAAGGTGTTACCCTTGTAGCATTTGGAACCCACCGCTACCATGCGAAACTATCGAAAGGGCCCCATATGCTCAATAATCACGAGGTCAATCTAACCGACGAGGAGGCTGCCGCCGAGGTCGCCCGTGTCGCGAAGACCTACCCCGTGGTGCGTTTGCTGTCGGCCGATCAGATTAAGAGGGAGCCTAACTGCTTGCTCGCCGGCGATCGCTGCCCTTGTCTGCGTCAGTCGAGTCTTGAGGCCTTGGCAGACTCCGATGAGGTGTCGGAGCAGCTGCTCAATGATGGTACTGAGTACCGCGCTCGCCTGCGCCCTCTGAAGGTCGAGGGCGAGCCTCATGTCCTGCTGATGGTGCGTCCGATCGATGAGCAAGAGGCCGCAGAAGAGGACCTTGTCTACACCGACGTGCTGACGAGTGTGCGCAATCGCCGATATTACGAGGAAAAGCTCCGAAGCGTCCGCATGAATGCCGGCGTTGCGATGATCGACCTTGATGATTTTAGGGTCTTCAACGATACATGTGGCCGTCATGCCGGCGACCTTGCGCTCGGTGCTGTGGCGACAGCCATGCGCAGCGGAATCCGTTCGACTGACGAGCTTGTGCGCTATGGCTGCGACAAGTTTGTGGTTGTCATGCCCAATATTCCCTCCGATGACTTCACCCGTCGCCTGCATCAGGTGTCCGATGCCGTTCGTTCCACGATTATTCCGGGCCATGAGTACGTGAGCTTGACGGCATGTGTTGGTGGTGTTCGCATTCATGGCGAGACGGTCGATGAGGGCGTTGGCCGCGCTGTCCAGTTATTGAGCCGCGCTAAGGCAAAAGCCGGTACGGTCGTGACCGACGCCGATTCCATCGAGGCTTTCCAAAGCGAAAAGCCTTTGGTGCTTATTGTCGATGACTCCGAGATGAACCGAGTCATTCTCAACGAGATGCTCAAGGACGAGCATTGCATCCTCGAGGCCGACAACGGTCGTACGGCACTCGACATGGTCGACCGCTATGGCGATGAGTTGTCGCTCGTGCTGCTGGATATTGTCATGCCGGGCATAAGCGGCTTTGAGGTACTGGCCGATCTGTCGCGCCGATCGGGCATCGACAATCTGCCTGTCATCATGATTTCGAGTGAAGATTCCGATGATATGGTTCTGCGCGCGTACGAGCTGGGCGCCTCAGACTATATCAACCGCCCGTTTGACTCCCGTATCGTGCGCCGCCGCGTAAACAACACCATCCGCCTGTACGCCAAACAGCGCCGCCTGACGAGCCTGCTGTCCCAGCAGTACAACGAGCGCGTCAAGAACAGTCGCATGCTCATCGACATCATGGCTGGCGTCATGGAGCTTCGCAACGGCGAGAGCGGTAGGCACGTTACGAACATCGAGAAGCTGACCGAGCTGCTGCTTGGCTGTCTGGTCCAGCGTAGCGGCACGATCTTCCTCGACAATGAGGAACGCTCCACGATCGCCCTGGCTTCGGCGCTGCACGATATCGGCAAGATGTCGATTGACGATGCGATTCTCAACAAGCCCGGACGCCTTACGCCCGAGGAGTTCGAGATCATGAAGACGCATACCACGATCGGCGCCGATATGCTGCTTGAGCTGGGTAGCCATCACGCCGGCAATGCGCTTATGGAATATGCGTACCAGATTGCGCGTTGGCATCACGAGCGCTGGGACGGCAAGGGTTATCCCGATGGCCTCAAGGGCGACGAGATTCCCATTGCCGCGCAGGTGGTCTCGGTGGCCGACGTGTATGATGCGCTGACGAGCGTGCGCGTGTACAAGGACGCTATCCCGCACAAGGAGGCGATCCAGATGATCCTGGACGGTAAGTGCGGCACCTTTAACCCACTGTTGCTCGACTGCCTGCTCGAGGTGCAAGACCGTATTGCCGAGACGTTGGCACGCCCCGCCGACGTTGTCGCGTTTCCCACGATTTAGTTTGACCAAAGGAGTTTTAATCCATGATTTCCATGCGTGAGGCGTATGAGAAGATCGGCGCTAATTATGATGACGCGTGCGCTCGGCTGATGGGCGAGGAAATGCTTGCCCGCTTTGCCCCCAAGTTTTTGGATGACGAGAGCGTGGACAAGCTGGAGGCCGCCATGGCGGCAGGAGACACCGAAGGTGCGTTTATGGCAGCGCACACGCTCAAGGGCGTGAGCCAGAACCTGGGATTCGATAATCTGTACGAGCCGGCGGTCGTGGTAACCGAAGCGCTGCGCGGCGCCGATGCCGTTGACGGCGCCCGCGAGGGGATGCATGCGTTGCAGCAGCAATATGCGGCTACGATGTCGGCTCTGCGCGAGGCGGCCGAGTAAGAGGCTGTGAGCCTTGATGACTATGAGCGTGGATAATCTCCCGTTTTAGGCCCGGTGGCGGCCTCAAAGTGGGAGATTATCCACGCTCGTTCGATACGTGTCCAAAAATCCACGCTCACCTCTTCTGATTAGTGAATTGCCTATGCACACTGTCGGGGCTTTCCGCATGCAATCCATATCGTTGTTCGATAAACTGTTCGAATAACGATAGAGTCGATGAGGGTGAGTGTATGTCCAACAGCGTTCAGCGTATGGCCAAGGCGGGCGAAAATATCAGGAAGCTCGGTTTTTGCATGGCAGCCGTTTTTGCAGGGATGCTCGTCGCTTTTGCCGCGTTGGTTGTTTACGTGATCTGGTATGCGGTTGCAAACGTTGCTTCTGTCGATTCTTTCGGTGTCGTGACGCTTCTCGATGGCGGGTGCATCGTTATCCCAAGCGGACTGTGCATGGCGCTTGTTATGGGTATTTCGCTTGTCGTTCTGTGCGGGATCAGCCGTAACATCTCGCGAGGCGTCTCGCCCTTTACCAAGACGCATGTGCGGCTTATCCGTGTTCTCGCGCTTGCCTTTGCTGTTAACGCCGCGGTTTCGCTTGTTGGTGCCTATGGATCGGTCAATCTCACCATTGGCGGACTGGAGCTTTACATCGTGCCTCATTCCTTCGTTATTGAGATTTGCCAAGGCGCTACCTTTGATGCGGGGTCGTTTATCGGCGCAGTTGTCTGTTTATTTATCTCGGCGATCTGGAGTTATGCCTCGCTGCTCCAAGAGCAGTCTGACGAGCTTGTGTAGGAGGAAACATGAGCTATCTCATCATCGAGCTTGAGACGCAGCTGCTTAAGACCGGAAAGACCAGTGCTGATCTGATTCGGGCGACGGGGCATACTCCGGCTAATATTTCAAAGCTTAGAAACGGAAAGATAAAAGCTATTCGCCTAAAGACGCTCCTCGATATCTGTGATGAGCTTGATTGTCAACCGGGAGATATTATTCAGCGCGTGAGTGAGAAAGAGCTTGAGGAGCTTATTGTTGAGCGTGCAAAAAACGTTGTGAGGCAGATGCGGGACGGCGGAGGCAATGAGGCGTCGCTTCCGACATCAGTCTTTGCTGTCGATTTGAGCGACGAGTAGCTTAAGGCGAACAACTAAAACGAAATATCAGCGTGAAGGGACCCGTGTCTAACACGGGTTCTTTCTTTTAGATTATCTTGACAAATATGAGTTATCGAAAAACAATAACAACTATGGAAAACGATAAAGTAAAGAAGGAACGATATGAGCGGTTTTGCTATCAAGCGGAACGGGAGGCCAATGAACGCATCGACGATAAGGCTATCAAGGGTGTCAAAGCGCTATGGGAGGCGCCGCGTTTTGCATGACGTTTCCTTCGAGGTGGATCAGTCTGAGCTTTGCGCCCTTGTTGGTGCAAACGGGGCGGGCAAAAGCACGCTTATTAAAATAGTGCTGGGCCTCTGTGAGCCATCGTCGGGGAGCGTGGAGCTCTTTGGAGGCAAGTCGAAAAAAGAGCTGAGCTTGATGCGGACGCGTGTCGGCTATGTGCCAGATTCCTGCGGAGCATACCAATCTCTCAGTGCGGCTGAGAATCTGCGGATCCGATGTGCGGAATGGGGGCTCGATGAGAAACGTGAGGTTCCTCGCGTCTTGGGCCTAGTCGGGCTGGACATCGATGAGAAAAAGAGCGTAGGCAGTTTTTCTCTGGGAATGAAACGGCGGCTGGATATAGCTACAGCTTTGTTGGGTGACACTGATCTGCTTATTTTTGATGAGCCAGCAAACGGGTTGGACCCGCTGGGCATTGAGAGCATATGGACCCTTATCGGCCGATTGAATCGGGAGCAGGGCAAAACCATGCTTATCTCTAGCCACGACTTGGATGAGCTGGCATCGGTTGCAACAAGCTGCCTGTTTCTTCATGACGGTGAACTGCTAAAAAAGGAATCGATGGATGTCATAAGGGATGAGGCGTCGTCCCTAAAAGAGTATTACAGGCGCTTGATGAAGGCGGTCTCGCTATGAAGCGGGCGATCCATCCCATAAAGGCAGATATGATGCGTTTGCACAGGATATTTCCGGCGAAGTTTGGTCTTGCGCTTATGTTGGCGTTCGGCCTTCTCTTCGGCATCTTTCTAAAAAACGGAACAACGTTGCTCGTCTTTGGCTATGGCGTTTGTGGGGAGGATATTGGTTTCCTTTGGAATGCAATCGATCCTTCTGCGCCTGATGAGTCCCTTGCGCGCAGCGCTTTTGCCGGTACATCCCTGTTCGTTCCACTCATCGTTTGTTTGGTGCTTTTACAGGAGCATGGCTATAAAGAGGGGCACCGAATTTCTTCGGCAAGAGGTCTCAACCGCTTTTATGGGGCTCTAGCCCATGCATTTTCGTCTGCTTTAATAATTGGCGCAGCGTATAGCGCGCTTTGCCTTCTTCTTTTTGCAATAGCCATAATACGTGGAGGGCATAACTACTCGCACAACATACTAACTGTATTTTTGCCTGCAATGGTAGTCAACACCGTATTGGTGATATCGGTTGCGCTGGAGACGGTGACCATCTATCGGATAACGGGCAGCGCTGTATTGAGCGGGGCCGTGGTGATAGTCGGATTTGTCATGAGCTTGACGCTCTACGGAGCCTTCCTTCAGGCACCTATACCATCCTTGCGATGGATCTTCTTCCTTCCGGGGCCGTACCTTGGAGTCGGATGTGCCCTTGGGTATAGCGATATGGGGCAGCTGACGCTTCTGGGATATGGCGTGGCAGCCAGCTGTCTATCGGTATTGATTTACGCTCTCTTGAGCTTTCGCGCTGGGGGTGTGCTCAATGGCTCGTCAGATTAAAAGACTTCTCCAGTCAGAATTGAAGCATGTGAGCAAATGGGCGTACGCCTTAATCCTGGTAATTTATGCGTACATGGTGATATTGCAGCTTAATTCTTTCCCGATGTGGTTCTGTAGCCTCCGTGAGAACAGTTTCTTGGGCTTTTTCCCAGACCCGACGCTTCCGCTATCGGCGGAGGATGTCCTTCTATTTGGTAATGCAGAGGTTTTTCGCGGTCTGCTGTTCAACGTAGCCCCGTTGGCTCATGCATTGTTCTTTCCGTTCATTGCTGCTTGTATTGTGCCGCGCTTTGTCAGTTCGGGCTTTGTCGAGGAACCGTGGGGGCTGTCGGAGGCCCGGGGAGGGAAGCGTGTGTGCGCTATCGTTGCGCGAGCGATGCTGTCTTCTTTCGCCCTTTTGGGCGCGTTTATCCTGACGAGTGTCGTTTTGTACTGTCTTAACTGCGCGATCGTTTTGGATGCTCAGCAGTATTTCAACCTGCATGTATTTTGCTATCGACTTGTTCTTGCTGCCGCCGCCTGCCTTGCATACGTGGTTTCTTGCGTAATCGTTGTTTCCTATTTTGGGTCCGGCTTCGGTCCGATTGGCATGCTGTTGCTTGTCAACGTTGTAGCGATCTACATACAGATCGGGGCCAATTCCATGCTTCCGCTTCCAGCCTCGATGCTCATGTGGATTTGCGGCGTGACCCCGTTGGGGGACGGTCAATGCGTTTCGATTTTAATTGACTGCCTCATAAACGTAGCAAGCGTTTTTGCCATCTGCTTTACGGTCGACCGATTGTGGTCGAGATTTCTTTGATTGTTTGTGAGGGATAAACATACCGAGCGTATCAAATACAGGGGGGCGGGCACCGTGGCTGGTGTCCGCCCATTACAGTCTGAAGTGGGCCACCGATAAATTTCGATGGCGAGCATTCGGCGCATTGCCTACGATACGGGCAAGC
>UQWS01000036.1 GCA_900544875.1 uncultured Collinsella sp. | reverse complement strand
CCCGCTCGATTGGGACAGGCGGGCCTTCGAGGCCGAGCGCAAAATGGATTCTAAAAAACACCTTGCCAAATAGGAGCGTCAGGACGCAAGAAGCCCTCGCCGCACGAAGTGCGCAGCGAGGGCTTCTTGCATGTCCGAGGACGTTTTGGGAGGTAGCCCAAACAGTCCCGGCGACCCTGCAGGAGTTAAATCCCTTTAGAACTTGTCGTGGAAAGTACGCGAAATGACCTCGTCCTGCTGCTCCTTGGTGAGCGTGTGGAAGTTCACGGCATAGCCGGAAACGCGGATGGTCAGCTGCGGGTACTTCTCGGGGTGAGCCTGAGCATCGAGCAGCGTCTCACGGTTGAAGACGTTGATGTTCAGGTGGTGGCCACCCTTCTCGGCGTAAGCGTCGAGCATGTGGACCAGGTTATCGGCCTGAGTCTCGGAAACTTCAGAAACCTTCATAATGTGTCTCCTTCGATCGATAGGCGCCGGCCGAAACCGGCGCGCTAATCAGTAATCGTTATTGTTAGTATAGCACTAACAATAGTTACTCGCCCAGCTGATCAAGGTCGATATCGCCAAAGAACACCTGGTCCTCCTTGCCGAGCGCACCCGGGATGATGGAGAAGGTGTTAGAGATGCCGTCCTGAGCATCGCGGAACGGGAGCTTGGAAACCGAAGACAGCGAAGCGATGGCGCCGTGGCTATCGCGCTTGTGCATGGGGTTAGCACCCGGGGCGAACGGCTGACCAGCCTTGCGGCCGTCAGGCGTGGAACCGGTCTTCTTACCGTACACGACGTTGGAGGTAATGGTCAGAACCGAGGTCGTGGGCACGGAGTTGCGGTAGGTGTCGTTCATGCGGATGTACTCCATGAACTGGTGCACAACGTCGTGAGCGATCTGGTCGACGCGGTCGTCGTCGTTACCGTACTTGGGGAACTCGCCCTCGGTCTCGAAGTCGACGATGATGCCGTTCTCGTCACGGACGGGGTGGACCTTGGCGTACTTGATGGCGGACAGGGAGTCAGCCACGACGGAAAGGCCAGCGATGCCCGTAGCGAACCAGCGATGCACGTGCTTGTCGTGCAGAGCCATCTGGATGCGCTCGTAGCAATACTTGTCGTGCATGTAGTGAATGATGTTCAGCGAGTTGACGTACACGCCAGCAAGCCACTTCATCATGTCGTTGTACTTGGCCACAACGTCGTCGTAATCGAGCGTATCGCCCTCGACGGCGCGATACTTGGGGCCGACCTGCTTCTTGGAGACCTCGTCAACACCGCCGTTGAGCGCGTAGAGCAGGCACTTGGCCAGGTTGGCACGGGCGCCGAAGAACTGCATCTCCTTGCCGATGCGCATGGAGGACACGCAGCAGGCGATGCCGTAGTCGTCGCCGTGGTAAACGCGCATGAGGTCGTCGTTCTCGTACTGGATCGAGGAACTGGCGACAGAAGTCTTGGCGCAGAACTTCTTGAAGTTCTCGGGCAGACGGGTCGACCACAGAACGGTCATGTTGGGCTCGGGGCTGGTGCCCATGTTCTCGAGCGTGTGCAGGTAACGGTAGCTCATCTTGGTAACGAGCGTACGGCCGTCAACACCCATGCCGCCGATGGACTCGGTGACCCACTGCGGATCGCCGGTGAACAGGGCCTGGTACTCGGGGGTACGGGCAAACTTGACCATGCGGAGCTTCATGATGAAGTGATCCACGAACTCCTGGATCTGCTCCTCGGTGAAGGTACCGTTGGCAAGGTCGCGCTCAGCATAGATGTCGATGAACGTAGAGGTACGGCCGATGGACATAGCAGCGCCGTTCTGCTCCTTGACGGCAGCGAGGTAGGCGAAGTACATCCACTGGATGGCCTCCTGCGTGTTGGTAGCAGGATTGGAAATATCGAAACCATAGGTCTCGGCCATCATCTTGAGCTCGCCGAGGGCGCGGATCTGCTCCTGCAGCTCCTCACGATCGCGGATGTTGTCGGCGGTCATGACCGTCGGGGTGGAAGCCTTCTGGGCCTCCTTGTCCTTGATCAGGTAGTCGACGCCGTACAGGGCAACACGACGGTAGTCGCCGATGATGCGGCCGCGGCCATAGCCATCGGGCAGACCGGTGATGATGTGAGCCGAGCGGCAAGCACGCATCTCGGGGGTGTAAACATCGAAGACGCCGGCGTTGTGGGTCTTGCGCTCGAAGGTGTAGCGCTCGACAACGTTCTCGTCGACCTTGTAGCCGTGCTGGCTGGCAGCCTGGCAAGCGATGCGGATGCCGCCGTTGACGTGCAGTGCGCGCTTGAGCGGCTTGTCGGTCTGGAGGCCAACGATGGTCTCCTTCTCGCGGTGGGCGTTATCGATGTAGCCAGCGGGGTGGCTCACGATACCCGTGACGGTCTTGGTGTCCATATCGAGGACACCGCCCTGCTCGCGCTCCTTAAGCAGCAGGTCGAGAACCTCGCCCCACAGCTCCTTGGTACGCTCGGTCGGGCCGGCGAGGAACGACTCGTCGCCCTCGTAGGGGGTGTAGTTCTTCTGGATGAAGTCTCGGACGTCAACCTCTCCCGTCCAGATGCCTTCCTTGAAGCCTTCCCATGCCTCCTGCATTGTGTAACCACGCTCCTAGTTACGTGTAATGCGGCGCTCTCTCACACCGCTGCTTATTGAATTCTTGAATGTTCGGCTTGCACTACCGGCTTCTTCCGTTCTTCACCACACGTTGGTGCAGAGAAAAACGTTTGTCCACCTTGGAACTACAACCCAAAACCCAAGATTTCACCCGTTTGAGAAGGATAACATAGCGACCCTCTCCATCTGGGCTGTTATATGTTTCTTTTTTTATATCATAAGGGCGTTTTTTACAAACCCGCAGGAAATGCGAGCGCGAACAACTACCGTTCACCGATTTGTATGTTATTTTTCCTTGCCTTTGTACGACGTTCGCTCTAGCTGTTATGCCAGCTTTAGCAGGGTAAAGTGTCCCAGAGACCCTACAGAAACTGCAGGGCGGCCACGGGATCCCCCGTGGCCGCCCTGTGGCGTAGCTAGTTTTTAGCTTTGATTGCCGTTTGGCATTAGGCGGCTGCGGAGGCCTTGTCGGTCGTTGCCTTGCCGTTGCTCTGCTGGCCCTCAAAATGCTTGTAGCACCAGCTGGTGACCAGCGGGGTCAAAATAGCCGTCACGATTGCGCAGGCGGCAACCTGTGCCGTAGCCGTCGCAAGCACGGCGCCACCGTACAAGGCCTCGTTGACGCTTGCCATGGCAGCAGGCGTGGCCACATTGGCTCCAGCGCAGCTCGAAATGGCCGCACCTGCGACACCCGTACCACCCGTGAGCTTATCGACCGCGATAACGGGAATTGCAAAGACCACCGAGCAGATCACGCCGAGCAGAATACCGGGAAGACCGCCATTAATGAGCTGGCCAAAGGTCATGGTCGAGCCCATGGCAAAGAAGACGAGCACGATGACGGCGGAAAGTGCCGGTGCCATCATCTTTTTAAAGCTCGGGAAGAGGTTGCCCAGAATAATGCCGACGACGATCGGCAGGATGGCACCCACGAGCGACCAGCCGATCGGAGCCTGGCCGGCAGCGCCGAGCACGATCATCGTGACCGGAGGGCCGACAACGAGCGTGGTGATTGCGACAGCGCCACGCTCGGCCTCGTTGCCCATGGTGCCCATCAGACCAGCGTACATAGCGTTGTTGGCGCCGGTGCAAGCCGCCAGCATCACCATGGCAGAGATGCCAAACAGGTTGTCGTTGAACACATAAAGGATGAGCAGCGACACGGCAACGACCACGATTTGCTTGACGGCGATGATGATGGCACCGCGGGCAGCGGCGGCAGGAGCACTCTTAAACGAAATCGTCGTACCGACGATAAGCAAAAAAGCGCCCACGAGCGGGCCTGCACCCTGCTGGGTCATGCCAAGCGTAAAGCTGCCGAGCGTTTTGAACAGGTCAGGGAACAGCGTGTTGAGCAGGCAGCCCAACAAAAGCGGCACCAAAATATTGGCACCCGGGATGGAGGACATCTTAAAGAACGGCTCCTTTGCCGCCGGCGCCTCCACCGCAGTCGATTCACTCATATATATCTCCTTTGGATGCATGCGAATCGTAGCCGCACGCGCCTATATCAGAAAGAAGGCGACGGTCCCGAGTCGCAGGAGCCGTCGCCGAATAATCGTCGTGGGGTATTACCCGTCCAGGACGATGCCACCGTCGCAGTCACCGATCTCGCCGTTCACGAAGCTGGCGAGGTCGGAAGCGAAGAACAGCACCATCTGCGCAGGCTCGCTGGCCTGGGCGGCGCGGCCCAGAGGAATACCGTTGATGATACGCTGAGAGTTCTCGTCAGAGAGAATCGAGGTCATATCGGTCAACGTGAGCGACGGGCACACGGCGTTACAGCGGACGCCAAACTTGCCGCCTTCCTTGGCGACTGCCTTGGTCAGGCCGTTGACACCGGCCTTAGAGCTCGCGTAGGCCGCGGTGCCGAGCAGGCCGCCACCGATCTTGCCAGCGACAGAGCTCACGTTGACGATAGTGCCGGCATGGGCCGCCTTAAAGTGCGGGTACACGGCGTTCATCATGGTAAAGGTGCCGTTGAGGTTGATGTCGATGGTGCGACGCCACTCGGTGTCATCGATCTCATCGAACTTCTTGGTGCTGATGACGCCAGCGCAGTTGATCAGGATGTTGGTTTGCGGCAGGTCCGTAAAAATCTGCTCGACAGTCTCGCGCGCCTTGGGTGCATCGGCGACATCGAGCTGATAGAACTTGTTGCCCTCGCCAAGCTCGGCCACCGCGGCCTCGCCCTTAGCAGCGTTCCTTGCGATGAGCGCGACATGTCCGCCGCCCGCAACGATGCCCTTGGCAATCTCGAGGCCAATGCCCTGAGTGCCGCCGGTAACGATCGCGGTTTTGCCCGTGAAGTCAAATGCCATGACTCCAACCCCCTTGATTCAGGTGTCTCCTTGCGGGAAGTTGGAGCATCGCACGTGGCGATAAATGAGTCCCAGTCGTCATGGTGGTGACAACCCCTCGCCTAACCGCGGGCATAATAGTTCTTTGAAACGCTGCAATTCTTGAATGATTTTAATTCTTTAGGCGTTCTTTATATTGCCTAGCAACCAGGTAGTTTTTGGGACATGCCTAGAGATCTGCCCCTAACTTTGCTGGCACCGATGGTGTACGGAGATCGCCTAAAGGCAGTTTTCTAGGCATGTCCCAAAAATCTTCCGTATAGGGCGCGCGTGCAGGGGTATCATCTTTCACCGAAAATAGTTTCTAGTGTTAGGGGTTTTCGGTGGAAGATACCGATTTCCATGAGCTTGGACGTCAGCTCCTTACTGAGTTTGGCGGCATTCACCAGCGCGTTTCGCGCTTTGTGGACAAAGCTCTCAGCGGCGAGATGGCCGTCATGCGCGCCCTCATGCTCGCTGGCGGTTCGCTCACGCCGAGCGAACTCGCCGATCGTGCCTGGGTCTCGAGCGCCCGCATCGCCAATATCTTGCGCGCCCTCGAGGCCAAGGGTTGGATTGAGCGCGAGCACTCAAAGACCGACCGTCGTCGCGTACACGTCATAGTGACCGACAAGGGATTCCAGGATCTCGAAATCAAACGCCGGGAATTCGAGGAGCGCACCGCGGCTTTCCTCGAGCAGCTCGGCGAAACAGATACCCAAGAGATGGTGCGCCTTCTTAGACGTGCCAACGAAATTATCGACCGCAATCAAGAAAGGAGAGATGCCGAGTGAGGATTCTCAAGCTCTTTAAAAAGCATGTCCTGGCACTGTTCGCAGCTATCGTACTTATCGTAATCAGCTGCAACGCCGATCTGGCACTGCCTACCTACATGAGCGATATCGTCGACGTGGGCGTGCAGCAAGGCGGCATCGCCTCGCCCGTGCCCGACACCATTCGCGCCGAATCGCTCGACGACCTCGAACTCTTCATGAGCTCCAAGGACGCCAAGGCTGTGGAGGCCGTGTTTAGCAAGGCGGACAATAACGGCATTCGAACGTACAAGGGCACCGAGGAGGAGCGTGCCGACGGCGGCAAGATTGCCGACATCATGAGCCTGCCCGAGACTGTCGTCCTTTCGTTCAACCAGGGTATTGACGCCAACTCCATGGGTGACATGATGGGCACGTCCGGTGAGAAAGACAACAGCGGCGCCCAGGCCATGCCCACGCCCGAGCAGATGGCGGCGATGACGCCCGAGCAACTCGCCGAGATGCAGCAGAAGGCCGCTGCGGCGCAGAACATGCAAAAACAGATTGATGCCGACGGTGGCAAGATCACCATGAAGAGCCTGCGTCTAGGCGTTGAAGGCGGCCTAATCGACCAGGGCAAGCTCGTCGAGGGCGCCAACGATATGGCGGACAAAATGGGCTCCATGTCGGGCTCCATCGTGACCCAACGCGCCGTGAGCTATGTGCAAGACGAGTACAAGGCGCAGGGCATCGACCCCGCCGACGTGCAGAACGCCTACCTGGGCCGCATGGCGACCACGATGTTTGGTCTGTGCCTAATCTCGCTGGTCGCCACCATCCTGACCGGTGCCGTGGCTTCGCGCACCGCCTGCTCCATCGCCCGCGACCTGCGCCGCGAGACCTTCAACAAGGTTATGCACTTCTCGCCGGCCGAGGTGGGCAAATTTAGCCAGGCCTCGCTCATTACCCGCTGCACCAACGACATTCAGCAGATTCAGATGGCCGCAACTCTGTTTATCCGCATGTGCCTGATGGCCCCCGTCATGGGCATCGTCGCCGTCATGCGCGTCCTGGCCAACCACACCGGCCTTGAGTGGACCATCGCTGTGGCCATCATCGCGGTTTCGGCCGTCGTCGGCGTGCTCATGGGCCTCACCATGCCCAAGTTCAAAAAGATGCAGAGCTTTGTTGACCGCGTGAACCTTACCGCCCGTGAGCTGCTCGACGGCCTTATGCCCATCCGCTCATTCAACCGCGAGGAGCATGAGCTCGAGCGTTTTGACAAGGCTTCGCTCGACCTGATGACCACGCAGCTCTACACCAACCGCGCCATGAGCTTTATGATGCCACTCATGATGCTCGTCATGAACTGCATCACCGTACTTATCGTCTGGTTTGGCGCGCAGGGCGTGTCCGACGGCGTGATGCAGGTCGGCAACATGATGGCGTTTATCTCCTACACCATGCAGATCGTCATGGCGTTTATGATCCTCACCATGGTTTCGGTTATCCTGCCCCGCGCCGAGGTCGCAGCCGAGCGCGTGGAAGAGGTCATCACTTGCCCCACCAGCATCAACGACCCTGTCTCGCCCAAACTGCCCGCGGCCAGCGCGCCGCGCGGTGAGCTCACCTTCCGCGACGTGAGCTTCCAGTATCCCGATGCCCGCGCCGACGTCATCAGCGGCGTAAACTTCACCACGCACGCCGGTCAGATGCTCGGCATCATTGGTTCCACGGGCTCGGGCAAGTCCACACTTGTGCAGCTGATTCCGCGCCTGTACGACGTCACGGGCGGCAGCATTTCGCTCGACGGCATCGATGTGCGCGATATGACCCTTTCCGAGCTACGCCGCCGCATTGGCTATATCCCGCAGCAGGGACGCCTGTTCTCGGGCACCGTCGAGAGCAACCTCAAGTTTGCCGGCGACATGGTGAGTGACGAGGATATGCGCCAGGCAGCACGCGTCGCCCAGGCGGAGGACTTTATCGCCGAGCGCGAGGACGGGTACGACTCCCCTATAAGCCAGGGCGGCTCCAATGTCTCGGGCGGTCAGCGCCAGCGCCTGGCCATCGCCCGCGCGTTGGCCAAAAAGCCCGAGGTCGTGGTGTTCGATGACTCGTTTAGCGCCCTCGACTACAAGACCGACGCGCGCCTGCGCGAGGAGCTTGCCAAAAACGTTACCGACGCCGCGCTCGTGGTCGTGGCCCAGCGCATCGCGACCATCATGCACGCCGATCAGATCATCGTGCTCGACGACGGCCACGTAGTGGGCACCGGCACGCACGAGGAACTGCTGCACAACTGCCCGGCATACCTGGAGATCGCACAGTCGCAGCTTTCCGCCGAGGAGTTGGGGCTTACCCAAGAAGAGATTGAAGCCGTCATGGAAGGAGGCGAGCGCTAATGGCAGACGAGACCAAGACTCAGATTCCCAAGCCCACCCGCCGGCGCGGTCCCATGGGCCGCATGGGTGGTATGGGCCGCGGCGAAAAGGCCAAGGACTTTAAGGGCACCATGAGGCAGCTGCTCGGCTATATCGGCCAGCACAAGATTGCCGTGTTTGCCGCCGTCGCCTTTGCCGTATGCTCGGTCATCTTTAACATTGTGGGGCCCAAGGTGCTCGGCCAGGTTACGACCAAGCTGTTCGAGGGCCTGGTTGCCAAGGTCAACGGTACCGGCGACGTTGACTTTGCCTGGATCGCCAAGACGCTCGGCTTTTTGCTCTGCCTGTATCTGGCAAGCTCTGTCTGCGGCCTCATCCAGGGCTGGCTCATGACCGGCGTCACGCAAAAGATCTGCTACCGCATGCGCAAGGAGATCGCCGCCAAGATCGCTGTCGTGCCGATGAGCTACTTCAACGGCCACAGCAAGGGCGACGTGCTCAGCCGCATCACCAACGATGTCGACACGCTGGGTCAGTCACTCAACCAGAGCGTGACACAACTCATCACATCGGTGACGCAGATTATCGGCGTGCTCGTCATGATGCTGTCGATCAGTCTGCCGCTCACCGGCGTCACCGTGCTCACGCTGCCGGCTGCCGCGATTATCCTGACCGTGATGATTCACTTCTCGCAGCCGTACTTCCGCGAGCAACAGCAAGTCCTGGGCGCCGTCAACGGCATTATCGAGGAGGACTTTGCCGGCCAGAACGTTATTCAGGTGTTCGACCGCGCCGAGGCCTCAATCGAGGAGTTCGACCGTCAAAACGACCGTCTCTTTATTAGTGGCTGGCGCTCGCAGTTCCTATCGGGCCTGATGATGCCGCTTATGAGCTTGGTGGGCAACATGGGCTACGTGGGCGTTGTCGTGGTGGGCGCACAGCTCGCGCTGACCGGCAATGCCACGCCCGGCGACATCCAGAGCTTTATCCAGTACGTGCGCAACTTTACGCAGCCGGTGCAGCAGCTGGGCAACGTGAGCAACACGATGCAGTCGATGGCCGCTGCCACCGAGCGCGTCTTTGAGTTCCTCGCCGCGCCCGAGGAGGAGCAAAAGGCCGACGCCCAGATTCCCGAGAAGCGCCCCGGCCACGTTGAGTTTGACCATGTCAAGTTTGGCTACACGCCCGACAAGACCATCATCCACGACTTTAGCTGCGAGGCGCAGCCCGGCCAAACCATTGCCATCGTCGGCCCCACCGGCGCCGGCAAGACCACGCTCATTAAGCTGCTGCAGCGCTTTTACGACGTGGACGGCGGTTCGCTGCGCGTCGAAGGCGTCGACGTGCGCGACTGGGACCGCGCGGCGCTGCGCGGCGAGTTTGCCATGGTGCTGCAGGACACCTGGCTGTTTAACGGCACCATCCGCGAGAACATCCGCTACGGACGCCCCGATGCGACCGACGCCGAGGTCGAGGCCGCCGCACGCGCCGCACGCTGCGACCACTTTATCCATACGCTCGCCGGTGGCTACGACTTTATGATCAACGAGGAGGGCACTAACCTGTCGCAGGGTCAGCGCCAGCTCGTGACCATCGCCCGCGCCATTTTAGCCGACCGTCCGGCGCTGATTTTGGACGAGGCGACCTCCAACGTCGATACCCGCACCGAGGAGCTCATCCAGCGCGCCATGGATGCGCTGATGCAGGGCCGCACGAGCTTTGTCATCGCACATCGCCTGTCCACGATCCGCAACGCCGACGTGATCTTGGTGATTCGCGACGGCGACATCGTCGAGAAGGGCACGCACGACGAGCTGCTCGCCCAAGGCGGCTTCTACGCCGACCTGTACAATTCGCAGTTCGACGAAGCGGCGTAAATTCTGCCGCAGGGAACGAATAACGCCCGAGAACGGGGACGCAGGACAATCTGCGTCCCCGTTTTTGTTTTGCAGCCCTCGAACCGCCTCCCCTGGGACCTGATTGACGCCCTCCCTCAAGGCCCCGTGGACAAAAAATGGCAAATATGAGTACTGTCACCTTTTTAGTAACAGCCAAAACTGCCCCAAACGACCTCATTGCGGCCTAGATATGGGTCGCGCGCGCAGACGTGGTGTAAGAGCGTCCTGAGGTCCGTCGCTGCAAGTCCCGATGTTACTCCTTCTTGAGACCGTGCCTCTCGACTATCTCGTCCACTATCTCCCCGGCGCGCCGCCCGAGCGCGCGGCGCCTCCCCTCTGTCGGGGCAGGCCTGTCCGCGGGCCCGGCGAAGCCCTCGGCGGCCGAGGCCTCGGAGAACACGCGCTGCTGGGACCACTGCCCCTCGGTCTCCATGAGGCTCGCGCACGTCAGGCGCAGCATCGACTCCCTCGAGGGGAAGGACTGCACGACCCTGTAGCGGCGCTTGATCTCGCGGTTGGCGCGCTCCTGGACGTTGTTGGTGCGGAGCTTGGCCCAGTGCGCCCTGGGGAAGGCCGTGAACGCCAGCGCGGAGTCCTCGGCCCGCTCGAAGACCTCGCCGGCCCTGGCGGACACCGACGCCACCCAGGGCGCCGCCTCGGCCCACACGCAGCGCGCGAGGTCGGGGTCGTCCTGGTAGACCGCGGCGTGCACGAGGTCCCTGACGGCCGCCTTGGAGTCCTCGGGCCTGCCCGAGCAGGCGCTCTGGAGGTTGCGCTGCAGGTGCGTCACGCAGCGCTGCCAGGCGCAGCCCTGGAACAGGCGCGAGACGGCGGCCACGAGCCCGGCGTGGCTGTCGGAGACCACGAGGCGGACGCCGGCCAGCCCGCGCTCGCGCAGCCCGCCGAGGAATGCCGCCCAGGAGTCCTCGCTCTCGGTGTCGACCACGTCGCAGCCCAGGAAGTGCTTGCGCCCGTCGGCGCCCAGCCCGATCGCGGTCACGACGCCCTGCGAGACGACCGACGAGCCGACCCTGCAGCTCATGTAGGTGGCGTCGAGCCACAGGTAGCAGCACGGCGTGCCCGACAGGTCGCGGCGGCGGAACTCCGCCACCTCGGCGTCGAGGTCGGAGCAGAGGCTCGAGACCTCCGAGCTCGACAGCGAGGATATGCCCAGCCTGGACGCCACGCGCTCGACCTTGCGGGTGGACACGCCGCACACGTACATCTCCTGTGTTAGCGCTACTGTAAAAACAACCATTTTGACCAACGCTCAACAACCAATCATGCCAACGCAATCCCGCCATTTGC
>UQWS01000035.1 GCA_900544875.1 uncultured Collinsella sp. | reverse complement strand
GGCCCCCTTCTTCCTCTTTCCGGACATGCCGTCCTCCGATCTCCCGGGGCCGGCCGGTCCGGCCCTCAGGGTATCGGATTCCCACATTCATCCGTACATGTACGGATGAATGTGGGAAGTGTTCGGATGAAGTTGCCAATCAAGGGAAGATAACCATGAAACGCCATGTAACGAAGAACTTTGTGAAGGCAATGTTCGCATGTTTTATGCTTACCCTGTCGATGGTCACAATTCCCGTTTGTGCGACGGCGAAACCAGATGCAGGTTCTGTCGCGCCTTGTCGTCTTGTGACAGCGGACGTCTTGGACACTTACAAGTCGTTCTCCACTGCGAACCACCCGAGCGAGAATGTTGATTGTTTCGACCAGACATACAAGAGGCTGTCTTTCAAAACTTCGTATTCTCGTACGGGGCAAACGATTCTCTATACGGGTGCCGCGTTAAGCCCACGCGGCAACGGGATGCCCGGGTTTGAGACAAAATATCAGTGCACATATCGTACCTGGTAGACAACTCTAGGATCGGATCTCTCCGAATAACTTTGTGGCGGACTTGTTTAACGCTACCGCTTCTTCGTTTATCTCAATCTGTAACATCTGACTGGCAAAAACGCTTCTACCTGTTACAGATTGAGATTATTCGACGCGCGTTCTGTAACTCGTCTCGATCTGTAACAGTAAGACGGCGATTTGGTCTCCATATGTTACAGATTTAGACGAAAGAAAGCGTGAGCTAGAAAACCGCCGCGAGGGAAAGTAGCTCCCTCGCGGCGGTTTTTGGCGTTTACCCAGATAAAACCTGCCAAAATAAACCTGTCCCTTTTTGGCAGGTTATCGCTTCCAAAAGTGGAGGATGAGCGTCGTGCGGTTTTGCTGTTCGGTTTTGACCAGGATGTTGTGGATGTGGGTCTTGACGGTGCCCACGGCAAGGAATAGCTCGTCAGCGATCTCTTGGTTCGATTTGCCCAGTACGACCAGACACATAACTTCGGTCTCACGGTTGGAGAGCTTGTAGGCGTTGCGATAGAAGGGCATCTGCTCTTCGATGTGTCGATCAAGATCGCTGACGTTCTTTTCCTCGGGCGCCTCCTGCATGCGGATTGAAAGCACGTGGTAGGAGTAGATGATCAGCAGAATCGCAAAGTAGCAGGCAAAGACGTTTTCGCTAAAGTTGCGCTCGGACAGATATAGTTGCAGCCAAGAGGGCGCCAGACTCATGGGGACAATCAGAATGTTGTAGAAATCCTCGGCAACGATGCAACCGACCAGAATAGCGCCGATAATCAGGTGCTTTCGTTGGTTGTTAACGCGTGCCTTCAGCTCGACTTGTGTGCTCTTGCGTGCCGTCCAAAAGATATATAGCCCCACGAAAACAAGGAATACCTGACGCATCGTGTAGTAGAGCCATTGATGAATGGGGCCGTAGGGGACAGCGACGATAATCAGCAGCTCGCTCAGCAAGAACGTTGCGACGGGAATGACAAACTGCTTTTTTGAATGCTTGTCGAGCAAATCCATGGCAATGAGCCAAATAAAAGCCTGCGAAGCGGTCGCCACAAAGGTCCGCAACACAGGCATGGTAATTGAGTAATAGTCGCTGGCTGGAAAACTCTGGTTTTGCAGCGTGTATTCAAAAAAGAAAATCTCGGTCATCTCGATGGCATAGCAGATAAATACGCCGCTGCCATAGATAAAGAAGCGTCGACGAGATGAGGCATAGGCGGCAAGCGAGAGCACCGCCGTCACAATACAGATCACGAGTATCGCTAGGGTATAGAAGAACATCAGGGTGTCCATCTGTCACCGTCCCATCTCATTTATTCTATGGCCGAGTTCTGTATACCTTGTGGGATATAGACGTCTCAACCCTTCGTTTCATTGTGGATTAGGCGCCGAGATACAGCATAGCCGTATACCGTTCGCGGTTCTAGATGGTAAACCCCCTGTAAACTCTTGACCTGCGGGTTTATATTGGTTTAGAGGGGGTGTAACTCCGTGAACGGTCTTTAATCCCGAATAAACTAGGTAAAAATTGCATACGGGTGAATGATGGTCTTGTCAACACGAGGCGTGATGTTCGAGCGCCTCATAGTAATAGTCGGCAAGACCGGCGGAAAGGAAATCGACATGGCACTGCCTAAGGATTTCATCGACACCAACGACTTCACCAAAGAGCAGATCCTGGCTATCGAGGATCTTGGCCTGGCAATGAAGAAGGCCATCAAGGTTGACGGTTATTATCCGCACCTGCTCCGCAACAAGAGCCTTGGCATGATCTTCCAGCAGGTCTCCACCCGCGCTCGTCTTTCCTTCGAGACCGCTATGACCGACCTCGGCGGTCATGCTCAGTTCTATGGCCCTGGCACCATCCAGCTCGGCGGTCACGAGTCCCTGGGCGATACCGCTCGCGTTATGGGCTCGCTGCTCGACATCATGATGGCTCGCGTTGACCGTCACAAGGACGTCGTCGGCCTCGCCGAGGGCTCCGCTGTGCCCGTCATCAACGGCATGTCCGAGTTCAACCATCCCACGCAGGAGATGGGCGACCTCATGACCATGCTCGAGAACCTCCCCGAGGGCAAGAAGATCGAGGACTGCACCCTGGCCTTCATCGGCGACGCCACCCAGGTCTGCGTCTCCCTCATGTTCATCGCTTCCAAGGTCGGCATGAAGTTTGTCCAGTTTGGACCTAAGGGCCACCAGATCCCCGACGGCGGCCTGCACGTTGGCACCGTCGAGGAGCGCGCCGAGTTCGGCAAGCAGATGATGGCCATCGCCGAGGAGAACTGCAAGGTCTCCGGCGGCTCTGTCGTCATCTCCGACGACATCGAGTGCATCAAGGGCGCCGACTTCATCTACACCGACGTGTGGTATGGCCTGTACGACGAGGAGGTCTCGGGCGAGAACTACATGGACGTGTTCTATCCCAAGTATCAGGTCACCATGGACATGATGAACTTCGCCGGCCCCAACTCCAAGTTCATGCACTGCCTGCCGGCCACCCGCAACGAGGAGGTCGTCGACGAGGTCATGGACGATCCCGAGCGCTCACTGTGCTGGGTCGAGGCCGAGAACCGCAAGCACTCCATCCGTGCTCTCCTTGCCGCCCTGGGCAAGCGCACCCCGCTCAACGACGAGGGTGTCGAGTACTCCGCCAAGGCTGAGCTCCACGCCGCTCTCGAAGCTCTCGAGCAGCTCTAAGCCTCAAGGCTTCTAAAAGCACGTTTGCGGGCGGCGGATGCTCGTCTCCTGTCGCCCGCTCACCGAGGCCCAAGCAATTGCCTTAATACCTTAGGGCCTCGGATCTGTCCAAGACTGAGCGAAGGAGCTCATCATGAGCGACGGAAAGAAAAAGCTTTCCTTCTTGACGGTCATTTCGACCATCATCTGCGTCGTCTTCGTTTGCGAGGCCGCCGCTCCTGCTGCTGCCATTGGCAACCAGCAGTTCTTCTGGTGGATCTTCCTGATCCTGACCTTCCTGCTTCCCTACGGCATGGTTGTCGCCGAGCTCGGTACCACCTATGACGGCGAGGGCGGCATTTACGACTGGGTACGCGATGGCCTGGGCGACAAATGGGGCGCCCGCATCTCGTACTACTACTGGGTCAACTACCCGCTGTGGATCGCCTCGCTGGCTACCATGTTCCCCGACATTTTGGGCATGGTCTTTGGCGTCGAGTTCAACTTGATCGCCAAGATGGGTATCGATCTTGCCTTTGTGTGGATCGTCTACCTCATGGGCCGCTCCAAGGCGGCCGACTCCGAGTGGGTCCTTAACGGTGGCGCCATCATCAAGGTCGCCGTCGCCGTTATCGTTGGCGCTTTGGGCATTTGGTATGCCATGGAGAACGGTTTTGCGAACGACATGTCCGCTGCCACCTTCCTGCCCGAGCTCACCAACACCAACGCTCTCGGCTACCTGTCGATCATCATCTTTAACTTCATGGGCTTCGAGGTCATCTGCACTATGACCGACGACATGGCCGATCCCGCTCGCGATATCCCCAAGGCTATCATCGTCGGTGGCCTGTCCATCGCCGTGATCTACCTGTTCGCTGGCTTTGGCATCGGCGCTGCTGTGCCGGCCGATTCCATCGACCCCGACTATGGCATGATTGTCGCAGTCCAGACCATGGTGGGCGACTCCATGATCTTCAAGGTCATCTGCATCGCCTTCCTGATCACCCTGTTCGCCAACATGGCCGCCTGGTCCTTCGGCGTCAACTCCGTCGCCCGCTACGCTGCCGAGCACGGCAACATGCCCAAGGTCTTCGCCTCGATGATTTCGGATGATGACATGCCCAACGGCGCCAACCTGGTCAACGCCGTCGTTGCCTCCCTGGTGCTGTGCCTGCAGCTCGTTCCCATCGACGCCATCTCCAACGGCGTCTTCTGGATGCTCTTCGGCACCTCCGTCGTCTTCCTGCTGCTGACCTACATCCCGATGTTCCCGGCGTTCCTCAACCTTCGCAAGAACGACCCCGACCGCGAGCGTATCTTTACGTTCCCGTTTAAGGGTGCCATGATGAAGGTCATGCTGGCCATCCCTTGCATCGAGCTGATCCTGGCCATCGTTGCAACGCTGGTGCCGCTCTCCGCCGCCGAGATTGGCGACAAGCTCCCGATGATCGTTATCTTCATCGTGCTTCTGCTCATCGGCGAGGTTGTCCGCGTCGTCAGCGCCAAGGGCCGCGAGACCGAGTACAAGGGCCTCACTCCCGAGCTGGCAGCTCAGCGTCTCGCTGAGGAGGCCGCCGAGGCCGAGGAGAACTAGAGCACCCGGTTCTGGGGCTCCAACCCTCCTCGTGTACCAACGCGCGCTTCGTCGGGCTTGTCGCTCCCGACTCCGGGCACTCTAGCCTCTTCGGAGACGTGCCCAAGCGACAGGTTTGCTAACCATTCCCCGGGGTGGGTGTGAGCGATAGCTCCGGTAACCACCGCCCACCCCAATCTCTCTTCCGTATCCTTCGTGCGTTTTGTCTCCGCGCACTTGGTTACGTCGTCGCTTGCCGGTGCGACTCCGTGAAAACCGGCGCCGGGCGCCCCGACCCTTGCCGGGGAACGGGCGCCTACCATCTCTTGGTTTTAGGCTGCGGGTAACCCGCCCGCAGCAAGCGATCGTTCGATTTGGAGGATATCTTATGCGTACGATCACCGAGTCCGAGTCCACCCCCAAGGCCGACGGCTTCTTTATGCCCGCTGAGTTCGCCCCGCAGGATCGCGTGTGGATGGGTTGGCCCCACCGCACCGACACCTGGGCCCACGGCGCCAAGCCGGCTCAGAAGCAGTATGCCGCCATCGCCCGCGCCATCGCCGAGTTCACCCCGGTTACCATGTGCGCCAACCAGGTCGACTATGCCAACTGCAAGGCCGTCTTCGAGGAGGACGAGAACGTCACCGTCATCGAGATGACCACCGACGACGCCTGGTTCCGCGACACCGCCGCCACCTACGTCATCAACGGCAAGGGTGAGAAGCGCGCCAACCACTGGCACTTCAACGCCTACGGCGGCCTCGTCGACGGCCTGTACTTCCCGTGGGACAAGGACGAGCAGATTGCCCTTAAGATGGCTGAGCTTTCCGGCTGCCGTCGCTATCGTCCCGATGACATGATCCTCGAGGGCGGCTCCATCACCGTCGACGGCGAGGGCACCCTTGTCGTGACCGACCAGTGCCTGCTTTCCCCGGGGCGCACCTGCTCTGCAGTGCTCGAGGAGGAAGAGGATCCCGAGTCCATCTGGCCCAAGTTCAAGAAGAAGTTTGAGCCCTGGAGCGAGGAGCTTCGCGCCTACATGGATGAGCACCTCAAGGATTACCTGGGTGTCGAGAAGGTCATCTGGGTCAAGGAGGGCATCGACCCCGAGGAGACCAACGGCCACATCGACGACGTCGCCACGTTCATCGCGCCGGGCGTCATGGCCTGCATTTGGACCGACGATCCCGAGTATCCGTTCTACGAGCAGTGCCACGCTGCCTACGAGACCCTCTCCAACGCCGTCGACGCCAAGGGCCGCAAGATGAAGGTCTACAAGCTCTGCATGCCCGTGAACCCGCTGTTCATGGACCAGGCTTCCTGCGACACCATCGACGCCGACGAGAACGCCGAGCCGCGCGTCCCCGACGAGCCGCTGATCGCCTCCTACATGAACTACCTCGTGACCAACCACGGCGTTATCGTCCCACAGTACGGCGACGAGAACGACCAGCTGGCCGTCGACACGCTCCAGAAGATCTACGACGAGGTCTGGGGCGAGGGCGTCTACAAGTGCGTCGGCGTTCAGTCCGAGCAGGTCGTCTTCGGCGGTGGCAATATCCACTGCATTACGCAGCAGGAGCCGTCCGCGTAATTGTCTGTCTTCCCGAGGCACGGCACCTTGCCCTTCAATCGTCGGGCATGACCCTAAGGTCTATGCCCTCCTCTTTCAGGGCAATCTGCCGCACCTCGGAAACCCAGCCGATCAATCAGACGGTCGGTGAATCGGACCATCTCGGGGCATTGATGGTCGGTTTATTCGACGTCTTGGTCGGCTGGGTTTTCTGTTTGAGCAGATTTGCTTTTCTCCCTCTTTGTCTGCTGCGTTGTTTTTTGGGTTACCTGGTGCAGTGACGCGGAACGGGCACTCCGTTGCCTGCACTTCGGAGTGTCCTTTTCTTTGATTGAGTACGCGTCTGGCCTGGGATTTTTTGCGGGTTAGGCCAATTGTTCGCTTGAATTTCTCAGGTCAGAGGCGTCTTCAATTGCCGAAAGTTTCCGGCCGTCAACGCGGCCGTTTTGATCGGAGTATCTATGTACCAGCGTATCGTCATCTACACGCGCCTGTTCCGCGAGCGTTGGTCCAACAACTTCATCCTCTCCTCTCTTTGGGATGGCACCTGTACCGGTGACGCGGCCTGCAACCCTACCTTGGGCTGCGCCTTCGGTACAGATGCCATCCTTTTTGCTGTAGGGGGAACGTGCCATGGCAGGTAAGAAGTTTTCCCTGATTGAGGTCATCCTTTCGGTTATCTGCGTCGTGTTTACTATCGAGGCGGCAGCTCCGGCTTCTGCCATGGGTAACGTGCAGTTCTTCTGGTGGATTTTCCTTATCATCACGTTTTTGCTGCCTTATGGCCTGGTGGTGGCCGAGCTGGGTACGGCGTTTGATTCCGAGGGCGGCCTGTACGATTGGGTCCGCCTGGGCCTGGGCGACCGTTGGGGCGCCCGTTGCTCCTGGTGCTATTGGGTAAATTTTCCGCTGTGGGTGGCAAGTATCGCCTGCATGTTCCCCAGTGTCATCACTGCGGTATGGGGTTTCGAGTTTTCACTCGGGCTCCGAATTGTCATTGAGCTTGCCTTTGTGTGGGGCGTTACGGTCATGGCGATGCAGTCGGTGGCCGAGGCCGATTGGGTCATGGACGGCGGCGCTGTCATCAAGGTGCTCATTACCGCCGTGGTGGGGATCGTCGGTATCTGGTTTGCCTGTAATAACGGCTTTGCCAACGACATGTCGCTCAAGACCTTCATTCCAGATCTGGGCGACACCAACTCGTTGACGTATCTATCGATTATCCTGTTCAACTTTATGGGCTTCGAAGTGGTCGCGACCTTTGCCAGCACGATGAAAAACCCGTCGCGCGATATCCCCAAGGCGGTTATCACCGGCGGCGTTGCCATTGCGGCGATCTACATCATCTGCGGCATCGGCATTGGAGCCGCGGTTCCCACCGAACAGCTTTCGCTCGATTCGGGCATTGTGGACGCGGTCGCCGCCATGGTGGGGCGCAGCCACCCGCTGACAATGATCGTGGGCGTGGCCTTTTTGGTGACGCTCTTTGCTAACATGATCTGCTGGAGCTTTGGCGTCAACAACGTAGCGAGCTATGCCGCACGTCACGGCAACATGCCGCGCCCCTTTGCGCTGGTGTCCAAGAGGACCGGCATGCCCAATGGCTCGGCACTCATCAACGGCTGTTTTGCCAGCCTGGTGTTGCTGCTTCAGATCCCGCTGGGTGAGGGATCCGACGTCTTTTGGGTTTTCTTCTCAATGAACGTCGTCTTTTTGCTCATGAGCTATATCCCAATGTTCCCAGCGTTTTGGCGTCTGCGTGCATACGACGATCGCCCGCGCGTGTTCCGTGCGCCCTTTGAGGGTAAGGTGCTCGCGGTAGCGCTCGCGATTCCCGTGGTGGAACTTGTGCTTTCGATTGTCGCTACGATTGTGCCGCTCAACAGCTCACCTGCCGAGATGGCAAAGTTGCCGATTCTTGTGGGCGTGGCGATCGGTGTGTTGTTAGGCGAGGTCTCGCGCCTTATATCGCGCCGCGGCCGCAGCATCGACAATCCCGGCGTTGGTGCATAGGGGTCAGGTTATTTTGCACCAAAACAGTAGCGCCGCGAGTTGCGCGGCGCTTGCTGCATCTTGGATTATTGTTCGCGGTGCTCGGGATTAGAAGCGAGCTTAGGCGCAAAGTAGGGGACGTGGCCCAGGTACGGGCGGCTGTCCGAACGCTCCTCGGCGATGCAGGGGACCTCATCGTAAGTAAGTGAGTCGCTCAGGTGGGCGATGGCCTTGGCGGCAGGAGCGACGAGCATCTTGAGCGGTGCGATAGGCGCCATGGCATCTCCTTTCCTGTATGCGACCCGTGCTTTGGCGCGAATGTATATGCCGCAAGTCTAGCATCCCGCCCAGGAGAGCTTCAAACCACCACAAAGGGGACAGGCACCTTTGTGGTGGTTTTGGCGTTTGCCCAGATGAAACCTGCCAAAATGAACCGGTCACCAGGAGAGGAAATGGCGTTGGGCGAGAATTTGGTTTGTTAAATAGGGTCCCGACCTGGGCTACTTATAGATTGTGGAAAACTCTACTGTCAGATTATGGCGAATGCTGCTGTAGGATTATGACATGCGCTACTACAGCCTATGGCAACGTACCTCATGAGCGCCGGCATGGTGCGAGTTGCCATCGCCACTCGCTACAGCGAGTAGCAGGCGGGCAAAACCACCGCAAAACCGTCGCAAAACCGCGATGAACAACCGCCGCGAAGGGGGACGGGCCCCTTTCGCGGCGGTTTTTTGCCTGCCTGGTGCGTCTCGGATGCAAGTGAGTAGACTTTTTGGGATCTGCCGAGCACATCGCGACAAACGCTCGATAAAACCGCAGGCCAGAGCTGCGGCGTTTTGGGGTGTGCTCGGGATCCCGCCAAAAGCCTACTCACTTGGTTTTCACGGTTAGTAAACCGCCGCGAGGGAAAGCAGCTCCCCCGCGGTGGTCTTAACGTTCGCCCAGATACAACCTGTCACCACAAGGGGGATGGGCGCCTTTTGTGGTGGTTTTGGTACTTGCTTAGCGGGTTATCCCTGCGTGTCGCCTCCGTACATGTAGACGATAAAACCGTCGCCGGTGTCTTGACTGTGATCCTCCAGGATGCGCTTCATGTTGAGGTGCTCGTAGAACTGCCAGTCGGAGTTGCAGTCGCTCATCAGGAAGAACTTGGTGCAGCCTGCCTTGGCGAGCTCGGCGCGCGCAAGGTCGATAAGCGCGCGGCCGAGCCCCTTGCCCTGCCACTCGGGCACGATGATGATCAGGTTGAGCTGGCCCTGGGCATACTCGTTGCCTGTGGCGGCAAAGCGATCCGCCGTGGCCTTTTCGCGACTGTCGCCGAAGAGCGAGCCCTCGAGCTTGGCGTCGGCAGCCTTTGCCATTTCGGTTGCCTGGGCGAGCATCTCGTTGTAGCAGGACTCCCACGTGGGGTTGGTGCGCGGCTTGCCGTCCTCGAAGATGCCGATGCAGCAGGCGGCGATAATGCGGCTCTCGGCCTCGGCGACAAGCGCGATAGGTGAGCGTTGCAGCTGCATAGCGATGTTAAAGCGCGCGCAGAAATCGGCAGCTTCGACGTCGCCGCGGTTGCGCAGCGTGTTGCACCACAGCTGGTTGTAGATGGCAGCGATGCCGGTCAGGTCGTCGAGCGTGGCGGCGCGCAGGGTTACGTTGTCAAGGCTCATGAAGGCTCCTTCCAAGTTGGGTCAGGCCACCTCTGAGTGTGACATGGACGCAGGGCGGCCGCATCAATCATTCGGCAGGCGAGCCCCGATCCCTCGGGGACGGAGGAAAAGGGGTCACGAGTGAGGATTTTCGGACGCTTGCCCGACGAGAGTGGATAATCTCCCACTTTGAGCGCGAACATGGGCCAAAAACGGGAGATTATCCACTCTCGTGGTGAGCGGGCTCTTGTGTCGATTCATTCCCTTTTTAGTAGGCTGTGCTTGCACTTTAGCGTGCGACAGCGGATAATGCCGAGCACTCGACAATACGCTTATTGCTCTTTCTATAGATTGAGGAGGCCCCTATGGCCATGGAATTCAAACGCAAGTTGCCGATCCCCATGGAGATCCGCGAGGAAATGCCACTTTCTGCCGAGCTTACCGCCAAAAAGCAGGCATTTGACGCCGAGGTCGCCAAAGTCTTTACCGGCGAGGACGCACGCAAGGTGCTTATCATCGGTCCGTGCTCTGCCGACCGCGAGGACTCGGTGCTTGAGTACATGAACCGACTGGCCAAGACCGCCGAGGAGGTCAAGGACAAGCTCATCATCATTCCGCGCGTCTATACCAACAAGCCGCGCACCAAGGGCACCGGCTACAAGGGTCTGCTGCACAACCCCAACCCCGAGGCTCCCGACGACCTGCTCGAGGGCGTCAAGGCCATCCGCCACATGCACCTGCGCGTCATCGAGGAGACGGGCTTCTTCACCGCTGACGAGATGCTCTACCCGTCCAACTACCAGTACCTCGTCGACTTGCTGAGCTACGTTGCCGTGGGCGCGCGCTCGGTCGAGAACCAGGAGCATCGCCTGGTGTCGAGCGGCATTTCGGTACCCGTGGGCATGAAGAACCCCACTGCCGGCTCCACCACCGTCATGCTCAACTCCATCTACGCCGCCCAGGCGCACCAGAGTTTTATCTTCCGCAACTGGGAGGTCGAGTGCGACGGCAATCCGCTCGCGCACGCCGTCATGCGCGGCTACATTGGCCTCGACGGCCGCACCTACCCTAACTACCACTACGAGCATCTGGAGCGTCTTGCCGAGCGCTACACCGAGCACGCCGGTTATGCCAACCCAGCGGCGGTCATCGACTGCAACCATGACAACTCGGGCAAGCGTCCGCTGGAGCAGTATCGCATTTGCAAGGAGGTGCTCGACAGCTGCCGCCGCAACGAAGCCATCTCCAGGCTGGTCAAGGGCTTTATGATCGAGTCCTACCTTGAGGACGGCAACCAGCCGGTCGACGGCGGCGTCTTTGGCAAGTCGATCACCGATCCGTGCCTGGGCTGGGAAAAGACCGACTACCTCATTCACGAGATCGCGGAACGTATTTAGTTACGCGGGTTTACCAACCCGCGTAACGGCGCTCGCTGTCCGCCCTCTACCTGCGGCGTTGTCTTGCTCCAGGGGCACTCATTGGGGACGTACTTAAATGAGTAGTCGTTGGGGACGTTCTTGTTTGACTAGTCGTTTAAGAACGTCCCCAATGACTACCTTTCAAACCTGGCAGTTAGGGACGTTCCTTATCTGCCGGCACTTGGGGACACTCCTTGCATCGGCTGACGCGGTTTGCTCGCTGGCATTGCTAGATTTTTTGGCGTTCTCTAAGTCCTGTGGACAAAAAATGGCAAATATGAGTACTGTTGCTAGCGTAGTATCATATAGATCTTACAAGATAATAGACACAACAGTAAATATGTTCATTAACGTTGGCACACAGAAGCATGCTACCGGGCATTTTGATCAATTTGAAGGCTATCTAGGTAGCGCGCAGAGATGTGGTGTAAGAGGCGGGGCATGCCCCGCCTCTTACCTTTCTTGAAAGGGAGGGGACACCGCCTAGAATTCGTCGTTGGAGTAATGAAGGTGACGAATGGAAGGAAAGGCGATGCCCCAAGAAGAGAGTGTACTGCGCCTCGGCCGCGACGAGGCCCTCGAGGCGGCGAGGCTTTGGCAGGAGTGCGGCGACGCGCGCGAGTTCGCGTGCAGGGTGCTGGGCGGCGTGATGAACGCGCTGATGGACTCCGAGGCCCAGCAGATGTGCGGCGCGGGCCGCAACGAGCGCAGCGACGGCAGGGAGAACAGCCGCAACGGCTACCGCCCCAGGTCGCTCAAGACCGCCGTGGGCGACGTGGAGCTCGAGATACCCAAGCTCAGGCACGGCACCTACTACCCCGAGGGCATGCTCGCGCGATGGTCGCGCGTCGACACCTCGGTGGCCGCCCTCGTGCAGGATGTTAGCGTCAATATATTTTTCACCATTTTCACCAACGTTTTTTCGCCAATCGCGCCAACGCGGATGCGCCGGATTC
>UQWS01000034.1 GCA_900544875.1 uncultured Collinsella sp. | reverse complement strand
GGCGACACCGACATCAACATCATCGACACCGCCGAGTTCGCGATCCCCGGCCTTGACGACGAGTTCCGCGTCATCGTGTCTCCGTGGATTCTCTCCTCGCTGATCACCGATCGCCTTGCCGCTTACTACGAGACGGTCACCAAGCACAACCTCAACTACCGTCGTTACTATCACCAGTTCGATTACTAATCGGCGACAAATTAGCTACTGATCAAGAAGCACCCTGCCCGGGCGCATGCGTCCGGGCATTTTTATGCCGAAGTTCGCAAGAAAGGGGAATCGAATGAGGCAGTTTATCGTTGCATCCCATGCTCATTTTGCGTCCGGAATCGTCGAGAGCATTGGGCTACTCTCGGGCGAGCGCGAGAACGTCCATGCGCTGTCTATGTATGTCGACGGAAACGAGGACCTGGTCAAGGAGGCCGCAGCGATTCTGGACGGCTTTGCCGCGGACGATGAGGTCGTCGTTTGCACCGACCTCTTTGGCGGCAGCGTCAACAACGAGTTCACCAAGATCGTCCAGACGCGCCCCAACACGCACCTGGTGACCAATATGAACCTGCCGCTCCTTATTCAGCTGCTGTTCGTGCCCGATTCCACCCCGATCGATGAGGCCATTCGCCAGATCGTCGAGGCGGACGACACCAAGGTCAAGTACGTCAACGACCTGCTGGGGCAGGCCGAACTCGATGAGTTTTAATCGTTAGGAGCACATCATGATTCAGATGATTCGCGTGGACTATCGACTGCTTCACGGCCAGGTTGCCGTTAGCTGGACCTCGGCTCTGGGTGCCGACTGCATCCTGTTAGTGAGCGACACGGTCCTCAACGACAAGCTTCGTCTGCAGGCCCTGTCCCTTGCAAAGCCGGAGGGCTGCAAGGTCGTTGTCAAAAACACCGAGGACGCCGTCAAGGCGCTTCAGAGCGGTGTGACCGACAAGTACAAGCTCTTCGTGGTTTGCGAGACGATCCAACAGGCCGGTGCCGTCGCCAAGGCGATGGGCGTCAAGAAGATCAACCTCGGCAATGTGGCCTTTAGCGAGGATGCCCGCCAGGTCTCGACGAGCGTATTCCTTACGCCCGAGAACGAGGCCTACGTGAAGGAGCTGCTCGGCGAGGGCTATGAGCTGTTCATTCAGATGATTCCGGCGGATGCGAAGACTGACGCCGCAAAGGTCATCGGTTAGGGGCTGTCATGGTTATCAAGACGATCCTGATTTTCCTGATTGCCCTTTTGGGCTATTCCGAGTGGCTGACCGGTACGAGTTACCTTCAGCGCCCCATTGTGCTCGGACCGTTGGTCGGCCTTGTCATGGGCGATGTGGTGACCGGCACCATTATGGGTGCCACGATGGAGCTTGCCATGGTCGGTGCCATCTCGGTCGGTGCGTATAACCCGCCCGATACGATTTCCGGAACCATTCTGGGTGTGTCGCTTGCCATGCAGGCCGGCGCGGACGCTTCGGCGGCCCTGACCCTGGGCATTCCCATCGCAACGATCGTCCTGGCGCTCGATACGGCCCTGGGCCAGCCGGTCATACTGCTGCTGGTGCACCGTATCGACAAAAACGTCGAGGATGGAGACACCAAGGCCATCACGCGCAACATGCTCATCGCCGGTTACGCGCAGAGCTGGTGCGGCCTGCTGATCATTCCCCTGGCATTCTTCTTTGGCGCCGATGCTGTTGCCAGCCTGCTCAACATCATCCCCGATTTCGTTCAGACCGGCATGGATGTCGCCGCCGCCTTCTTGCCCGCACTCGGCTTTGCGATGCTGGCGCAGATGATTATGAACAAAACAGTGGCTCCGTTCTTCTTCGCTGGCTTCTTCCTCGTCGCCTACTTTGGCATTAGCACGACGGGCGTGGCGATCTTTGCCGCGATTATCGTCGTCGCGATGACGGTTTTGGGTGACAAGAAAAAGGCGGAGCAGCCCGCAGTGGCAACCGAGGATCCTGCGATTGGGAGTGGGTTCGATGAGTTTTAAGTTTGAGTCTTCTTACGACGGGCTGATTTCCCGCGCAGACCTTAAGAAGCTGTTCTGGCGCTCGATTCCCTATGAGCATTCCTGGAACTACGAGCGTATGGGCCATATCGGCTTTATGTGGGCCCTTATGCCGATCCTTCGCAAGCTGTATCCGCAGGATGCGGACTTTAAGGCCGCACTCAAGCGCCATATGGAGCTCTATAACGTCACGCCGTATATCTCGACGCTCCCCATGTCCATTGCTGCCGCAATGGAAGAAGTCAACGCCACCGAAGATAACTTTGACACGAGCGCGATCTCTAATGTCAAGCTTGCTTTGATGGGACCGCTGTCCGGCGTGGGCGATGCCTTCTACTGGGGTACGCTGCGAATTTTGGCAACGGGTGTCGGCACGTCGCTGGCGCTGCAGGGCTCTATTCTTGGCCCGATTTTGTTCCTGCTCGTGTTCAACGTCCCCCACTACATCATCCGTTACCTGCTGACGTTTGTGGGATATCGCTTTGGCTCGGACATGATCAGCAAGGTCCAGGAATCGGGCATTATGGACACGATCGTCAAGATGGCCTCTATCATGGGCGCCATGGTGATCGGCGCTATGACCATGGAGATGGTCACCGTGGACATTCCGCTCATGGTCGGCGCGGGCGATGGCGCTCAGACGCTCGCCGAGCTGCTCAACGGAATCTTCCCGGGCTTTGTCACGATGGGGCTGTTTGGAATTGTCTATCTCATGCTCAAGAAGAAGATGAATCCGCTGCTCATCATGCTCGTGATCCTGCTCGTGAGTATCGCTGGCGCGTTCTTTGGAGTGCTTGGTGTCCAGTAGAGTATCCGTCATAATGAGAACAATGTAAGAGGGGGCGTCGCGCACACTGTGCTGCGGCGCCCTTTTGCCGAAAGGTGGACAAGATGGAGTATCCGCAGCTTGCCGTCATGAATATCAGCCATCGTTATTTTGACCTTGAGGAATTCTTTTCTTCGGCAGCGGCCTCGGGCTACACGTGTTGCGAGCTCTGGACTGGGGCGATGCATCTGTATGTCGATTGCCATGGATACGATTCGCTCGAGCAGGTGCGGGAGTTGTCGCAACGGTATGGCGTTCGGATTGTGGGGCTTTGTCCCGAACAGAACAACCCCAAGCCGTGGAATATTGCGGCGCGCGGGAATGAGGCGCGTGCCCGCACGCTCGCGTACTTTAAGAACGTTGTGGATATCGCGGCGGAACTTGGAGCCGAGCAGGTCATGGTCTCGAGCGGTTGGGCATTTTTGAACGAACCGATCGAAGACGCGTGGGGTCGCAGCGCCTCGATGCTGCGTGCGATTGCCGAGCATGCGGGAGAGCGCGGCGTGCGACTGGTGCTCGAGGCCCTGCAGCCAGTTGAGTCGATGATCGTGAACTCGGCGGCCGACACGAAGCGCATGATCGAGGCAGTTGATCATCCGGCACTTAAGGCATGTCTGGATATGGGCGCCATGGCGGTGGCGGGGGATACCATCGACGATTATTTCGATCTGCTTGGCGATGATGTCGCCCACGTGCATTTTGTCGATGTTGCGGCAGATGGCACGACGCATCTTGCCTGGGGTGACGGCGACCGCGATATGCGCGCCGACCTGGATAGGCTGGTGGCGCGCGGCTATCGCGGAGTTGTTTCGGCCGAGACCTATGACGGGCGCTATTTTGCCGACCCCGCAGCTGCCGATGCGCAGGTGATGGCAGAGTATCGTCGTGCGATTGGCGCCTAGGTGGGGTCGGGCTGCGGTAACCTACCCTATGTTTCCAGATGAATACGGTGTGAGCGGCTGCGACGGATTTTCCCCGCAAGCACTCTAGTATGCTAAAGTACCCAGAAGACCGGCGGAGCTACGCCGGTCTTCTGCTCTATATGAAACACAGCATGAGGAGGCTCACCAGATGACGGCCACACCGTGGGGATTCCGGGACATATTGCCCGAGGAGGCTCAGGCGCGCGAGGAGATCGCATGTACGGTGAAGGGCTGCTTCAGGGAGCATCATTACCTTCCGGTCGAGACGCCGCTGCTCGAGGACAAGGGTTCGCTCGAGGAAGGCGGCCGCATTGCGGACACGCCGTTTAAGCTCTTTGATGACGACGGTCGCCTGCTGGTGGTCCGTCCCGACAACACATTGCCGATCGTGCGTCTGGTTTCGACCCGCATGCGCGCGGCCGACCTGCCCCTACGCCTTCGCTACGAGGCGCCGGTGGTTCGTGAGTGCCAGCGCAATGCCGGCGGCTCGCGCCAGTTTACACAGCTGGGCTTTGAGCTTATCGGTGCGGGCGACACCGCGGGCGATGTCGAGATTGTCTCGCTCGTGGCCGAGGCGGTGCGCAAGCTGGCGCTGCCCGATGCGCGCATTATCGCAGGTAGCGTGCGTCCGTTTAAGGAGCTGCTCGCGGCGTGCGAGGATCGCGAGCTGGCTGCCGAGGCCCTGCGCCGCGTGCACGCCAACGACTTTGTGGGCCTCGATGCCCGCGTGGCGGCAAGCGCCGAGTCCGATGCCGTCAAGGTTGCCATTAGCGAGCTGCCGCGCTTGCACGGCGGCGCCGAGGTACTCGACCGCGTCGATGTGCTTCTGGCGGCGGCGGGCATCGTCGCGCCGCTCACGAGTGAGCTGCGTGCTCTGGTCGAGGGCCTGGCTCCCGGGGACGCCCAGGTGCTGTCGTTCGACTTCTCCATCATGAACTCTTTCGATTACTACACGGGCCTGGTCTTTAAGGCCTATGCCGGCGGCCTGCCTGACCCGGTCGGTTCGGGCGGCCGCTACGACTCCATCTTTACCGGCGCATTTGGCGACGGCATCGAGGTGCCGGCGGCGGGTTTCGCCTTTTCGCTCGAGCGTCTGGAGGCCGCGCGCACCTCGGCCGAGGACGCCGCCCCCGATGGCGACCACGCCGTGGGCCGTGGCGCCGAGGGCCCGCTACGCATCGCCGTGCCCAAGGGCTCGCTCAAGGCCGACACGCTCGACGTGCTCGAGGCCGCGGGCTTGGATGTCTCGGAGTTGCGCGACCCCGGCCGTCACCTGATCGTGCGCGGCCGCGACACGCGTGCCGGCGAGGGCACGGTCGGCGATATCGAGTTTGTCATCGTGCGCCCCAGCGATGCGCCCGCCTTTGTGGGCTGCGGCGGTGCCGATTGCGGCATCTGCGGTTGGGACTCGCTTATCGAGGCCGACCTCAACTTGCTGCAGCTGGTTGACCTGGGCTATGGCCTGTGCACCTTTATCGAGGCGGAGCCCGCATGGCGCGCCGGTCAGGCCGAGCGCAACTACGCCCGTCGCGGTTCGCTTCGCGTGGCCACCAAATACCCGCGCATCGCGAGTGCCTGGTATGCCGAGCGCGGCGTGAATGCCGATATCGTCTCGCTGCACGGCAACATTGAGCTGGGACCCATCGTCGGCATGACCGATCGCATCGTGGACATTACCGCCACGGGTGCCACGCTGCGCGACAACGACTTGGTCATCACCGGCCGCATCATGGACTGCACGGCCCGCTTCTTTGTCAATCCGGGTGCCGCGCGCCTGGATCCGCGCGTACGCAATCTGGCAGATCGCCTGGCCGCGGCCGTTAAGGACAAGCATTTTGAGCCCGTCGCGGGCTCGGCACAATAGCGCGAGCGCGCACGGGCGCCCCAACGTACGGGCTGCGGGCCGATTGGCGCCGCCGCCCGGCCTCTCGTTTTTCGAACACAACCTCGACCGATAGGGGATACCGATATGAAGACTATCAAGCTTGTTCCCGGTGAGCGCCTCGTTACCAACCAGCTCAACCGCAAGGGTGTGCTGCCGCAAAACATCGTCGACGCCGCCCGCGATATCGTGGCCAACGTGCGCGCCAACGGCGATGCCGCGGTGCGCGATTACTGTCAGCGTTTTGACGGTGTCGAGCTGCAGGGCTTCCGTCTGCCGCAGGAGCAGATCGATGCCGCGCTCGAAGGCCTCGACCCTGTCTTTGTCGCCGCGCTCGAGAAGGCCGCGCGTCAGATTCGTGAATTCCACCAGCGCGAGGTCGAGCAGAGCTGGTTTACCACGCGTGCGGACGGCACGATGCTCGGCGTTAAGGTGACCCCGCTCGCTGCCGCCGGCATCTATGTGCCGGGCGGCCGCGCGCAGTATCCCTCCACCGTGCTCATGAACGCCATTCCCGCCAAAGTGGCCGGCGTCAAGCGCGTGGTCATGGTGACCCCGCCGCAAAAGGACGGCCTGATCAGCCCCTACACGCTTGCCGCGGCCAAGCTCGGCGGCGTGGACGAGATCTATATGGTGGGCGGCGCTCAGGCCGTGGCCGCGCTGGCGTACGGTACCGAGACCATTCCGCGTGTCGACAAGATTACCGGCCCGGGCAACGCCTTTGTTGCCGCTGCCAAGCAGATTGTCTCGGGTGACGTGGGCATCGACATGGTCGCCGGTCCCTCCGAGGTCTGCGTGTTGGCCGATGCCACGGCCAAACCCATGGTGGTCGCGGCTGACTTGATGGCGCAGGCCGAGCACGATCCGCTGGCTGCCTGCTACCTGGTGACCTGCGACGAGCAGTTTGCGCGCGAGGTCGAGGCGGGTATCGACATCCTGGTGGCGCAGTCCCCACGCGCCGAGATCACGCGCGCCTCCCTCGACAACGAGGGTACCATCGTGGTGGCCGCCAACATGGCTGCCGCCGTCGAGGCCGTGAACACCGTGGCGCCCGAGCACCTTGAGCTGCACTGCAAGGATGCGATGGGCCTGCTCGGCGGCATTCGCAACGCCGGTGCCATCTTTGTGGGCGCTTGGAGCTCCGAGCCGCTCGGCGATTACGTTGCCGGCCCCAACCACACGCTGCCGACCGGCGGCACGGCCATGTTCTCCAACCCGCTTTCAGTCGAAGAATTCGTCAAGCGTTCGAGCGTCATTTGCTATACGCCCGAGGGCCTGCTCTCCGACGCTCCCGCCACACAGCGCCTGGCCGAGGCCGAGGGCCTGTGGGCACACGCGCTTTCGGCTGCGCTGCGCCGCCGCATGTTGAAGCAGGGCGAGGATGCCGTGAGCGCCGAGTCGCTGGCGGCGGCCGACCTGACCAAGGTTGCCTGGCCGGGCGACGCCGTGGCGACGGTTGCCGAGGGCGTAGACCTGGCGGCTGCAGGCGCGGATGGCGCTGGCGCGACCGGCGGGGAGGCCTAATATGGCCGAGCTCACACCTCGCATGAAGGAGCTCGTCCAGCCCTACTTGGCCGGCATTGAGTCCTACGATCCCAACTTTACGCCCACGCGCATCAACCTTTCGGCCAACGAGAACACCTATCCCGTGCCTGCCGGCGTGCGCGAGGCGGTCGATGCGGCGCTTGCCGCCACCCCGCTCAACCGCTATCCCGATCCCATGTCCAACGACCTGCGCGACGAGCTTGCGGCCTGGCATGGCGTGACGCGCGAGAACATCTGCGTGGGAAACGGCGGCGACGAGCTGCTCTACAACTACCTGCTGGCGTTTGGCGGCGCGGGGCGGACCCTGCTCAACTGCCCGCCGTGCTTTAGCGAGTATGCGTTCTTTGCGTCGCTCTGCCAGACCGAGGTGCTTGACGTGTGGCGCGACCCGGCGACTTTTGAGCTCGACCAGGCTGCCGTACTTGCGGCGGCACCCGCGTGCAACCTGGCGATCGTGACCTCGCCCAACAATCCCACGGGCGACGTGGCGCCACTCGACTTTGTCGCGGCCCTATGCGATGCGTGCCCCGGCATGGTGATGGTCGACGAGGCCTACGTGGAGTTTGCCGACGATTCGTTTGGCGCTGCCACCACGGCGCAAGGGCTTATCGCTAAGCATCCCAACCTGGTGATTTTGCATACGCTGTCCAAGGCGTTTGGCGCCGCCGGTACGCGCCTGGGTTATGTGATCGCGGCTCCCGAGGTCATCGACGTGTTCGCGGCGATTCGCCAGATCTATTCGGTCAATGTGCTGAGCCAGGCCGCCGCACTTGCCTGCGTGCGTGCCCGCGATGCGTACGCGCCCGTTGTGGCGCAGATCGCATCCGAGCGCGAGCGCGAGCTGTGCGCCCTGCAAGCGATGGCTGCCGAGGGCCTGCCCGTGGAGGCATGGCCGAGCGCGGCGAACTGTGTGCTCGTGCGCACGCCGCATGCCACGCGTGTGCGCGAGCGTCTGCGCGACGAGTATTCAATTTTGGTGCGCGACTTTAGCTACGCGCCGGGGCTTGCGGACTGTCTGCGCATCACTGTGGGTACGCCGCAGGAAAACGATGAGGTGCTGGCTGCGTTTGCCGCGCTGGTGAAGGAGGGGATGTAGATGGGCCGTTATGCCGAGGTGACCCGCAAGACGGGTGAGACCGACATTGTCGTCAAGCTCGACCTGGACGGGAACGGCGTGTGCGATATCTCGACCGGCGTACCGTTTTTCGACCACATGCTCAACGCCTTTGGCCGTCATGGCCTGTTCGATCTGACGGTGCACGCGGTGGGCGACGTGGAGGTCGATGCGCACCACACCGTCGAGGATACGGGCATTGTGCTGGGCGAGGCGTTTTGCCAAGCGCTGGGTGACAAGGCGGGCATTACACGCTTTGCCGACGCGGCGATTGCCATGGACGAGACACTCGTGATGGCCGCCGTGGACATCTCAGGTCGCGGGCAGGCCTATTGCGAGCTGCCCGTACCGACTGAGCGCGTGGGCAGCTTTGATACCGAGCTGGCTGTCGAATTCTTCTACGCCTTTGCGCGCGATGCCAAACTCACGCTGCATGTGCGCGAGCTAGCGGGCGGCAACTCGCATCACATAATCGAGGCCGCCTTTAAGGCCGTGGGCCGCACGCTGCGCCACGCCTGCGAGCTCGATCCCCGCGTGCAAGGCATCCCCAGCACCAAGGGCTCGCTGTAACCTGCCAAAAAGGGACAGGTTTATTTTGGCAGGTTTTATCTGCGGAAATGCTGTCTCATGCGGTGGGTAAACGTTTTACCGACCAAAATAAACCTGTCCCTTTTTGGCAGGTTTTGAATGGGAAAAAGGGAGGGTCGCGTGGACGAACCGAAGATTGTGGTGGTCGACTACCACAAGGGCAACTTGTCGAGCGTCGTGCGCGGGCTTGCGCGCGCCGGTGCCGCCGCCTGCACGTCGGACGATCCGGAGCAGATCCGCCGCGCCGACGGCCTGGTCATCCCGGGCGTGGGCGCGTTCTATGACGCGATCGCCTTTATGCGCCAGAGCGGCGAGGCGGACGTGGTGCTCGATGCCGTCGCCGCTGGAACTCCGTTGCTCGGCATCTGCCTGGGCCTTCAGCTATTTTTTGAGCGCGGCAACGAGGGCGTGCCGGCGGATGAGGGCGCGGCCGCGGACGGCAACGCCCCCGAGCGGGCCGGCGGCCCCTGGGTCGATGGCCTGGGCATTATGCGCGGCTCGTGCACGCGCTTGGAGTCGAGCCGCCTAAAGGTGCCGCACGTGGGCTGGGACCAGGTGCACATGACGCCCGCCGGCGCGGCCGATCCGCTGCTTGCCGGTTTTGCCGAGGGCGCCAACATGTACTTCACCCACAGCTACGCGGTGGCAGACGATGCCGATGCCGCCGATATTCTGGCGCGCACGCATTACACGCGGAGCTTCCCGTGCATCGTGCGCCATGGCAACGTGTGGGGCTGCCAGTTCCATCCCGAGAAATCCTCGGCGCTGGGACAGCGCATCCTTAAGAACTTCGTCAACATCGTCGAGGAGGCCGGCCGATGATCCTGTTTCCCGCAATCGATCTGATCGGCGGCAAGGTCGTGCGCCTGGAGCGCGGCGACCGCAGCCGCTGCAAGGTATATTCCGACGACCCCGTCGCCGTCGCCCGCTCGTTTGCCGAGCAGGGTGCGAGCTGGGTGCACGTCGTCGACCTGTCCGCTGCCTTTGGCGAGGCCGAGGACGCGTGTGCTGCCAACTCGGCGGCGATTAAGGCCATCTGCGGCGTCGACGGCCTGTCCGTGGACGTGGGCGGCGGCGTTCGCTCGCTCGCGCGCATTGACGAGCTGGCCGCCTTTGGCGCGCGTCGCATCGCGCTGGGTACGGTGCTCGTGACCGAGCCGGGATTTGCCGAGGTGGCGGCTCGCGGCTTTGGCGAGCTGCTGGTCGCAGATATCGCCGCCCGTGACGGCCAGGTCAAGGTGAACGGCTGGCGCGATGGCGCGGGCGTGGCGCTCGACGATGCGGTGGCGCAGCTTTCCGAGCTGGGCTTTAAGCACCTGGTGTACACCGACATCGCGCGCGATGGCATGCAGACGGGCATCGACGTGGCGGCGTATCGCCATGTTGCCGAGGTCGCGGGTTTTTCCGTCGTGGCCTCGGGCGGCATCTCGGCGCTCGACGACATCCGCGCGCTGGCCGCGGTGGGCGAGGACGCGATTGAAGGCGCCATTACCGGTCGCGCGCTCTATGAGGGCAACTTTGCGCTGGTACAGGCACTGGCCTCCGCCCGAGGGGAGGAGTAGTCCATGCTTGCCAAACGCGTTATTCCCTGCCTGGACGTCAAGGACGGCCGTGTGGTCAAGGGCGTCAACTTTGTGAGCCTGCGCGATGCGGGCGACCCGGTGGAGCTGGCGCGCGCCTACGACCGCGAAGGTGCGGACGAGGTCGTATTTTTGGACATTACCGCGACGAGTGACAACCGTGCGACGACCATCGAGATGGCGGCGCACGCGGCCGAGGAGCTCGCTATTCCCTATACCGTGGGCGGCGGCTTTCGCGACCTGGCGGGCATGCGCACCATGGTTGCAGCCGGTGCCGACAAGGTGTCGCTCAATTCGGCGGCTGTGCGCGACCCGTCGCTGATTAGCCAGGCTGCCGCGGCGTTTGGCAGCCAGGCCGTGGTCGTGGCGATCGATGCCAAACGTGTCGGCCTGCCCGGCGCATCCGGTGCCGACAAGTGGGAGGTCTTCACGGCCGGAGGTCGCAACGCCACGGGCATCGACGCGGTGGCATGGGCCGAGGAGGCGGCTCGTCGCGGCGCTGGCGAGATCTTGCTTACCAGCATGGATCGCGACGGCACCAAGGCCGGCTTTGACCTGGCGCTCACCCGCGCCGTGGCACGTGCGGTGCCAATCCCCGTCATTGCGAGCGGTGGCGTGGGCACGCTCGAGCATTTTGCCGAGGGTGTGATCGAGGGCGAGGCCGATGCTGTGCTGGCGGCGAGCGTCTTTCACTTTGGAACCTTCAGCATTCGCCAGGTGAAGGAATATATGGCCAGCCAGGGTATCCCTGTCAGATTGGATTTTTAAATGGAGCAAGTGACAACCGCAGCAAAGCTCAAATACGACGCCCGCGGGCTGATTCCTTGCGTGGTTCAGCAGTATGACACCGGCGAGGTGCTTATGGTTGCTTGGATGAACGAGGAGTCGGTGGGGCTGACGCTCAAGACCGGCACCACGTGGTTTTGGAGCCGCAGCCGCCAGGAGCTCTGGAACAAGGGCGCGACGAGCGGCAACATGCAGGAGGTCAAGGAGCTCTGGGCCGACTGCGATAGCGATACGCTGCTGGTCAAGGTCGACTCGCCGGGTCCTGCCTGCCATACCGGCAACCGTACCTGCTTCTTTAAGCACGTAAAGGGGGAAACACGATGAAGGTCGTGACGCCGTTCGAAGTCGCTGACTGCAACGCCGAGCTCCTCCGCGTGGGCGTGCCGTGCCGCGTGCACCTGACCGATGCCTGCGGGGCGCAGTCGCTTTGGCTCGAGGCCGAGAAGGAAAGGCTCGATGAGGCCCATGCCGTCATCGTTGAGTTCTTTGAGAAAAAGGGCGCAAAGCCTCGGTTCGATGAGACCGGTAATTACTTTACGCTGCAGTAACGAGAGGAAATAACCATGGGAGTCAGAACAGCTAACGTGCAGCCGGGAAACATTGGCGAGACGCTGACGGGGCTGGCCGAGGTGATTCGTGGCCGTCGCGACGCGTCGCTGGAGGAGAGCTATACCGCCCGCCTGCTGACCGATGTCGAGGACGAGCTACTCAAGAAGCTTGCCGAGGAGGCGAGCGAGGTGATCATGGCCTGCAAGGATAACGATCACGATCACATCCGCTACGAGGCCGGCGACCTGATCTACCACTTGCTCGTGACGCTCGAGCGCTACGGCATCACCCTCGACGAACTGGCCGGCGAGCTCAACGCCCGCCGCCACTAGTCGTTTAAGCACGTCCCTAACGGCTAGTCTTAGGCGAGGGGCGTGGATTCCCATTCGCCGGTGGGGTGGGGGATATCGAAGGTTCGGTAGCCGCAGTCGTAGGCGTGGGTCTGGGCCTCGCGGATATTCCAGCAGATGTCGCAGGCGCGGTGTGCGTCCGAGCCAAAAGTAATCGGCACCTCGGCGTGGGCGAAGCAACGCAAAAGCCCCGTCGAGGGGTAATAGTCGTCGAGGCCCTTGCGCGGCGCGGCGGTCGAGACCTCGACACGGCGACCAGTGTCGTGAGCGCACTCGGCCATCTGCCCCCAAAACGGAGCGGGGTCAAAGTCGGGTGCAAAGCCTTCCTTCGAAAAGCGCATGACCAGGTCGGGGTGGGCCATCACGTCAAAGTTGAGTGAGCTTTCGCAGGCGCGGCACCAGTCGTCGACGTAGCGCCCCCATACGCCGCGCACGCCCAGGTTTTCCCAAACATGCAGGTTGGTATCGTCGTCGATCCAGCCGCAGCGTGAGTCGGGCGTATCGGGGCGCGCGACGTCCTCTGTCCCTGCCGTGCCCGCAGCGCCGGCCATGATATCGCCCGGATCGCCAATCCAGTGCACACTGCCCAAGCGCACTACGGCACCAGCGGACCAGCGCTCCACCAAGGGCTCGCAACCCTCGTACCAATCGCATTCAAAACCGTAGATAAAGGCGAGCTCCGGCGCGATTTGCGCGGCGAGCTTGCGGGCGTCCTCAAATGCCAGGCGATGCGCCGTCAGGTCGCCCTCGACAACTTGCACTTCGCAGTTGGCGTCCATGCTGGCGGGCAGGGTGAGGTGGTCAGTCGAGACCATGACGCGGCAGCCTGCCGCAGCAGCGGCACGGACGTTGTCCTCAAACGAGGCATGCCCGTCCGAAAACGAGGTGTGGGTATGGCAATCGAC
>UQWS01000033.1 GCA_900544875.1 uncultured Collinsella sp. | reverse complement strand
TACTTTAACGATTCGCTGGTCGAGATCATGAAGCAGAACGGTCGTGGCGCCAAGGGCCACATCGGCTTTGCCGTCAACGACATCGATGCGGCCGAGAAGTGGTTTGCCGAGCGCGGGCTCGAGGTAAACGAGGAGTCGCGCGTGCTGCTGCCCGACGGCGGCACCAAACTCGTGTACTTTAAGCGCGAGTTCGTCGGCTTCGCCGTGCACCTGTGCCGCGACTAGCGCACAAGCTGCTATAGCTAGCAAAAAGGGATAGAGCTGCGTGGCCCTATCCCTTTATTTATGCCGAGGGGCATCCCTACCGTGGCAGGCGAATCGTAAAGCGGCTGCCGACACCCTCGACCGAGGTCACGCCAATGACACCGCCATGGCTATCGACGATCCACTTGGCAATGGCAAGCCCCAGACCCGAGCCCTGCGCGCCGGCATCGCGCGCGTTGTCGGCGCGGTAGAACCGCTCGAACGCGTGGGCTGCGGATTCCTGGTTCATGCCGATGCCCTCGTCCTCAACGTTTATGTCGATCGTGCCCGCGCCCGCATCCGGCGCCACGCCAAACGTGATGGGCGTGCCCGCGTCCGAATACTTGGCGGCATTCTGCACGATTACGCGCAGGGCCTGCTTCACGAGCGCCACGTCGACGGGCGCGTCGCAGCGCGGGTCGCTGACAAGCGCAGCGTCAAAGGCCAGTCGATACGTGTGCTCGGTATCGATCATCTGCGATTCCTCGCATACCTCGCCGACCAGTGCAGCCAGGTTAGTATTCGCGCGCCGCAGCACGGTGCGGCCGGCATCGCCGCGTGCCAAAAACAGCAGCTGCTCCACGAGCTCCTGCATGTGCTCGCTTTCGGCCTTGAGCGAGGCGATGGACTCCGCCAGTACGTCCGGGTCGTCTTTGCCCCAGCGGTCGAGCATGTTTACGTAGCCCTGAATCACCGCAATGGGTGTGCGCAGCTCGTGGCTCGCATCGTTGACAAAGCGCATCTGCTGCAGCTTGGCCTCTTGCATCTGGCGCAGTAGGCGGTTGAGTGCGACCTCGATGCTTGCCAGGTCGGCATCGCCGGTGGTGACGCTTGGTGAGTCGACGCTTGCGCGCACGATGGCCTGCTCCAGCGTTTCCATCTTGCCGCCGGAGAGCTGCATGCGGCCGAGCTCGTCCACGCGCAAGGCCAGATCGTTGAGAGGCGCCATGGTGCGGCGTACGCGCCTCGCGCCGCCGAGCATGTTGAGTACGCTGATGACCTGCCAACCCACAACGGCAAGGTAGAGAGGCCATAACGTGACGAGGTCCTGTGCGAGGGGGAAAGTCTTGGTGGTACGCGCAAACTCGACGGTATAAGTGAGCGTTGTCAGGTCCCAGCCGCGCGCGGGCTTCAGCGACATGCCGCGAACGGTGGCGCTGGGGATCCATCCTGCGGTAAACGCGCCGTCGGGCAGCGTCTGGTTGTATCCATAGACGAGGATCGCCGCCGCAATAACCAACAGCAACAGATCGAGCCAGACGTAGCTCATCAGGCGGCGCCACATATAGCTCCAGTTGATGGCGCGGGCGATGGATGTGACGCGCTTGGCCTCGGCGTTACGCACGGCAGACATAGCCCACCCCGCGCACGGTTTGGATGATTCGGACGCCGCCGGCGTCTTCGATCTTGGCACGCAGGTGCGCGATGTGCACGTCGACGTTGTTGGTGTCGCCCACGTATTCGTAGCCCAGCGCCTCGTGCGCGATGCGCTCGCGCGTGAGCACGGTCTCGGCATGCTCCATAAGCAGGGCGAGGACGTCGAACTCGCGGGCCGTGAGCGCGATGGGCGAGCCGCCGACCGTGACTTCGCGGCGGTCGGAATCGAGCACAACCGATCCCACGGTGAGCGTAGCGGGGGAGGGCGAGGCGGAAGCCTGGGCCGAGTCGCTGACCGGGGGTATCGCACCGGCGCCGACGCCCGCACCGGCCGCCATGCCCGTCCCGGCGCCGGCGCCGCCAACGCCCGAAGCCGCCCGCACGGCCTCCGAGCGCTTCAGCGCCACGCGGATCCGTGCGAACAGCTCCTCAATCGCAAACGGCTTGGTCAGATAGTCATCGGCACCGGCATCAAGCCCGGCCACCTTGTCCATCACGGCATCGCGCGCGGTGACCATGATCACCGGCACATCCTTGTGCTTGCGGACACGCCGCAGCACCTCCATGCCGTTGAGCTGCGGCAGCAGCACATCGAGCAGAATCAGATCGTAGTCGCGCTCCAGCGCTAGGTCAACGGCGGTGCGGCCATCGGCGGCGTGCTCCACCTGGTAGCCCTCGTGCTCCAGCTCGAGCGTCACAAAGCGGGCGATTTTCTCCTCGTCCTCTACAATCAGGATCCGTGCCATATGTGCCCCCGTCTGCGACTACTTGTCGTCGTTCAGATTTTGCTTGATGTCGTCCGCGGCATTGGCAGCGCTGTCCATCAGGTTGTTGATGCTGCCGGGCACGTCGCCGTCGCTATCGATGCGGTAGCGCATGCCAAAGAACAGGCCAAGCAGCATCAGCCATATCGTGGCGCCCCAGGCAAACAGGGCGACGATGGGAATCAGGATGGGGATGTTGAGGATGATCGCGTCGCGGCGCGTGGCGATAAACTTGGTGTCCAGGCTCAGGCGGAAGAGCTTTTTGAGGTACTCCCACACGCTGTCCATCTTCTTGGAGAAGTCGGTCTTTTCGCTCGACTTTTCGTAGGCAGCCTGCGCGGCGACCATCTCGGCCGAAGGCTCGTCGACCGGCGCGGACTCGGTGGCGGCGTGCGCCGACGTGGTCTGGGTCTTGCCCTGCGACTCGAGCCAAATGATGGCGTCCAAAACGTTGCCGTCGGCGGCGTCGAGCGCGGCCTTGGCATCGGTGTAGCTCACATTGCACTTGGTGCGGATGGTTTCAACTTTTTCGAGGTCGTCCATGACCTGTCCTTTCATTCGATGGGCGCGACGCTGGGCGATTTGCCCGGGCGCGAGCGTTGCGTTCGGCGGCCTGCGTGGCGCCGCCTCGCCCTTGGTCGAACTCTATAGTGCAGGTTATAGATTAAGCGATTCTTGAGCCAAGATTAATGTTGGATGAGTTTTTGGGTGGCGTGAGGGAGGAGCGGAATGTGTCTATTGGGTTGCGCGGGGGAGAAACGACTCGCCTTTTGGGCTGCTGCCGACGAGGTCTAATACTTTTCCGAGAAGTGAACGAGCTAAATCGGACCCTCGAAGCATCGACACTTTAGAGGTGCCGTTTCCTGCGGTTTCGGTGCCAGAATCCTGCGTTTATGCCGTTGAAAAATGCGGATGCTCCAGGGGGCCAAAAAACAGACGTTCACTTCGCGGAAAAGTATTAGACCTCAATAGCGGGGGATGGGGTGCCGGTGCAAAACGGCGTCAAGGGTTGGTCGAGCAGGCGGTTTCCCCATGGATGTCCGCACGACATGTGACACTTACCCTGCCGTCCTGCTCTGCCGCGGCGGCATGTACCCGAACAACGACCCTCTAAGGAGTTCGATATTGATGAGTGGCAACACCAAGCATCTCGCAAAGAAGTGCGTCAAGGACGCGGGGCCGTGCCTCGCGCTGTGCGCGGCCGGCGCAGCGGTCGCGCTGCTGGCTGTTTTGGGACCGTTCGACGTGCTCCGAAGTGCCAGCTCTCTGCACGTTTGCATGGCCCTTGCCGGTGCCATGATGACCGGCGGCGTGCTCGATCTGGTTTTTTGGGTGCTTGACCCGTTTGGATGGAAGAACGAGGGGTAAGCCCTAAGGGATGGAAGGGCTGGAACGGTTAGCTTAGTAATCGTGCAGAATGCGGGCTAGCGACTTGCAGGGAAGTGGTGATCCGATGACGGTCTATGTGACGGGCGACATTCACGGTGGGCTCGACATGCAAAAGCTGCGCGACTGGGAGCTTGGGGATAGTCTGACGAGTGACGACTATCTCATCGTCGCCGGCGACTTTGGCTTTCCCTGGGATTTCTCTGCCGAGGAGTGCGCCGATATTGCTTGGCTGGAATCGCGTCCCTATACCGTGTTGTTCGTCGACGGCAACCACGAGCATTTCGATCACTGGGCGGAGCGCCCCATGGAGTTGTGGCACGGTGGGCTGACGCAGCGCCTGTCGGATGCCTCGCCCATACGGCGACTGACGCGTGGCGAGGTTTTTGAGCTCGACGGCTCAACGATCTTTACCATGGGCGGCGCCACGAGCGTGGACAAGGAATACCACATTCCGTATTCCAGCTGGTGGCCGCAGGAGCTGCCGGACGAGCGCAACTTTGAGGAGGCACGGACAAAACTCGACAGCGTGGGCTGGAAGGTCGACTACGTGATCACTCACACCTGCTCTACGCGCATGCTTTCGCCCACGCTTTATCCGGCACTCGGCTGGAATTGCCCCGCGGTTGATCGACTTACGGCATTTTTCGATGAGCTGGAAGATCGCTTGGACTACAAGCGCTGGTACTACGGGCATTTTCATCGGGATGCAAACCCGGCCGAGCGCCATACCGTGCTCTACGACTGCATCGTTCGCTTGGGTGACGAACTCCACAGCCCTGGGATGTTGCGTAGAGGCGGGGTGGCTGGCTACTCGACCGTTACAGTGATGTTCTCGCGGTGCGCACGGATGACGTCCCATCTAAAGTGCTCGACCAGCTGTTCGGCAGAGCGCGGCGTGGTGTCCGGCGCGATGCCTGTTTGCCCGGCGAGCCATCCCAACAGTGCCTCGGGCGTGCCAAAGCGGGCGCGTAGTTCGCCCAGGTCCAGATCGCGATCGCGCTTGGAAAGGCGGCGGCCGTCCGGCGACATGAGCAGCGGGATGTGCGCGTAGCGCGGTGTGGGCAGTCCCAGCAGATGTTGCAGATAGATCTGGCGCGGCGTGGAACCAAGCAGGTCGCATCCGCGTACGATCTCGGTGACGCCCATGGCAGCGTCGTCGACCACCACGGCCAGCTGATAGGCAAACACGCCGTCGCTGCGGCGCACCAAAAAGTCGCCGCACTCGGTGGCGAGTGCCTCGCATTGGGCTCCGTACGTGCGGTCAACGAATTCGATCACGCCGCCGGCGAGGTCGTCGACGGCGGGCACACGCAGACGCGTGGCGGGAGCGCGCAGGGCGCTGCGGCGGGCAACCTCCTCGGCAGAAAGGCCTCGGCAGGCGCCGCGGTAGATGGGCGTGCCGTCGCTCGCGTGCGGCGCGCTTGCGGTGTGGAGCTCGGCGCGCGTGCAAAAGCAGGGATAGGTGAGGCCGGCGTCTTGCAGCTGGTGCAGGGCGTCCTCGTACAAGTCAAGGCGATCGTGCTGGCAGTAGGGGCCTTCGTCCCACTCAAGCCCCAGCCAGGCTAGGTCGTCAATCAATTGGGCGGCAAGTTCCGGGCGCTTGCAGCGATCGTCCAGGTCCTCGATGCGCAACACGATGCTGCCGCCCTGGCTGCGGGCCGAAAGCCACGCGCACAGGCAGCTGAACACGTTGCCCAGATGCATGCGGCCCGAGGGCGACGGGGCAAAGCGGCCCACGACCGGCGCGAGGGCGGGGGCGAGCTTGCTGTTGGGCGCCGTCGACATGGCCACGGCGGGTGTTGCTATGTTGCATGCGTTGATATCCATGCGGACGAGTATAGCGCGGGGTGAGGTGAGGGGGCGTCGTCGATGCTCGCGAGTTGCCGAGGCTGCGTGTTGTGCGCGGCGGGCACCGACTCAACACCTCGATTACCGCCCCAAGCTCAGCCCCTTCAACCCCTCAAACGACAGAAACCCCGGCAGCTCTTCGCAACTGCCGGGGTTTCCGCGGAAAAGGGGGACATGATCCTCAAGCGAACGGCAAAGGGGCAAACCGTTTTCGCTCACCTGCTTTATGCCCCTCGCTTGCCGGCTTAATCGGCTCACGCCGCGCCCACACAAAGCCGCTACACCTGTGACGGAGCTATGAAGTGGTATCTATTGCCGGAGCGGGCTATGCCAACGAGTGTCCCAGATTGCCGGCAGATAAGGAACGTCCCCAGGTGCCGGCCGCGGGCGTGACTTTCGTCCCGTTTGATACTCCGCTGACCTAGATGTTCGTCACATGAACCCGCAAACGTGGGACAATGACGCTACTGGTATCACAGACAAAGGATGTGCCTATGAACGCCCCCGTTGCCAAGACCTGTCGGCAGCGCTGCCCGTTTGCGCGATTTGCTTCCATTTGTGCGCTCGTCGCGTGCGCGCTGCTGCTGTTGCCCGCCGTTGCACGTGCCGACGGGTATTCCATGACCCAAACCTACATCAGTGCCACGGTCGAGGCCGATGGATCGCTGACCGTTGTCGAGGGACGCCAGTTTGATTTCGACGACGACATCAACGGCGTGTTTTGGGAGATCAATACGGGCTCCAACCAGCAGGGCGGCACGGCGGGCGTCGACGTGCTGAGTGTCGAGGAAGAGGACACCGCGTTTAACAAAGTCGATAGCGCGAACAAGGGCGACTCTGGCGTCTACACGGTCGAGCAGACCGGTGACGGCGTAAGGATTAAGGTGTTCAGCCCCCACGAGAGCGGCGATAGCGTGATCTATTACGTGAGCTACACCATGACCGGTGCGGTCATGAACTGGGCCGATACCGCTGAGCTCTACTGGAAATTTGTAGGTGACGGCTGGTCCGCGGATTCCGACGATGTCGAGATGGAAGTGTACTTCGCAAATGCCGCTGCCGGGACGGCGGCCGTCAAGGGCGATAACTTCCGCGCATGGGGCCACGGTCCGCTGACGGGCGACGTGTCGCTCGATGAGGACGAGCCCATGGTCACCTATACCATTCCCTGCGTGCATCAGGGCGAATTTGCCGAGGCACGCATCGCCTTCCCCAGCGACTGGGTGCCATGGCTTTCCGCCTCGAGCGAGGAGCGCATGTCAACGATCCTGAGCGAAGAGAAGGCGTGGGCCGACGAAGCTAACGCCCGCCGCGCTCACGCTCGCATGATTGCCAATGTACTTGCCGTACTAAGTGTTGTCGCGGCGGTGGCCTTTACCGGCACAATCGTTGTGCTCAAGCTGCGCCGCCGCAAGCCCAAGCCGCTTTTCCAGGACGAATATTTCCGCGATGTGCCTTCGGCCGACCATCCCGCCGTGCTTTCGGCCCTCATGAGCTGGAACGAGGTGCCCGATCAGGCATATATCGCCACGCTCATGAAGCTTACTGACGACCGTGTGATCAAGCTGGAGCAGGCGACCGTGACCAAGGCCAAGAAGGGTCTGCTGAAGCGTGAAAAAGAAGAGCAGACGTATCGCGTGACGGTGAGTGATGCGGGTTGGAAGTCGGCCAAGGGCATTGACCACATGGTGCTCAAGGTCTTCTTTGCCGGTGCTAAGCCCGACGAGAACGGCGATCGCTCGCGCACGTTTGACGAGCTGCAGCACTACGTCAAGCAGCACGCTACGCCCGTGGGCGACAAGCTCGAGGACTATCAGAACACCGTTAAGGGCAAGTTGGCCGATAGCGAGTACGTTGCCTCGGACGGCATTGTCGCAATGGTGTTCTGCCTGGTTCTTGGTATTCTGATCGCCTTTGTTCCCGTGGGATCCATTTTCTTTACTGACGGCGCACAGGCGAACATTATCGCCGCGGTTATCTCGGTGCCGATTGTGCTGGTGGGTATTGGCGTGGGCCTTACGTTCCGCCGCTTTACCCCGGAAGGTGCCGAGGTAGCGGCCCGCTGCAAGGCGCTTAAGCATTGGCTCGAGGACTTCACGCGCCTAAAGGAAGCCGTCCCCGGCGATCTGGTACTGTGGAACAAGCTGCTGGTGATGGGCGCGGCGCTGGGCGTTTCGAAGGAAGTCCTGCGTCAGCTTGCCGAGGCTGTTCCTCCCGAGGTGCGCGAGGCCGACGGTTTCTACGATAATTACCCCTGCTACTGGTGGTACTACCATCATTACGGCATCGATTCGCCGCTCGATTCATTTAACAATGTGTATCACGAGAGCATCCGTGAGCTGGCTTCGAGTTCCGATAGCTCGAGCGGCGGCGGAGGCGGCGGCTTCTCGGGCGGCGGCGGAGGCGGCGTCGGCGGAGGCGGCGGCGGAACGTTCTAGCGGTCGTAAGCTATGGGATGGGTTTTTCTCGACAGCCGTCGGGGAAAGCCCATCCCCTTTTTATGTGCCAAAATGCGCCGATCCTCCCGCTTTTGCCCGTAGTCCCCTCCATCGGAAGGGGCAGTGGGCAAAAAATGGCAAATATGAGTACTGTTGCAGAAATGGTTGCATTAATTTGCGCTTAATTACCGGACCCTAATGAGAGTATTTCTCGTTAGGGGCCACTTTTATTGAACATTTGAGGAAATACGTTAGCTCGCCCGGCTGACCGCCGTGTTTAAAAGCCTCAAAATGCCCCAAATCGCTGCTACTAAAAAGGTAACAGTACTCATATTTGATGTTTTTTGCCCACGGCTATTTGCAGACTCCCTAGGCTACTCATTGGGGACAGACTTAAATGACCAGTCGTTGGGGATCAGTCATTGGGGATAGACTTAAATGACTTGGTATGGCTGCTGGGCCTAGACGGTTAGGTCCAGCTCGTAGAGGAAGCTTTCGCGCGGCATGGCGTGGCGGCGTTCCTCGCGGTTGGCGCGGTGCGTGGCCGCGCGCTTAAAGCCGTGCAGCTCGTAAAACTTCCAAGAGCAGTTGGAGTCGGTGTACAGGTGCGCCCTTGTCGCCCCGCGCGAGGAAAGGTACGAGACCGCGGCATCGAGCAACACCGAGCCAACGCCCAGGCCGTGGACATCTCGATCAACGGCAAGCAGCGTGACCTCGTTGTCGTGCGGCAACGGGCTGCTCTCGAGCAGGCGGTTGTTGGTTCGGATGGTTGCGCGCACAAATGAGAGGTACTCGGCGCAGACATCGGGCTCCAGCTCGCGCATCTGCGATAGCAGCGCGCGTTCGGTATCCATCCAATGTTCCTTGACGGTGGCGCCGGAGCTCTGTCCCGCACGCGCGAGCGCAATGCCACGCGCCTGACCGTCGATTACGGCAACCTGCGAAAACGTCGAGGACGAAAGGCAGTAGGCAAGGTCGCACGCGGCCTCGAGGCGGTTGTACTCATCGTTATCCGAATTGTTGTGCCAAAGCTGCTGCAGAATCAGCGCGATGGCGTCGAAATCTTCGGTATCAAACGGTCGGTAGAGAACCCGCGAGACCATGGTGCCTCTTTCTTTTGCGGATGCATATCGAGCACAGTTCTACCACGCTATTGGCATCTAATTATGGTGCCCCTGTGTTCCATGAACTCACCGTGCCCGGTGCCGTGCCCATCCCCTCTGCTCGCAAACTTTTTCTGCACATGCGCCCGTTGCGGGGTGCATCGATGCGCTCGATGCGCTACATTGAATCAGTATTATCAATGCCGCTGCGCGAGCGCTGCAGATCGACGTATCACCGACTCACAGAGCACGGCGGCGTACCAGACAGGAGGACTGCATGGGATCTGATGTGAAGATCGCGCGCGCGTTGATCTCGGTTACCGATAAGACGGGCGTCGTCGATTTCGCACGGACGCTGGTCGATGACTTTGGCGTCGAGATCATCTCTACGGGCGGCACGGCTCGTGCCATCGAGGACGCGGGCGTTCCCGTAACCCCCATCGAGGAGTTCACGGGCTATCCCGAGATGATGGACGGCCGCGTTAAGACCCTGCACCCCAAGGTTCACGGCGCGCTGCTGGCCCGCCGCGATTCCGAGCAGCACATGCAGGAGGCCGCCCAGCACGGCATTAAGCTGATCGACCTGGTCGTCGTCAACCTGTACGAGTTCGAGAAGACCGTCGCCAACCCCGAGGTCACCTTTGCGGATGCCATCGAGCACATCGACATCGGTGGTCCCTCCATGCTGCGCTCTGCCGCCAAGAACGCCGCGAGCGTTACCGTCATCTCCGACCCGGCCGACTATGATGCCGTCCTGGCCGAGATGCGCGAGACCGGTGGCTGCACCACGCTTTCCACCCGTCGCCGCCTGCAGGTGAAGGTCTACCAGACTACCGCCGCCTACGACACGGCTATCTCCCGTTGGCTTGCCGCTCAGGCAAGCGACGTGGCGGACACCTCTGCCAAGCTCGAGATCTCGCTGGAGAAGGTCGACGACCTGCGCTATGGCGAGAACCCGCAACAGAAGGCCACGGTCTATCGCTTTGCCGAGGGCTGCGAGAACACCGCGAGCTCGCAGTTCCCGCTTGTGGGCTCCGAGCAGATCCAGGGCAAGCCGCTCAGCTACAACAACTATTTGGATGCCGACGCCGCCTGGAACCTGGTCCGCGAGTTCGACGAGCCGGCCTGCGTGATCCTCAAGCATCAGAACCCCTGCGGTTCCGCCGTTGCCGAGGACATCACGGCCGCCTACGATCGCGCCTTTGCCTGCGATCCCAAGAGCGCCTTCGGCGGCATCATCGCCTGCAACCGCGAAGTTCCCTTTGAGCTGGTTGAGCACTTCGCCGACCAGAACAAGCAGTTCGTCGAGGTCATCATCGCCCCGAGCTATACCGCCGAGGCGCTCGAGCGCATGGCCAAGCGCCCCAACCTGCGCGTGCTGGCTACCGGCGGCGTGGACCACGGTGCCCATGTGGAGCTGCGCTCCATCGACGGCGGCATGCTGGTGCAGGAAGTCGACCACGTGACCGAGGACCCCGCGACCTTTACGTTCCCCACCGACCGCAAGCCCACCGACGCCGAGATGGCCGAGCTCGAGTTTGCCTGGAAGGTCTGCAAGGGCGTCAAGTCCAACGCCATCCTGGTCTCCAAGGGTAAGGCCGGCATTGGCATGGGCCCGGGTCAGCCCAACCGCGTGGATTCTGCGCTGCTGGCCTGCGAGCGTGCCGAAGACTTCTGCGAGCGCGAGGGCGTGGAAAAGGGCGGCTTTGCCTGCGCAAGCGATGCATTCTTCCCGTTCCGCGACAACGTCGACGTGCTTGCCGCGCACGGCGTGACCTGCATCATTCAGCCCGGCGGCTCCAAGCGCGACGACGAGAGCATCCAGGCCTGCAACGAGCATGGTATTGCGATGGTCTTCACGGGGGCCAGGCATTTTAGGCACTAGAGGCCTTTCCCAAGCACCCGACCTTGCCCCTCAAACCGTCGCTTGCGTACATTTAGTACGCGGCGCTCCTCTTTCGGGGCAATCTCGGGCACTTGGAAAACCCTTAATGGGATGTTTCTCTATCCCATTAAACTGTTCGGTCGCCTGACCATATCGTCAAAATAATCTCTGCAAAAGACGGCCGCTCCGTTTGGAGGGCCGTCTTTTTGGTATAAGAGGACGGAATGACTAACACGAAAGGTATGACCATGCCCCAGATTGATGATGCCGAGCTGTTTGGCAATGCCGAGGACCAGCGTGCGTACGAGGACTTTTGCGCCAATCAGGAGGCGGTCGAGAAGTTTACGCTCGACAAGCCCGCGCTTATCTGCCGTTGGCGCATGTCCAACAAAAAGGTGCCCATGCTCAACCGTCACATCCGCGCGCTGTCCGAGCGTCTGGTGCAGGGCGAACCGCTTACCCATAACATGCTCAGCTGGGCTAAGCAGCACGTTGAGTGGTCGCTTGCCGAGGGCGATTACACCGCGCACGACGGTGTGCTCATGCTGGTGATCGACATCAACGGCAACGCCGCCATGACAGTGGGGGAGTACGAGCCGCTCGCCGATACGTCGGCCAAGGCGCTGCGTGCCCGTTCCGCCGAGGCCCGCTCCGAGGCCGACGAGACCGGCGTGGCGCCCGAACTGCTCGCTTCTGTCAACAACGGCAAGCTTGCCTTTGTGGTGCCGACGGACGAGTGCCTGTGCGGCACGGCGACCCTTATTGAGCAGTTGGCTCAGACCAAGAACATCCCGGTCACGCGCGTAGACATTCCCGCGCAGCTTAAGGGCGCGCTGTTCCTGGTGAGCGACGAGCACGGCGTGGTTCCCGCCGACGATACCGATGCCGCCGAGGCGGACGCTGCTATGGTCACCTTCTTCGCCGACGGCTACGAAAAGCTCCGCGCCCGTCGCTAAATGATTTTTCTGGGACGGGGATTAAAGAATCATTCCATCTCCGCGTACATGCGTACGCTCGAGTAGAGGCTCGAGGTCGAAGCGATGGGGCCGATCGGTTTAGGACCGGTCGGCCCCTATTTTCTCTCAAGGCTACCGAACACTTTTGTCATATTAGGTGCCCACGGGGTCGTATCGCTGCGACGCCGTGGGCATAATGGTGTGGAAGGTGCAAGTTACGCGAAATGGGAGGACACATGGCGCTAATCTATATCGTTGAGGACGACGAGCCCATTCGTCGCGAGCTTGCCGATATCCTTGCCCGTGCCGGTTTTGAGGTCGAGGCCTGCGAGTCGTTCGAGCATGTCTCGCGTGACATCCTGGCCGCTGCACCCGACTTGGTACTGCTCGACCTGACGCTTCCCGTCAAAGACGGCCAGCATATCTGCCACGAAGTTCGCCGCGAATCCGAGGTTCCCATCATCGTGCTTACCTCGCGCACGACCGAGATCGACGAGGTCATGGCCATGACGCTCGGCGCGGACGACTTTGTTCCCAAGCCCTATAGCGCGCGCGTGCTCGTAGCGCGCATTAACGCACTGCTGCGACGCACCGCCACTGCCGGCGAGCGCAGCACGGTCGTCCACAAGGGGCTGGAACTCGACCTCGCCCGCTCCGCGGTCACCAACACGCAAACCGGCGACAGCACCGAGCTCACCAAAAACGAGCTGCGTATCCTCTCGCTGCTTCTGAGCCGCGCGGGCAAGATCGTTTCGCGCTCGGCCATCATGCAGGACCTGTGGGACTCCGATGCCTTCGTGGACGACAATACGCTCACCGTCAACATCAACCGCCTGCGCACCACGCTCGAAAAAATCGGCATCAAGGGGTATTTGACCACGCATCGCGGCCAAGGCTATTCGGTCTAGGGGCCGGCTATGTCGTTTGGCAAGTTCTTTAAAGATGCACTGCTTCCCGTCGCCGTGTGGACGTGCGGCGTGCTGCTGAGCTGCTTTGTGCTGACGGTCGCCGGCGCACCCGTTTCTATCGTGGTCGTGGCGGTCGGCGTGTCCTTTATCTTTGGCATGCTGGGCATCGTGATCGAGTACGCGCGCCGTCGTCGTTTTTTGCACCAGCTGGAGCGCGCCGCTGAGGAGCTGGAGAGCCCCGCATGGGTGCAAGAGATGGTGCAGTGCCCGACGTATGCCGAAGGCGAGCTCGAGTACGAGGTCTTGCGCCGCGTGGGCAAGGCGGCTTGCGATGAGGTAGCGGAAGGGCGACGTCAAACCGACGACTATCGCGACTATATCGAGAGCTGGGTCCACGAGGCCAAACTGCCCCTGGCTGCAGCCCATCTGATTTTGGAAAACCTGGACGGCAGCGAAGACGACCTGTCGCGCGTGGACGATTTGGGCCGCGAGCTGGCTCGCGTGGAGCGCTATATCGACCAGGCGCTGTACTACGCGCGCTCGGAAGTCGTGGAGCGCGACTACCTGATTCGCCGCTGGGATCTCAAGACCTTGGTGACGGGTGCGATTAAAGCCAACGCGCGCGAGCTCATCGCGGCACACGTGGCGCCGGTGTGCGAGAACCTCGACTTTGAGGTGTTCACCGACGAGAAGTGGCTCGAGTTTATCCTGGGCCAGCTCATTCAGAACAGCATTAAATATGCGCGTGAGGACGGTGCGAAGATCGTGTTTTCGGGCGCGTTGCTGGACGAGGGTCTGGCGAGTGAGCGCATTGAGCTCACCGTTGCCGATAACGGCTGTGGTGTGAACGCGGCAGATCTGCCCCGCGTGTTCGAGAAGGGCTTTACCGGCGACAACGGCCGCGCCACCAAGCGCGCAACGGGCATCGGCCTCTACCTGGTGGCGCGCCTGTGTTCCAAGATGGGCATCGATGTCACCGCGGCATCCGAGTCCGGCGAAGGCTTCGTCGTAACGTTTTCCTTCTCAACGAACAAGTTCCAATACTTTGAGTAACGCATGCGGCAGACGTCCGCCCAAACAAAAACGTGCAGCCCAAACAAAACGTGCCACCCCAAACGGGGCGGCACGCCATCTTTTATCAGCTAACTCGTTGAAGTATGGTGACGAAGGCGCAAGGCCGGGAGGGGTTATCTAAGCCGACATCCCGCAGCCGCGAAGCGGCGAGGACGTCGGCGTGATAACCCCGCAGGCCTTGCGCCGACGGGAAGGAACCTACTTCACGACCAAAATGTCGCAGTCCGTATTGCGCAGCAGGAACGTCGAAATCGAGCCCAAGAGCGCGTACTTAATTGAGGACAGGCCGCGGGCGCCGCAGAGCACCAGATCGGGCTTGACCACGTCGAGCATCTCATCCTTGAGCGTCTCACGAATGCGGCCGGTGCGAATCATGACCTCGACCTCGGGAATGTCGGGATTGGCTTTGGCCTCCTCGAGCTGCTTGGCGATGGAGTTGTTAAAGGCCTCCTCCAAGCCGTTGACCAGGTCGACCGGATAGGAACCGGCGCTCTCGAGCGCGGTGGAGTCGATAACGTGGCCGATGATCAGCTTAGCGCCGTTGTTCGCGGCGACCTTGATGGCGCGTGCGAGCACAAAATCCTGCTGCTCAGTACCGTCGAGTGAAACAAATACCTTGGTATAGCCCTCGTTCATGGTTTCCTCCTTGGTCTATCGCACGGGCGTGGGGCTCGTGCATCGGGCGGGCGCGGATGCGTGGCCGCCGGACACTTTATCTTGTTGCAGTTATACCCAAGGATTTGGGTTTGACCGCTCGCAATTCTGTGAACGGGCGAGTTTTTTGGTAAGGGTAGGCGCAGGCGCGCCGCCAACGGTTGATAATGGGACATCGCCCGCACCGTCCGCAGAACAATATCGGCGGGTGTCTAACGAGGGGGTCCCTTTGGATATCATCGAGCTTCTAAAATCTGCCTTCATGGGCCTGGTCGAGGGCATCACCGAATGGCTGCCTGTTTCGTCGACCGGTCACATGATCTTGGTGGACGAGTTCGTCAAGATGAACGTGAGCGAGACGTTCTGGAATATGTTCCTGGTCGTGATTCAGCTTGGCGCCATTTTGGCTGTCTGCGTCCTGTTCTTCTACGACCTCAACCCGTTTTCTCCCAGCAAGGGCAAGGAGGGTCGTCGCGACACCTGGGTACTGTGGGGCAAGATTGTGCTCGGCTGTATTCCCGCCGCGGCGATCGGTCTGCCGCTTAACGACTGGATGGAGGAGCATTTCTATAATGCTCCCGTCGTGGCGCTGGCGCTCATTGTGTACGGCGTGCTGTTTATCGTGATCGAGAACTGGCGCGCGAACAAGCGCGACCAGGCTGCTCTTGCCGGTTCGTTTGGTTCGCGTGCCGTGGTGGCGGGCGGACGCCCCGCTGGTGCGCATTTTGCCACTCCCGCTGCGGCTGCCGCTTCAGACGATGACGATAACCTGGACTTTGGCTCCATCACTACGCTCGAGGATCTGAGCTGGAAGACCGCGCTGGGTATCGGTTGCTTCCAGGTGCTTTCGCTGATTCCGGGCACATCGCGCTCCGGCTCCACGATCATCGGCGGCCTGCTGCTGGGCTGCACGCGCTCGGTGGCGTCTAAGTTCACGTTCTTCCTGGCCATTCCCGTCATGTTTGGTGCGAGTGCGCTCAAGCTGGTCAAGTACTTTATTAAGGGCGGCACGTTCGGCACCAACGAAATCGCCATCCTGGGCGTGGGCTGCGTCGTCGCCTTTGTGGTGTCGCTCATTGCCATCAAGTGGCTTATGGGCTTCGTGCGGCGTCACGACTTCAAGTGCTTCGGCGTCTACCGCATCATCCTGGGCATCGTGGTTCTCGCGTACTTCTTTGTCCTGGAGCCGATGCTCGGCCTCTAACTTAGTTGACGCTGCGCGACGGCCAGGGCGACAACTTGTCATTCAAAGGGGGTGGCATGACCAAAAGGTCTATGCCGCCCTCTTTTCATGCCAATTTGTTCGCCCTGGCCGCCGCTCGCTACCGTGGCCATGACATCGGCGGTTCCGTGATTGTCAATAGATTGGTGCAAAGCAACCTGACCCCAATGCACCAAATCCGCTGGGGCGGGCCTGACGGTGGCGCACGGAGTCGTGGTGTGATTTGCGTCGGTGTCCGCGCGGCTCGGTATACTGGTACGGCTCAAACTATGGCGCCGCCCGCAGGCGCGCCGTCCGTCAGATGAGGAGTCGCCCATGACCCAGCCCCTGCCCTGGGAAAAGAACGCCGCGGTACCCGTACCGCCCGCGCCGGAACCCGTGCCGCTCGATGCATACACCGCCCCCGCTGCGCCGGAGCCCGAGCTCGTTCCGCTCGACATCTACGACGCTCCCGCGCCGGCGCCCAAGCCCGCCAAGCCGCTCGTCGACATTGACAGCCTTAATCCCGCCCAGCGCGAGGCGGTCCTGTCCACCGAGGGTCCGTTGCTGGTGCTCGCCGGCGCCGGCTCGGGCAAGACCCGCGTCTTGACCTTCCGCATCGCACATATGCTCGGCGACCTGGGTGTTAAGCCTTGGCAGGTTCTTGCCATCACGTTTACCAACAAGGCCGCGGCCGAGATGCGCGAGCGTCTGGCGGCGCTCATTCCCAGCGGTACCCGCGGCATGTGGGTGTGCACCTTCCATGCCATGTGCGTGCGCATGCTGCGCGAGGACGCCGACCTGCTGGGCTACACCGGCCAGTTCACCATCTACGATGACGATGACTCAAAGCGCATGGTGCGCGACATTATGCAGGCGCTCGGCATCGAGCAAAAGCAGTTCCCCATCAACATGATCCGCAGCAAGATCAGCTCGGCCAAAAACGCCATGATCGGCCCCGAGGACATGCTCAAGAGCGCCGATAGCCCCAACGATAAAAAGGCCGCACAGGTCTACTTGGAGCTGGAGCGTCGCTTGCGCGCCGCCAATGCGATGGACTTCGACGACCTGCTCGTGCGCGCGCTTGAGCTGCTGCGCACCCGCCCCGAGGTGCTCGATAAGTACCAAGAGCGCTTCCGCTACATTAGCGTCGACGAGTATCAGGACACCAACCACGTCCAGTACGAAATCGCCAACCTGCTGGCCGCCAAGTACCAAAACCTCATGGTCGTGGGCGACGATGACCAGTCCATTTACAGCTGGCGTGGCGCCGACATCACCAATATCCTGGACTTTGAGAAGGATTTTAAAAACTGCAAGACCGTCAAGCTGGAGCAGAACTATCGTTCCACGGGTCATATCCTGAACGCCGCCAACGCCGTGGTACGCCACAACTCGCAGCGCAAGGACAAGCGCCTGTTTACGGCCGAGGGCGATGGCGAGAAGATCCAGGCCTTCCAGGCGAGCGACGAGCGCGACGAGGGCCGCTGGATTGCCGGCGAGATCGAGAAGCTGCATGCCAAAGGCACGAGCTACGACGACATTGCCGTGTTCTATCGCACCAACGCCCAGTCGCGTATCCTCGAAGATATGTTCCTGCGCGCGGGCGTGCCCTACAAGATCGTGGGCGGCACGCGATTCTTCGACCGTGCCGAGATCCGTGATGTCATGGCCTACCTTAAGATGATCGTGAACCCGGCCGACGAGATGAGCGTCAAGCGCGTCATCAACACACCGCGCCGTGGCATCGGCTCCACCTCGATCCAAAAAATCGAGCAGCTGGCGCGCGACAACCGTTGCTCGTTCTTCCAGGCTTGCGAGATTGCGTGTGCCGAAACCGGCATGTTTAGCGCCAAGGTCCGCAATGGCCTGTCAAGCTTTGTGTCGCTGGTGCGCGAGGGCCGCCGCATGGACGGCGAGCTCAAGGACGTCGTCGAGATGATTGTCGATAAGACGGGTCTGCTGCAGGCGTTTCGCGCCGAGGGCACCATGGAGTCTGAGAGCCGTGCCGAGAACATCCAGGAATTCCTGGGCGTCGCTGCCGAATTTGA
>UQWS01000032.1 GCA_900544875.1 uncultured Collinsella sp. | reverse complement strand
CCCGGAAACAGGAGTTCAATATGATTCTGACCGTTACCATGAACCCGTCGATTGATACGCGCTATCAGCTCGACAAGCTGATCATCGACGATGTTAACCGTGTGACGCCCGAAAAGACCGCTGGCGGTAAGGGCCTCAACGTGAGCCGTGTGCTGTTGCAGTTGGGCGATGACGTGCTCGCGACCGGCCTGCTCGGCGGCCACATGGGTGCCTATATGGCCGAGCTTATGGATGCCGACGGCGTCAAGAACGACTTTGTGCCCATCGCCGGTGAGACGCGCATTTGCCTGAATATTCTGCACGAGGGTAATCAGACCGAGCTGCTGGAGAGCGGCCCGCAGATCGCCCCGGCAGAGCTCGAGGCCTTTACGGCCAAGTTCGCCGAGCTTGCAGCGAAGGCGGACGTTGTGACGCTTTCGGGTTCGCTGCCGCGTGGCGTCGATGCCAGCTACTATGCCGAGCTCGTCAAGATCGCCGAGGAGGCGGGCGCCAAGGTGCTGCTCGATACCTCGGGTGCATCGCTGGAGGCCGCGCTGGAGTCCGACGCTAAGCCTGAGCTCGTAAAACCCAACCTGACCGAGATTAACGGCCTGCTGGGTACGTCCTTTACGACCGATGATGTCGATGCCCTGCGCGAGGCGCTTGCCGCCGATGGCCGCTTTGCCGGTATCCCCTGGGTTGTCGTTTCGATGGGCGCTGCCGGTTCGGTGGGCTTCCATGAGGGTCGCGCATTCCGCGCCAAGACGCCCGCGATTGCGGCTGTGAACGCGACGGGTTCCGGTGACTCGACTATCGCCGGCTTTGCGCATGCCATTGCTGCTGGTGCCGACGACGTCACGGTGCTCAAGACCGCCAATACCTGCGGCAAGCTCAACGCCATGGATCCCAAGACCGGCCACCTGGTCATGGATCGCTGGGACGAGGTCTACAGCAACGTTGAGGTCGTAGAGTTGTAGCGGTTGTGACTCCTAATAGAATGAGCGTGGATAATCTCCTGCTTTTGGTGCCCATACGAGCTCAAAGTGGGAGATTTTCCACGCTCGAGTCATTAGTCGTTGGGGACGTTCTTGTTTGACTAGTCGTTTAAGAACGTCCCCAATGACTACACGCAAAAACGGCGCCCGTCGGCGATGTTGCCGGCGGGCGCCGTTGTCGTGTGGGCGGTTATGTCGTGTGGACTGCCGTTGAGCGTCCGGGTCTGTGCTCTACAGTGAGTCGATAAAGCGCTGCTGGGCGGCGCGGCCGGCTTCGTCCCACTTAAAGACGCCGGCGTTGTCGAGCACGTGGCCAAACACCACGCCGACCTCCTCGTGCAGGATGTCGATGGCGTTGTCCGCCGTAAGCTCGTTCGCGCGGCGAGCAAAGACATCCTCGGCCCATGCGGCGTGGCTACGGCAAAGGTCATCGCTCTCGAGCGCTGCGGCAAGGTCGTAGCTGGCATCGACCTTGGCCGCCAGCAGGTGCTCGCGGACGGCGCCGAGCTCGGAAACCAAGCGCGGCGGCAAAATGGCCAGGCCCATGACCTCGATCAGGCCGATGTTCTCCTTCTTAATATGGTGATACTCAGCATGCGGATGGAACACGCCCAGCGGATGCTCGTCGGTCGTGATGTTGCAGCGAAGCGCCAGGTAGGCCTCGTAGATCTCGCCGCCTGCATTGCCGCGGGAGTCGACGCGACGAATAACGGGCGTCACGGTGTTGTGCGCTACGCCGTCGGCTGTGTGCGCGATGACACCCGCCGACTCATCGGTCCACTCGCGCCAGGCGAGGATAATCTTCTCGGCAGCGTCGAGCAGCTGAGCACGGTCGTGCGAGCGCAGGCGCAGCACCGAAAGCGGCCACTGCAACACGGCGCCCGTAACGCCGTCAAAGCCGGGCACGCTAAACTGCGAGACCTCGGCGGCGTGCATCATGGGGAACTCGTGCGCGCCGCCCTGGAAGTGGTCGTGCGACAGAATCGAGCCGCCCACGATAGGCAGGTCGGCGTTGGAGCCGATGAAGTAATGCGGGAACAGGTCCACAAAATCGAGCAGGCAGGTCAGTCCCTTGCGGTCGACGTGCATCGGACGATGCTCGGAGCTCATGGCAATGCAGTGCTCGTTAAAGTACGCGTACGGGCTGTACTGGAAGCCCCAGCGCTCGCCATTAAGCTGGATGGGGATAACGCGCAGATTCTGGCGGGCGGGGTGAGCGCCGCCGTCGGCTACGGCGGAGCGTCCGGGATAGCCCTCGTTTTCGATGCAAAGCTGGCAGGCGGGATACTTCTCGCCCGTGTTCTTTGCGGCACCAGCCGCGGCGATATCGCGTGGGTCCTTCTCAGGCTTGGAGAGGTTGATGGTGATCTCAAGATCGCCCCAGTTGGTGGGGGTGCTCCATTTGATGTTGCGCGCGATGGCGGCACGGCGCACGTAGCCGGCGTCGCAGCACAGGCCGTAGAACCAGTCGGTTGCGGCGCGGGGCTCGTTGACGCCCATACGTCCGTTGAACTCCTCGTTTACAACCGAAGGCCTCGGCATGAGCGCACCCATGATGCGCATGGCGATGCGGTCGCGGCCCGACGCCGTGTCCTCGGCGGCGCCATTGGCAACGGCAGCCTCGGAAAGCGCGGCAAGCGTGCCTTCAAGATCAAAGTCGGGCAGGGTATTGGGGTGCAAGAGCGAGAGTTTCTCAACCTGGAGTGCCCAGGCCATGTCGAGTGCCGGCCCCGTGGCGCCGATGCACTCGAGAACGGTGTTGTATGCCCAGATGCGATCGTCCTGGCCGATCATCGATCGGTGGATGGCATATTCGATGAGGCCCTGCGCGGCCTCGCGCACATCAGTCATTACAGCCATGCCGCGTAAGCCCCCTTGTCAGAGATGGCGTAGTGACGGGCAGAGCCCTCGCCCAGCCAGCCGTTCATCTTGGCAATGAAGGTGTCGACCAGCTCGAGCGGCACGAAGGCCTGGATGGTACCGCCAAAGCCGCCGCCGTGGATACGAACGGCGCCACGGCCGTCGAGCACATGCTCGGCAAGAGCAAGCGCGTACATGGAAGGCTGCTCGGAACCCAGCTTGGCGACGACATTCTGCAGGTACATGGCAGAACTGGCACCGGACTCACGTGTCAGGACCAGGAACCGATCAATGTCGCCGGCGTTGAGGGCCGCCCAGCGCTTATCGACCAGGCCGTTCTCGTACCAGTAATGAACGGCGCGCAGGCAGGCGCGGTCGCCCAGCTTGGCGCGCAGCTCGGGGAGCTTGGCGTCAAAGTCGCCAACGTCGACCTCGCACAGGCGTGCCTTGCCAAACTCGGCGGCGACGTCCTGCATCTCGCGCGGAACGGCGGCGTAGTCGTCGGTAGCCGCCACGTGGTCGGCGCCGACCTTAACGAGCACGAGCGCATAGCCGTGATCCTCAAAGTTGAGCTCGAGCTTCTGGGTCTTAGGTCGAGCCTGATCCTCAAAGTCCATGTAGGCGAGGCCGCCCAGGCACACAGCCGCCTGATCCATAAGACCGCAGGGCTTGCCGTAATAGTTGTTCTCGGTGCGCTGGCTCATCTGGGCGAGCGTGACGGGCTCAATGGCGGGCGCGCCCCAGAGCGTCTCCATGGCGCGGCCGTAAGCCGCCTCGACAGCGGCGGAGCTAGAAAGGCCGCCACCCGAGGGGACGGAGCAGGTAAAGGCAAAGTCGAAGCCTTGGGGCTCAACGCCCAGAGCAGCGATTTCGTGGGCCATACCGCGCACGAGGCTTGCGGACGTGCCCTTCTCGGACTCCTGAACATCCAGCGTGTCGAGCGTGATCTCAAACGTGGGATAGCCCTCGTCGGCAACGCGGACCTTGTTGGAATCGGTTGCCACGGCGATGCCGTCAACGGCGACATCGAGCGAGCCGGCGATAACGTGGCCACCCTCGTGGTCGGTGTGGTTGCCGCTGATCTCGGAACGGCCGGGCGCGTGCACGTAGAGCACCTGGCGGTCGCCGATGGGGCCAAACTCCTCCTCAAACAGCTTGGTGAGTGTGGCGAGTGTCTTTTCGTCGGGGGTGGTCATGAGGGTCCTTTCCTTGGCGCATACTGACGAGTTTTCCGTCGTAGTGAGTACGTTAACAATCTGAAGCGGCATAAACTCAGCATCTACGATGCCGCACGTTACGGGCTATGTTAACGTACTCATAACACAACACTTATCACTTTTTGAGAATCTGGTAATCGGTAGAAATTCAGCCGTGAACGGTACTGCCGTATGGACTTATAAAGCAGAAGAGATGCAGATAGAAAAAGTAGAGTACGTTAACATGCGTCCGACGATAGCGGGCCTCGGCGCGGGATGTATTTCTGCCCGGGCCGGCATTCACGCTATTCAGATCTCTCAAGGGTGAAGGTGATCCTGTGGCAAGGCGCCCGTCCAACGATACCAGTTCGCGTCCGGTCTCCATGGCCGACGTCGCCCGCGCTGCTGGCGTTTCGCAGCAGACGGTTTCGCGCGTCGCCAACGGCTTGCCCAACGTTAACGAACGGACGCGCCAGCGCGTGCAGGCCGCTATGCAAGAGCTTGGCTTTCGTCCGAGCTATGCCGGTCGCTCGCTGCGCGACGGCCGTTACCATTCGGTCGGGCTGTGCGTCAACGATGTCACCAAGTTTGGGAACCTCTCAATGATCGACGGCATCGCCAGCGCAGCTCGCGAGCATAATTGCGCCATCACGCTGGTCGAGATGTCCAAGACCGAGGAGTTTTCGCTTGCCGAGGCCACGCGTCGTATGGCCGCGCTGCCCGTGGACGGTATCATCATCGGCATGAGTCGCATGGCGCCCGATTTTGAGACGTTCGATCCGTTGCCGGGCATTGGAACGGTCATCGTTACCATGTACGCGCATCCGCGCGTGACCACGGTCGATTCCGACCATTACGGCTGCTCGCTATTGCTTATGGATCACCTGTTTGAGCTGGGGCACGAGCAGATTCGCTATATTGGCGGCCCGTCGTTCTCGGTCGACGAGCAATTTCGTCGCGCCGGTTGGCAAGATACACTCGAGCGTAAACACATCGAGACGGTAGAGCCACTCGAGGGCGACTGGTCTGCCAACAGCGGCTACGAGGCCGCTCGGTACTTGGCTGAGCACGACCGCACCATGACGGCGATCTATGCGGCAAACGACCAGATGGCAAACGGGGCCATCGCCGCGCTGCGCGATAGCGGCTTGCGCGTGCCCGAGGATGTGAGCGTAGTGGGCGTCGACGATTCACTCGATGATTTTGTGGCACACAACGAGCTCACGACCGTGCGATTCGATCTACATCAGCGCGGACGCGAGGTGTTTGAGCATGCGGTTCCCGAGGCGGGTACGGCGGGCAAAACTGTTGCCATTCGTATTCCCGGTCAGCTCATCGTTCGACATAGTACGGCGGCACCGCGCGCATAGTTTCCGCAGGTCAACGGTGATATGTTGAACATCAATAACAATCGGTAAGGATGTCGGTAGATAGCTGTTGGGTTGTAGCCGAGTGCTATGATAGACGGGCTCTTTTGTCTATCTAGGAGGCTTTGCCTGATGGAGATCACCAAGGATATCCGCTACATTGGCGTCAACGATCACGACATTGACCTGTTCGAGGGCCAGTACGACGTGTCCGAGAACGGTATGGCATACAACAGCTACGTTATCTTGGGCGATAAAATCGCTGTCGCCGATTCGGTCGACGCTGACTTTGTCGACGAGTGGCTCGGCAACCTCGAGGCCGTGCTCGATGGTCGTACGCCCGACTACCTGGTTGTCCATCATATGGAGCCCGATCACTCCGCCGGCATTGCCGCCTTTATGGAGCGCTACCCCCAGGCCCAGATCGTGGCCAGCATGGGCGCCTTCCGTATGATGGTCAACTACTTTGGTACCGATTATCCCGAGCGTAAGATGGTCGTCAAAGAGGGCGACGTGCTCGACCTGGGTGGCCACAGCCTAACGTTTGTCGGCGCCCCCAACGTGCACTGGCCCGAGGTGATCTTCTCCTACGAGTCCACCGACAAGGTGCTCTTTAGTGCCGACGGCTTTGGCAAGTTCGGCGCCAACGACATCGAGGACCCGGAAGGCTGGGCTTGCGAAGCGCGCCGCTACTACTTTGGCATCGTCGGTAAGTTCGGCAAATTCGTGCAGACCGTGCTCAAGAAGGCCGCCGATCTGGATATCCAGATCATCTGTCCGCTCCATGGTCCTGTTCTTATCGAGAATCTGGGCTATTACCTCGACACCTACAACACCTGGTCGAGCTATCAGCCCGAGGACGAGGGCATCACGATTGCCTATGCGAGCGTGTACGGCCATCTGAAGGCCGCCGTTGAGGAGCTTGCGTCTGCGCTCGAGGCCCGCGGCCAGAAGGTTTCCGTCTTTGACTTGGCTCGCGACGACATGGCCGAGGCCGTTGAGGATGCGTTCCGCTATGACCGTCTGGTGCTCGCCTCCATCACCTATCAGGGCGAGATCTTCCCGTTCATGAGCACCTTTATCCACACGCTTGCCGAGCACGCCTATCAGAACCGTACGGTGGCGCTCGTTGAGGCCGGCTCCTGGGCGCCCACCGCTGCCAAGGTTATGACCAAGGAGCTCGAGGGTATGAAGGACATCACGCTGACGCAGAATAAGGTGACCGTCCTGGGTTCGCTCAACGACGCCTCGCGCGCTCAGATCGAGGCCCTCGCCGACGAGCTTTCCAAGTAGCGATACGTTCACTTTCAACGCTCAAACCACCACAAAGGGGACAGGCACCTTTGTGGTGGTTTTTGTTTAAGCGCCGGCGATGACGAGATTTGGGCAGGCGTCGTCGACGGTCTCGGCGATTGAGGTGGCGACGGCATCGTCGGGGTCACGGTCCATCACGATAGTGTTGACGTCGGCAAGCTCGGCAAAACGGTACATGCCGCGTCCGTTGACCTTGCTGCCATCCATGAGGGCGACGTTTTGACGGGCGGCACCGACCATAGCCGCTTTGGTTTCGGCCATCTGCGGAAAGTCGGTCGTAAAGCCGCAGCCGGGAACAAAAGCGCCAGGGCACATGACAGCAAGGTCGGCATGGACCATTTGGAGCGCCTGCATGGTAAGTGGGCCGTACAGATAGCGATGACCTTTGCGCAGTGCCCCGCCCAGCATGACGACATCGACCGAGGGCATGCTCTCGTCGATGTAATCGGCGATGGTAATGTCGGCCGTGATAACGGTGATGCCGTTGCGTTGATCGAGGAGCCGAACGAACTCGAGTGCCGTGGTGCCCGAGTCGACGAGCAGGGTGTCACCATTGCCGACGAGTTCAATGGCGCTTTGTGCGATGGCCTGCTTGGCGGCGACGTTGACGTTGATGCGGCGATCCTGGGTTGATACGGTCAGCCGCTTCTGGAGCGACACGGCACCGCCATGCGTGCGACGCAGCTTGCCGGATTCGGCGAGCGCGTCCAGGTCGGCGCGGGCGGTGACGGAGGACACGCCAAAGGTTTGGGCGATTTCTGCTACTTGCACCGAGGCGTTATGTTCGAGCATCTCCATGATGGCGGCACGACGCTCATCGGCGAAAGCTCGGGTTGTTGCATGGGCCATATCCGCTCCATCATCGTCTGAAATTTGCAGGAATTGTGTTGAGTCTATTTTCGTTCATTTTCTTTTTGAGCAAGTAAACGCCTTTCGATTACTTATCTTTTCTATAAAAGAAAGATGATTCGCTTGAAAACGGTAATGTCGGATAGGGGAATTTAGCCTGAATCCCTTCCGTTTGCTTTTCAAAAACGAGTGTTTTGGCCTGCGTGCTGGCGATATCTCGTACATGCGACAGATGCGATTTTCATACAATGGGCGCAGCAAAATGCAAGGTAAAACGCCTTGCGGACACGTACGCCCGATGTCCAGATGCGGGCGAGGGAGAGGAGCAAACGCTCATGGCACTTGTTACCACCGAAAAGATGCTCAAGGACGCTCAGGCCGGCCACTACGCCGTCGGCGCGTTCAACGTCGAGAACCTCGAGTTTGTTATGGCCGTTCTGGCCGCCGCCGAGGAGACCAAGTCCCCCGTCATCATGCAGACCACCCCGGGCACCATTAAGACCGCTGGCCTGGATTACTTCTACGGCATGGTCAAGGCCGCTGCCGAGCGCGCTTCCGTGCCCGTCGCCCTGCACCTCGATCACGGCGATGGTTATGACCGCTGTATGCAGGCTTTCCGCACTGGCTACACCTCTGTCATGATTGACGGCTCGCACGAGTCCTTCGAGGACAACATTGCCCTGACCAAGTCCGTCGCCGACGCTGGCCGCGCCATGGGCGTGCCCGTCGAGGCCGAGCTCGGCAAGGTTGGCGGCAAGGAGGACGACGGTCCCGCGGTTGAGGGTGAGAGCCCCTACACCGATCCGGCCGAGGCCAAGGAGTTCGTCGAGCGCACTGGCTGCACCTCCCTCGCTATTGGCGTTGGCACCAGCCACGGCGTGTACACGAGCGATCCGCACATCGAGCAGTCCGTGGTCAAGGCCATCCGCGACGCCGTCGACGTGCCGCTGGTTCTGCACGGCACCTCTGGTGTGCCCGATGAGCAGGTTGCCGAGGCTGTGAAGAACGGCATCTGCAAGGTTAACTACGCCACCGAGCTGCGTCAGGCTTACACCAAGGGCTTCATGGCCTACATGGCCGAGAACCCCGCCTGCTTCGACCCCAAGAAGCCGGCCAAGGAGGGCATGCGTGAGATTACCGAGCTGGTTAAGATCCGCATGACCAACCTCAACTCCGTGGGCAAGGCGGAGTAACAGCAAGGGTGCTCTGATCCCACCGGACGGCTTGGGCGGACCCCCGCACTTAGTTTCCAAAACGTCCTCGCGCATGAAGGCCCCCGTTGCCTCGCTTCTACGAAGCGTTGGCAACGGGGGCCTTCGCGCTGCGGAATGATTTTGGAAACTAAGTGCGGGGGTCCGCCCAAGCTGTCCTGCTCAATCGCCCTTGTGGCGTTAGGGCTGAAAGGGTGGGGCGCGAGCGTTGCTTTGTTGTTGAGGGGTTAGTATGCCCCAGCTTGGTTGGGGAAGGTTTTGTCTAGGGATGCCTGGAGCTTTTTGAATGAGGCTTGCAGGTTGAGTCGCTGATTTTGTGAGCGATTGGTCCGGGCGGTGGGGGAGTCGGGGAGGCCGTTTCTCTGTGTCGGGGGGAAGGAGAAAAGGTTTGCATGTTTTAGGGATGGCTGCTGTGCTGCGTCGTTGGAAGAATGCATGCTTATGCGGCCTCCTCGATGTCCACCAAAAGATTGCGCACGGGGTGTGCTGCTAGGTCCCGTGCGCTGGCAGTATTATGCCGCGGTTGCTGCAAAGAAGCGCTAAAGAAAGGCTTAACCTGGTTTGGTGTTACGATGAAACCGCAGGTCAAGGCTATTGAGTAACACTCTTGAAAGGTTTTGAGCTTAAGGGCTTTCTAAGGTTTGTGGCGTAGGCGTGGCGCGGACGTGCGGAGCGTGTGAATGCTCGCTGTTAGCGCTGCGGCTCTGCAGCCCGTACCTGCTCGATGACCTTTTCCATGGTGGCGTCGATGCGGTCTTTCTTGAGCTCGCATTCCCAGACGGTGATGGGCGTCCAGCCCATTTGGGTAAGTGCGTTGATGGCAGCGCGGTCGCGCTCGACGTTGCGACGGAACTTTGCCTCCCAAAACTCAACGTTGCGCTTGGGCTGGCTAGGGTTGCACTTGGGGCAGCGATGCCAAAAGCAGCCGTTGACGAAGATGGCGATCTTGCGCCCGGGAAAGGCGATATCGGGTTTGCCGGGAACCTTCCATTCCAAGCGATAGCCCGTAAGGCCCGCGGCGCGCAGGCGCTGGCGTACGAGCAGCTCGGGCTTGGTGTTGGCGCGCTTGTTACCCTTCATGGACTTTTTTATAGCGGCGCGACGGCGCACGAGTTCACGTTCGTCGGCGGAAAGGTCCGAGGTGTCGATGCCGTCCAGCAGGCCAGGCTTGGGACGCTTTTTGCTGCGGCGCTTCGGTGCGCGCTTGGGTTTGGTGGCGGGCTCGTCGGTCGTGGTGGCCTCGGCGTCGTTGGCAGTGCCGTTGGCCTCAAGCCGATCTTCCTTCAGCTCAATCAGAGCATCGATAAGCCCCTTATCGGCGGGCATCCATTCCACCGTGGCAAGCGAAGTGCGCGGAATCCAGCGGATATCGAGCTGGCGGTCGTGCTTCTGGGGCTCGTCGGACTCTTTAGCCAGCGAGCAGTAGTAGCACTCCATGGAGAGATGAAAATCGGGGTAGTCATACTCAACGGTGTAGAAATCGCGCAGGTTGTTGACCTTCACCTGCAGCTCTTCCATGAGCTCGCGGCGCACGGCGTCCTCGGGCGTCTCGCCGCGCATGAGCTTGCCACCTGGGAACTCCCAAAGTCCCTGCATGTCGCCATAGCCGCGCTGCACGGCCAATAGCTCGTCGGATCCTTCCTTGCGAATGATCCCAGCGGCAACATGAACAGTCTTCAACAGGAGTCCTCTCTCAACATCAACACGTGACAGGCTAGCTACCCGTACCTTACACAACGGTAAGGCAAGCGTAAGCCATATCGATGGTAGCCGACTCGTCTTCTTGCGACTATAGATGCCGTAGACTAATTGCAAGAAAGGACTCGGTATGCAAACCACGCACATGGCGACCCCGGTACTGGAGGTCGCGCATCTCGAAAAGGTATATGGAGCGCTGGGCAACGTGACCCGCGCGCTCAACGACGTCAGCTTTACCGTCAACCGCGCCGAATTCGTTGGCATCATGGGCGCCTCGGGCTCGGGCAAGTCGACGTTGCTCAACTGCGTCTCGACCATCGATAGCGCCACGAGCGGCACCATCCGCATCAACGGGCAGGACGTAACACGCATGAAGCAGGCTAAGCTTTCGCAGTTCCGCCGCGAGGAGCTCGGCTTTATCTTCCAGGATTCCAACCTGCTCGATACGCTCACGGCGCGCGAGAACATCGCCCTGCCGCTCACCATCGCCCGCACAAACTCGGCAGAGATCTCGACCCGCGTGCAGGACGTGGCAGCGCGCCTCTCCATCAGTCAGGTGCTCGACAAGTATCCCTACCAGATGTCCGGCGGTCAGCAGCAGCGCGTTGCCGCGGCTCGCGCGCTCGTCACCGACCCCACCATGATCATGGCCGACGAGCCCACCGGCGCCCTCGATTCCAAGAGCGCCCGCCTGCTGCTCGAGAGCCTGGAGGCCCTCAATCGCCGCCTGTGCGCTACCGTGCTCATGGTCACGCATGACAGCTTTGCTGCCAGCTACACGAGCCGCGTGTTGTTTATCCGCGACGGCAAGATCTTCACCGAGCTGCGCCGCGGCGACACCGACCGCCGAGAGTTTTTCGACCGCATTATGGAGGTCGTTGCCATGATGGGCGGTGAGGGCTCCGATGCTCTGTAAACTCGCTTGGGGCAACGTCCGCCGCGCCGGCCGCGACTACCTCGTCTACCTTTTGACGCTCACCCTGGGCGTCACGGTCTTCTATGCCTTTAACACCATCTCGATGCAGGTTGACATCGCCGGAATCGATGAAAAGGGCTTGGCGCAGGTAATGGGCAGCATGCTCGGCGACCTGACGTACTTTTTGGCCGGTGTCATGGCCTTTTTGATGGTGTATGCCAATAACTTCATCATGAAACGCCGCAAAAAGGAGTTTGGCCTGTACCAGGTGCTCGGCATGGGGCGCGGGCGCGTCGCCACAATCATGGCGCTCGAGACGGTGATTGTCTCGGTGGTGGCCTTTGTCGCCGGCATTGTGCTGGGTGTGGGACTCTCCCAGCTCATGACGTTCTTTACGGCCTCGCTCTTTAAGACACAGATCGCCAATTTCCACTTCTTTTTCTCGATGCATGCGTTCAATCTGACCCTTGTCTGCATGCTCGTAATGTTTGTGCTCACGCTACTGCTGAACCTTCGCGCCGTGCGTCGTACCAAACTCATCGAGCTTATGGGTGCCGAGCGTCGCAACGAGAGCATCAAGACGCGCAACCCCTGGATTGCGATTGCCATCTTTGCCGTGGGCGTGGTGCTTGTGGGCGTGGCCTATTACCGTCTGCTACGTGATGGGTTCCCGCTAACCGCGACGGACAGCAAGCTGCAAGAGGCCATGAACCAGTTTGGTATTACGACCGCTATGGTTACCGTGGGCACCTTTGCCCTGTTCTGGGGACTCTCGGGCATGCTCATCAAGCTGCTGCAGAGCCTGCGCGGCGTGTATTGGCGCGGCCTCAACATGTTTACCGTGCGCCAGCTTGCGGCCAAGGTCAACACGGTGTGCTTTTCGATGGGCGTCATCGCGATGCTCCTGTTTTTGGCCATCACCTCGGTGACGTGCGGTATGTCGATTGCCAACGTGATGAACGAAAACCTGGAGCGCTATAACCCTGTAGACGTGTCTCAGACGTATGTCTATTACACGCCCGATACGCTCGACTACTACAAAGAGTACATCAATCCGTCTGAAGCCGATCGCATGGTGCTGGCAGACGCAACGGTCGATTTGTACGCTGCATGGCACGGTGACCGTATCGATCCCGATAACGTTGCGGAAAGTATCAAGGGCAAGTCGGCAGATAATGGCAACGAGACCGGCAAGAAGGTCAATATCGCCGATGTTGCCGGTGAACATGTGCAGATCGACTCGTATCTGAGCTATACGCTTGGCGGCTCGGATCCTTCGGTGACGGCGGGCGAGATGTGCAAGGCCATGGGCGAAAAGCTCCCCAAGGTGCTCGAGGGCAGCAATGCCGATGATATGGGCCTGTTTGTGACGCCGGCGAGCCAGTACAACAAGCTGCGCCAGATGATGGGCGAGGAGCCGGTGAGCATTGGCCGCGACCAGTACGTGCTTACGTGTGATATGGGCGGTGAGCTGGGCGACCTGTACACCAAATATATGGCCGGCGGCCATACCCTCACCTTGGGTGGGCATGAGCTCAAGCCCGCAACCGATAAGTCGGACGAGGACACGGCGGCCATCGCCAACTCGGGGCTCGGTAGCAATCCCGGTACCGTGGTCGTTGCCGATGAGCTGCTGTCCCAGCTTAATCTGCAGCCGTATTCCAGTAATCTGCTCGTTAATTACAAGCAGGGGATGGATGTGACCAAGGCAGACGAGAGCATTAAATACACCATGCTCGACAATCTGCTCGTTGACGGCAAGGAGCCGGGGTCGTGGGGAGTCTTCATGACACGCTCCGAGCTATATACGCAGGCAGCGCAGATGAACGGCATGATTAGCTATCTGGCTATCTACATCGGCTTTGTACTGGTCGTTGCATGCGCGGCAATTCTGTCGATCCAGCAGCTCTCCAACGTGGCAGATGGCAGCCGCAGCTATCGCGTGCTGGCGCAGATCGGCTGTGACGACCGCCAGATTCGCCATTCGGTGATGGCACAGCAAGCGGTGTTCTTCCTGTTCCCGCTGGCAGTGGGTCTGGCGCACTCCTTTGTGGCGCTCAAGGTGATCATCGAGCTGGTGAGCACGTTTGGCAACATGAGCATCGGCGGCACCGTGGGTCTTACCTGTGCGATTTTCCTGGCAGCCTATGGTGGCTACTTCCTGGTGACCTACCTCATGAGTACCGGCATGGTGCGAGCCGCCATCGCCACCCGCTACAGCGAGTAGCGAGCGGGCAAAACCGCCGCATAACCACAGCGAACAAACGCCGCGAAGGAAGCCGGGCCCCCTTCGCGGCGGTTTTTTGCCCGCCTGATGCATCTCAAAACTAAGTGAGTAGACTTTTTTGGATCTGCCGAGCACATTGCGACAAACGCTCAACAAAACCGCAGGTCAGGGCTGTGGCGTTTTGGGGCGTGCTCGGCATCCCGCCAAAAGCCTACTCACTTGGTTTTACTGCTAGAAAACCGCCGCGAGGGAAAGTAGCTCCCTCGCGGCGGTTTTGGCATTTGCCCAGATAAAACCTGCCAAAATAAACCTGTCCCTTTTTGGTAGGTTGTCGCTTCCAAAAGTGGAGGATCAGCGTGGTGCCTTTTGGTGGAGGGGGGATATTGATTAATTCGGGTAACATTTTTTTAACGCCGGGAACGATGTTAAAATACCCAAAATGCTATCTAGGAGCTTTGATTTTATGGCAACCGAGGCAGCTACCCTGCAAAACGTGACGCGCTCGTTCCTCTGGCATTCAATTATGTTGTTTATAGGGGCGGCTGGTCTGTATTGTGTGGCGCCAAGTATTTATACGGGCCTTTCTGGCACCGTTCTTATCGGTCTGCATCTGTTTTCGGGCTTCTGTGTGGGCCTCATCTCTCGCCCTGTGAGACCGGGTATTTCCAAAAGGCTTTTTGGATTTATGCTCGTAGACATTGCACTTCTTGTGATGTACACGATATCTCTTAATGTCTTTCATCAATTTCATGTTGTGGTTTCGGCGCTCGCGTTCATTTTGTTGTTACTAGCCCCCTTGCTTGTCGCTTGCTGTTCTTGGGTGCTTGGCGGTGAATTCGCAAACATACGTGCGGGATTAAAGGGGAAACATGTGGCCGATGGCTCTGCTCTCCACGGGTATCCTGAGCTCGCACTTTACAGCCCCGTTGTGCTCTTGATTGCTTTGCTTGTTGGCCTTCAGTTTCTTCTCGTCCCGTTGATGGACTCCATCGGTTCTTTCCTTTCCGTTAACGCCGAGATGGGGGTTGCTGCCTCGCTCGTCGAACCTCTTGCGTTTGGTAATGCCGCCGTTATTCTCGATACGGATTGTTTGTTTTCGCGCAATATAAACATCGGGGCTGTGCTCCTGAGCTTTGGTGGGCATCAAGAGATCGTATTGCTTCTGGTTACCGTTTTGGGCAGTATCCTTGCCAGGGCCATAACGCGATTTTTCCCCGACTTAACGAGCGCTTTTTCTGCGGCCGCCAAATTAGGAGGAAAACACTCTGCAGTTGCCGATATCCTTACGGCTTCGGGTTTTTCTCAAAGGGAGTCCGCGGTTTTCTCTATGAGGATAGAGGGAAAAACGTACGAGGAGATTGCTTCTGCCTTGGACATTTCCCCGTCTACTGCCCGTACCTATTTGTCGCGGGCCTTGACTAAAACCGGATATAAAAACATTTCAGAGGCGACGGCTGGACTTCTCTTGTCAAAGGATGCGTGGCATCTTGACGCAACAAAAGGCCATGATCACCGTTCAGAATCGCTGGGGTCCTCATCGTTCAATCAGAACTGCAGGATAGTCTTCGTCTGCTTCCTGTTTATGTATGCGTCTGGAATGGGCATCGAGGAAATCCTCGTATGCTTCGGCTTTGAGCATGATGCGATAATCCTATCGATAGCTATAGTGCTTGTGGCCCTGTGTTGCCGTGCGGCTATACGGTGGATGTCTAAAATGCACTTGTGCCTTTCGCCTGAACTCACCCTTTCTTCGGTGTCTGTGGGTGCTGGAGCAGCGTTCTGGGTTCACGATGTGGTAAGTCGACTGTACATTTTCTTTGAGTCCGTTGGGAGCGGTGAGGCCGTTGGCGGCCTTATGCCTGCCTTACGCGTGACTGCGTTCCTTGTCGTACTTATCCTTATGGCTAATTCGCTGCTATTCTTGCGTTCGAAAGATACGGTTCGGGTGGGTGATCGACGCGATACCGTGCGTGAGGCCTTCTTGAGGCTTGGTTTCACGCCGCTTTATGCCGATATCATGACATGCGTTTTTGATGGCAATAGAACCACCGAGATTTGCGCACATCTTAACGTTGCTCGGGGAACCGTCAAAGAGGCCAAGAGCAAGAGCTATGCCTTGCTTGGAGTTCACTCGGAGCGTGAACTTAGAGATAGGGTTTTTAGTCTTATGGCAGATGTTATAGAAAATAGCAGGTAGAAGCCTGTAGACAAATAAGATTGTAAATCCATCCTACACGTCTACAGACAGTTCTGACGATGAAGGCGATACTTCCGGACAACGGGTCCGACGACTCGTGTGTTGCGAACCGGAGGTGCTTGCTGTGAAGACCTGTGATTGCCTCACATATGTACGGCTTAATTTAGAAGTTCTTGCGCGCAACCGGGGAATTATGTTGCTGACGGCGCTGCTCGCGCTCGTATTCTGCATCCCGGTATTTCTATTCGTTCCAACGGGAGCAGATTATCTATATGGTAGAGCTTCCATCGAAGACCAGAGAGCCCTTTTGGTCTCTCAAGTCTCTGACGGCGTTTATGACACTGCCCCACAGGAGCTCAACAGCATCATTGCCGACGAAAGGGCGTGCCTTGATCGGGCGCTTGAAAGCAAGGCGGACTCCAGAGAGTATTACGATGCGATTGCCGATTACGACAATCTATTGCTCAAGGAATACCGACTCGGTTATTTGAATGGTGTTGATTCGGAGTTATCGCTTGAAGCCCAAGAACGTCTTCCCCGAGCCATATCGATGCTGGCCCATCCGGAATCGTACGACTCAACAACAAAAATGCCCGGGATGATCCTTCTCGCATATTATTGCGGCGCTGTTCCTGCAATAGCGTGGCTTTTGGTCCCGGTCCTCGTCCTCTATATGTCGCTTGAGGGGGATGGAAAGCGGTTCTACGATCGAGCGTTGTTGTCAAAGTTAGAGATGAATGCATGCCGCGTTCTCGTCTCTGGTATTGCATCGATGCTGGTTTTGGTTCTGGCGTTGGCTCCCTGTTTTGTATTGGCAACGGTGTTTAACGGTGTAGGTCAGACAGAGTACCCAGTCGTATTCATTCAGTATGGTGACGTAGTCGAAAGAACTGTGTTAGTTCAGCTAGGGCTATTTGCCGTCTTTGAAGCTGTGCTGTCGATGATGTTTGCTTGCTTGGGCGTGTGCGTGTACGCCGGAAGCAGAAACAGGGCCATTTCGTCCATGGTGATCGCTCTTGTGGGGGGCATAAGCCAGCTTCCGTTTTATGCGAGCAAAGATGCTCCATGGCATGCGTTGCTGCCGTATATGGTGTCGAGCTATTCTGCCTCTTCGTTTGCGCTCGGCGGCGCATCTTACGCCAATGGAGCGGAGGTATCTCTCGTTCCTGAAGCCAGTGCATCGCACTGCCTCTTTGCCGTGATGGGCGCGTTTGCTGTTTGCGCGTTGGGGGTCATTTCGTTTTCGCGTCTAAAAAGCAAGAATCGCTGGGCCTGGAACCATATTCGCCCGGATAGTTTGGGCGAGAAAAGCTTGCTCTCTCTGTCGCTGGATGCGTTGACGGTTGGAAAAAACCAGCTGGTAAAGGGATTGCAGTTTGATATGCCCGCTGGCCAGATATGGGGTCTTGTCGCGCCAAATGGACATGGCAAGACTACGCTACTGAATACTCTTTGGGGAGATGCTGGGCCATCAGTGCGCGTGTCAGGTTCTCTCTGTTTTCATGCAAAAGTATGCGTCGACCGTGAGGAAATGAGAAAGGTATTCTTTTTGGTTCCGAATAGGCCGTCGCTATTGATTCCATACATGACCGTCGCTTTTCATCTCGACCGATGCAGGAGAATTTGGCATTCACCTCGCACTTTGGACCAAGTGCTTGATCGCTTTGACTTGACTGGGTTGAAGAATACGCCCGTATCTAGGCTGTCTGATGGAAATAGACAATTACTTAATGTCGCGATGGCGTATATGTCCTATTGCGAAGTCGTCCTTTTGGATGAGCCCATGAATGCACTTGATGTGAGACACGTTGCGATTGTTTCGAATGCTCTTAGAGATGAAGCGGGTAGAGGAGCACATGTCATTATCTCTTCTCATCTTATCGGAAACCTCGAATCGCTCTGCGATGCCTCCGTATTGCTCACAGGGGATGACTCGCGTGTCGTTACCAGAGAAATGGGAGGTGATTCGAAGTGGATCGGTAATGTATACGCGCAGCTTTTCAAGACGAACGACAGTAAAACTAGGAAAGGAAGATAACCATGGGTTGATTTCCGATCTCAGCCGAACACATTGAGCAAATAGGCCGTTCCCGCACCTAGCCGAACGCCCCCGCGGCCCC
>UQWS01000031.1 GCA_900544875.1 uncultured Collinsella sp. | reverse complement strand
TCCGGCGCATCCGCGTTGGCGCGATTGGCGAAAAAACGTTGGTGAAAATGGTGAAAAATATATTGACGCTAACACCTTCATCGGAGAGGATGAGTAACCATGGAAAACGAGAACATCACCGCCGCCGAGGGCAAGCCCTCCGGCTATAAGGTCACCAAGAAGGACCTGCGCAACGCGAACTGGCGCTGGCTCATGAGCGTGTGCACCTTCAACTACCAGACCCAGCAGGGCGCCTCGGTCGCCTACGCCCTCTCGCCGATCCTGAGGAAGATCTACACGAACGACGAGGACTATAAGCAAGCGCTCAACAACCACTTCCGCTACTACAACACCCAGCCTTGGCTCGCCGCCATCATCCTCGGCGCCTGCGTGGCCATGGAGGAGCGTGACGGCCTCGCGGCGGCGGACGCCGTCCAAGACCTGAAGATCGGCACCATGGGACCGCTCGCCGGCGTCGGCGACTCCCTGCTCATGACCATGATCCCGACCATCATGGGCTCCATCGCCGCCTACATGGCCATCGAGGGCAACCCCGTGGGAGCCGGCATCTGGTTCGCGCTCATCCTGGCCATCTTCTGGGTCCGCATGCACGCCCTCGAGTTCGGCTACAAGCAGGGCGTGAAGCTCGTCACCGACTTCAGCGAGAAGCTTCCCAACCTCACTGCCGCCGCCTCCGTGCTCGGCCTCACCGTGGTCGGCTGCCTCATCGCCTCGGTCATCGGCGTCACCTGCCCGATTAGCTTCAGCTTCGGCGACGTCTCGATGGAGATTCAGCCGCTGCTCGACAAGATCCTGCCTGCCATGATTCCCGCCGCCATCACGGGAAGCGCGTATTACCTTCTTACCAAGAAGAACGCGAGCATGACGGTCCTCATCCTCGTGGTGATCGTCCTCGCGATGGTCGCCTCCGCCGCCGGCATCCTCGCCTAGCTTCGACCCAAGAGATTGGTGAATCAATGAGAAAGATAGTTGTGGCGAGCCATTCCCTTCTCGCCCAGGGCTTCAAGGACACCCTCGAGTTCCTTACGGGTAAGGGCGACGCCGTCAACGCCGTGTGCGCCTACGTGAACGACAACGGCGAGGGGCTCGACGCGGCGGTCGAGGCGGCGCTTTCGGGCACTGACGAGGTCGTCGTCCTCACCGACGCGTACGGCGGCAGCGTGAACCAGCGCTTTTCCCGCTTCGCCTCCGACCGGATCCACGTGATCGCGGGTGTCAACCTCCCGCTCGCCATGACGGTCGCGCTCGCGCGCCCCGACGAGAAACTCGACTTCGACGCCCTCGTCAACGAGGCGCGCCAGCAGATCATCTACGTGAACGGTGCCAGTTCCGCCGAGTGCGACGACGACGAATAGAGGAGGTCGACGATGAGAGAGTTCCTTAAGGACGTGTGGATGCACGGCGGTGAGGAAAGCCGCGCCATCACCCCCGAGAACATCACGGGCGAGAAGGGCCGCGCCGCCATGTCGGCCAGCCACCTCGGCGTCGGCCGCAAGGGCTCGTGCTGCGTGCCCCTTGAGTCCGGCGAGACCATCACGCTCGCGGACATCGAGGGCCCCGGCATCATCCGCCACATCTGGATGACCGTCCCCGACAAGACCGCCGCCGGCAGCTTCGTCATGCGTGACCTCGTGCTGCGCTTCTACTGGGACGACGAGGAGACCCCCTCGGTCGAGTGCCCTGTCGGCGACTTCTTCTGCAACGGCTTCGGTGAGCGCGCCATCGTCAACTCGATGCCCATCTGCGTGAACCCGACGGGCGGCATGAACTGCTACTTCGAGATGCCTTTCAGGAAGCACGCCAAGGTCACGCTTACGAGCGAGCACCCCGGGTTCATTAAGTACATCTTCTACACGTTCAACTACGCGCTCACCGACGTGCCGGACGACGCCATGTACTTCCACGCCCGCTTTAACCGCGAGCGCAGCACCCGCAGGGGCGTCGACTACACCGTGCTCGACGGCGTGCGCGGCAAGGGCTACTACGTCGGCACCTACATGGCCCTGTGCGCCCTGGAGCGCTATTGGTGGGGCGAGGGCGAGATGAAGTTCTTCCTCGACGGCGACGAGGAGTTCCCCACGGTCACCTCGACGGGAGCCGAGGACTACTTCGGCGGTGCCTGGGCCTTCCTCGACAGGCCGCCCCACGCACTGCCCGAGGCGCAGTGCTTCAACACGCTGTTCGCCGGCTACCCGTACCGCTCGACGCGCGACGCCACGCGCGACCGCTTCAGCGCGGGCAAGCCGAACCCGAACCCGATGCTCGCGACCAACGACGACGCGCTGCCCAGGCACGGCCTCTACAGGTGGCACCTTCCCGACCCGATCTCGTTCAAGGAGGACCTGCGCGTGACGTTCCAGGACCTCGGCAACGACGACATCAAGCTCTACGAGCGCGAGGACGACATCTCCACCGTCGCCTACTGGTACCAAAGCGAGCCGCACGCCGTGCTCGCCCCGTTTGCCGCAAGGCAGGACCGCGTGCCCAGGTAGGGTCGCCTCGAAACAAGCCAACGTTATGGGCGCCCGCGGTTGACCATGACTGCGGGCGTCCCTTTGTAAGGAGGATCGCATGAGCGAAAAGCCAATGAGGCTCGGCGCCCTCGAGGCCGGCGGGACCAAGATGGTCTGTGCCGTGGTGTCCGGCGACGGCGAGGTCCTCGACCGTATGGAGACCCCGACGCTTACGCCCGCCGAGACCGTCCCGCAAATGGTCGAGTGGTTCACCGCCCGCGATGTGGACGCGTTGGGCATCGGCGCCTTCGGCCCGACCTGCGTCGACCCCAACGATGAGCGCTACGGTTCCATCCTCCAGACGCCCAAGCTCGCGTGGCGAGGCTATGGTCTTCGCGCCGCGTTCGCCGACGCCCTCGGGATTCCGGTGACCTACGACACGGACGTGAACGTTGCCTGCCTCGGCGAAGTGGTCTTCGGCTGCTGCAAGGGGCTCGAGGACGCCGTCTACGTGACCATCGGCACCGGCGTGGGCGCGGGCGTCATGTGCGCGGGCAGGCTCCTTCACGGCATGCTGCACCCCGAGGCCGGCCACATGCTGGTAAGGGCCCGTCCCACCGAGGAGGGACGCTGCGTCTGCCCGAGCCACGCGAGCTGTCTCGAGGGCCTCGCCTCCGGCCCCGCCATTGCCGCGCGCTGGGGAAAGCCCGCGGCCGAGCTCGCGGACAACGATGAAGTGTGGGCGCTCGAGGGGGATTATCTGGGGCAGATGTGCGCGAACCTCGTGCTCATGTACTCGCCCCGTCGCATCGTCCTCGGCGGCGGCGTGATGCACCAGGAGCAGCTCTACGGCATCGTTCGCAAGAAGACCCTCGAATATCTGGGTGGCTACATCCAGACCGCCGAGCTTAAGGACATGGAGAGCTACATCTGCGCCCCGGGCTGCGGCGGCGACCAAGGAATCCTCGGCGCGGCCGAGCTGGCAAGAAGGACGCTCGCGTAACTTGCGCTCTCTCCGCCATACAACACGTTAAGAAAAGACGAGCGCTTCTTGCCAATTGGGCGGCAAGAAGCGCTCGTCTTTTGCATTTGTTTTTGGGGCAGGACGCCCCGCCTCCGCTAGAGTCCCTGGACCGCCACACCCACGAGGTTTGGACCGGTGTGGACAAGAAGCGCGGGGCTGATGTCGGAGCGGACGACCTCCACCGCGTTGGCCACGCACTCGCACAGGGCCTGCTCCATGCGGTCGTAGAGGTCGGCGTGGGCCGAGGTGCGGCTCGCGGCAAAGCGCACCTTGGGGTGCTTCTCGACGATGGCGGCGATGAGCTTGACCTCGGTGCGATGCGGTACTTGCACAGCCATTTCGTGTACGCGAGGCTGTTGGCTTTCTGGGCCACAGCAATCACCTTCCCCCTAGTATGATGACCTGAACAATCCTCATGCTAGGGGGAAGGTTTTTGTCGCGTAGCGGAAATTGGCCTCCACCCGCTGAGCGGGTGGCTTTCTATGCCGCGCGTGCCGCGCGGCACGGACTAAAGTCCATGAATAAAAACGAGGAAGGCCACGTCCGGCCTCCCTCGCAAAGGGTCTCTGATTACTCCCACTCATTGGGGACAGACTTAAATGAGTGCTCTTGAAATGCCGGCGCCTGGGGACGTTCTTTTTCTGTCTGCAGTTTGGAACGTTCCTTTTCTGTCGGCAGTTTGGGACGGTCCTTAGAGCTGCAGCGCGCCATGAGCGAAGGCGAAGCGGATCATCCTGTCTTTTGAGTTCTAAGCATAAGCCCCTGTCTCTGAGCAATGACCGGTTCGCATTTGTGCGTATTTGCGTGCGTGGGATTGCGTGAATATGCGTATAGATGCGCCGTTTACGGGACAAAAATGACCGTTTAGCGGTGAGATACGCAAAAACGCGCACAGACGCGCGTGTTTGTGCGAATATAGAGCTATCCGAAATGCAAGACGTTCTATGACACAGGAGGCACATATGGTAGATTCCAAGCAGGCTCCACTCGACTCCGCGGCAGCCGCAAAAGCAGCGTTCGCTTCGGTCCAGGACAAGCCATTCCCCGATGATATCTTTACGGCTCCCGAGCTTCGTTGGGCTGTGATCGGGTGCGGCGTTATCGCCAACCAGATGGCCCAGTCTCTCGCTCTTGCCGGCCGCAAGCTTGCGGGCGTCGCCAACCGTACGCTGTCCAAGGCTCAGGCTTTTGCTGAGCAGTATGGCATCGAGAAGGTCTATGAATCGGTTGAGGACCTCTACGCCGATCCGGGCATCGACGCCGTCTATATCACCACGCCGCACAACACGCATATCACCTATCTGCGTGACGCGCTGGCCGCCGGCAAGCACGTGCTCTGCGAGAAAGCCATTACCCTCAATTCCGCTGAGCTCGACGAGGCGCGTGCCATCGCCGACGAGCACAACGTCGTCCTCATGGACGCCACCACGGTGCTTCATATGCCCTTGTATCAAGAGCTGCGCCGTCGCATGGATGCCGGTGAGTTCGGCCGCATGAACCTCGCCCAGCTCAACTTTGGTAGCTACAAGGAGTACGGCGATCTGACCAATCGCTTCTACAACCGCAACCTTGCTGGCGGTGCCATGCTCGACATTGGCGTGTATGCCCTGTCCGTCATGCGTCTCTTTATGGCAAGCCAGCCCATTGAGGTCGTTTCGTTGGGCAACACCTGTGAGACCGGTGTTGACGTTGCGGGCGGCATCGTCTGCCGTAATGCCGAGCAGCAGCTGGGTGTTGTGAGCCTCACGCTCCACTCCAAGCAACCCAAGCGCTCGATTATTAGCTTCGATAAGTGCTATATCGAGGTCAACGAGTATCCGCGCGCCGATCACGCGACCATCGTGTGGACTGCGGACGGCCACCGCGAGGAGGTCCACGCCGGCACCGAGGCTTACGCCCTTTGCTATGAGATGGCCGATCTTGAGAAGGCCGTTGCCGGCGACGACTCCAAGCGTGAGCTGCTGGATTATGCTTCTGATGTTATGGAGCTGATGACCAAGCTACGCGCCGACTGGGGAGTCGTGTACCCCGAGGAGGAGTAAGCGATGCTAGCGGAAGATAGGCTCAACGCGATCGTGTCGATGGTTCAGCAGACCGGCTCGGTTACCGTGCCGGAGCTTGCCGAAGCCCTGGGCGTGACGGCGTCTACCATTCGGCGCGACCTGCAGACGCTCAATCGCGCACACCGTATCGCCAAGGTGCACGGTGGGGCGACGAGCCTTGAGCGCGCGCACGTGACGCGCGACCTAACGCTTAATGAGCGCAGCGATCTCCATAACGACGACAAGGAACGTATCTGCGCCCGTGCGGCGGCACTTGTGGAGCCCGAGAGCTTTGTATACATCGACTCGGGTTCGACGACGCTCAGGCTCATCGAGCATCTTCCACACCTTGAAGATGTCACCTATGTGACCGATTCCGTGCTCCATGCTCAACGCCTTGCTTTGCGCGGCATGCGTACCGTGGTGCTGGGTGGCGAGCTCAAACCCGAGACCGAGGCGCTCGTTGGCCCCGATGCCTTGGCAACCTTAGACCGCTACAACTTCAACTGTGGCTTTTGGGGCTCTAACGGCATTGCCGCCGAGCAGGGCTTCACGGCGCCCGATATCGAGGAGGCGCAAGTAAAGCGTATCTCGATGCGCCATACGGCCAAGCGCTTCGTAATCTCGGACGCCAGTAAATTTGGCATGGTGGCGCCCGTCAAGTTCGCGGACTTCCGTGACGCAACGATTATTACCGCAGGCGATGTCCCTGCCAAGTACCGGGCAATGGACAACGTCATCACGGTCTAACAGCAAGGGACGGGCTAAGACCAAAACCACCACAAAGGTGCCTGTCCCCATTGTGGTGGTTAGTAACGAAAACCGAGTAGTTTTCTCAATAGAAAAGCGGCAACGTCCATCACGGGCGTCGCCGCTTTCGTTGTCTGCCGGTTTGTCTAAGTCTGTAACAACTGGACCGTTAAAAGTGGGCTAGGTGTTACAGATCGAGATACTTACGAACCGCGCCGTCCCTTTGTCTCAATCTGTAACATCTGGGACTGATTTTGCCGAGTTACTGTTACAGATTGAGATTATTCCCTTGAGGGGATTCGAATGTCTCGATCTGTAACAGATAGACCGCAAAATGGGCTTTAGCTGTTACAGATCGAGATGTTTGGGAATCCGGCAGAGCCATCGCGGCAAAACCACCACAAAGGTGCCTGTCCCCATTGTGGTGGTTTAGGGCTCCCAGGGGCAGGGAGCTTCGATGTGGATGTGCTCGCCGGTTACGGGATGCGTAAAGGACACGCTGTGGGCGTGGAGCATCAGGCCGCAGGGACGCGGCGTGCCGTAGAGCTCGTCGCCAACCAGGGGATGGCGCTCGCTTGCCAGGTGCACGCGGATCTGATGCTTGCGACCGGTGAGCAGCTCGACATCGATATACGAGCGCGTGGGCAGACCTCGGCGGCTCTTAAGGCGCTTGAGCACCTTCACGCGCGTCTGAGACGGCTTTCCGCTGGCGCCGACGCGCATCTTGCGGCTATCGTGGCGGTCGCGCGCGATGGGCTTGTCGATGAGCTTCTCGTTCCAGTCGATCTTGCCCTCGGCGAGCGCCAGGTAGTGCTTTTCGAAAGCGTGGTCGATGACCATCTGGTCAAAGGCGGGCTGCGTCTGTTTGTCGAGCGAGAACAGCACCACGCCGGTGGTGTCGCGATCCAGGCGGTTGAGCGGCTGCATGTCAGTCGCGGCAAAGCCGTCGCCCATCGCCAGCAGCAGGTCGCTGGCGTAGTCGGTAAGCGTGCGCTCGCCGGTGCCGTCGCCGTGGACAATCATGCCGGCGGGCTTGTCGATGGCCATGAGCCAGGCGTCGCAATAGAGGACTTGAGGTTCTTCGTTCACGTGTAAGCCTTTCGGTTAGCTAATTCCCACAAACATGCAGCCCGAGGTGGCGCCGCGCAGGCGGGCGGCCGGCTTGCGGCCGGCTTGAGCCGCCTCGACAGCGCGACGGACGCGAGCGACGGCACGGCCAATCTCATCGGCCTCGAGCAAGGTTCCGTCGACCATAAGACGGCGCACGTCGGCATCGAGCAGCTGCGGAACTTGCGGCGTGAGGTCGATGGGGTAGGCGTCGTACAAGCGTGAGCGGCCGTGGATGTCGGTACGCACCGGCATGACCTTTCCGTCGATATTCTTGAGCGAGAGCTTGCGGGCACGCAGGCGGCAGTTGGCGCAATCGTGGATGCAGCCGTTGGCAACCTGCAGAATGCAATGCTCGCTTGTCATGACGCGCGGGCGGCCAAAGACGGTGATGCCCAGAGCCGCGGGCGCGGCGGCGCCGAGCGAGACAATCTCGTCGAGCGTGATCTCGGGCGAGAGCCAAAACGCGCCGGCTCCGCGTTCGGCGAGTGCCTCCATGCAGGGCGTGTTGTGCACCGGCAGGCAAGAGCGAATCTCGGCCGTGGCGCCAACCTGGGCGGCCAGGGCAAGCTCAGAGATGTTGCCAATAGCGACCGTGGCGCCAGCAACAACCCATGGGTCAACGCGGACGTGGTCAACGGCGCGGCAGACCTCATCGAGCACGGGTACGATGCCCTGCTCAAACGTATCGGCGGGGGAGAGCTTGGCCGCATCGAGCGCGTCGGTGGTCATGTAGATGCGCGTTGCACCCTCCGCGCGAGCGGCCTCGGCGGCCTCGAGCGAGGTGACGGTAGCGCAGATCTGCGGCTCATCGCGGTAGTGCTCGGGCGCGGGGCGGGAATCATTGGTGACAGTCGCCGGTAGCTCGAGCGTGCGGGCGCGCTCCTCATACGGTGCCAGAATGGCCTCTTCCAGCGCCTTACAAGCGGCGGCGCGCACCTTGTGCACGGCGGAAAAGCCCATGCCGCAGCCCTCATCGAGCGCCACCTCAAAGCTCGCGGCCTCAAAGGGAGAGGAGCCCATGCGCCCGACGTGCTCAACCAGATCGGACGCCTCGACCGCACGGGTCTTGGCGGCCTCGACGGTGAAGCCCGTGGCGGTGGCGGTGAGCGCGGGGTCGTCACAGCAGGTGAGTGTGACAGTAAACGGCTTGCCCAGGCGCGCCACGACGGACACATCAACAGCGCGGCGGCGCAGCACATCGCGCTTGAGCGCGGCGCCGGCGGCGTCGATGGCACGCTGGCTGCGAATCACGCGGACGCGGCAGCCCTCGGGCATGCTACGGGGCACGCGACACTCGATAACATCGCCGGCAGCGGCATCATCGGCGGCAATGGTGGTCAGGAACTGGTCAAACTCGTTATCGTGGCGAAGCTCCAGCAGGTCGCCCTTGCCCACGGGCTCAAACAGCTCAATGCGGGCGATGGCGGCGCGGCGACGGCGGTCGTCGGGCTTGAGGCCGCGCACATCGCGGTTGGCCGGGCGGCTGCCCAGCACCGTGCCCACGATCTGTCCGCGGTTGTTGGAACGCTCATAGCTCATCATCTCGTCGCCCGAGGTGCCGTCCTGATAGGCGTGCGTAAAGTCGCGGTTAAAGCAGCGCTTGAGCTGGCGCTGACGGGCGGCTTCCTCGTCCTTAGAGGTCGAAACATCGGCCAGCATATCGTCAATCTGATGACGATACACGTCGACGATGGAATACACGTAATCGGGAGCCTTCATGCGGCCCTCGAGCTTGAGCGATGCGGCGCCGGCGTCATACAGACGGCGAACAAGCTGCGAAGTGTTGGTGTCGCGCGGGCACAGCGCGCGCTCGCGACCGGCAGGGGAGAGCGAGCGGCCGTTCTCGTCGATCAGCTCGTAAGGCAGGCGACAGGGTTGAGCGCACATGCCGCGGTTGGCCGAGCGGCCCGCCATGGCAAAGCTCGAAAGCAGACACAGGCCAGAGTAGCAAAAGCAGATGGCGCCATGGCTAAAGACCTCAAGGTCCACATCGGGCGCGGCATCGTGAATGGCGGCAATCTCGTCGATGGAAAGCTCGCGCGAGAGGGTCACGCGGTCGGCGCCCTGCTCGCGGCACCAAAGGGTTCCGCGGTCGTCGTGGATGTTCGCCTGGGTCGAGATATGCGTCTCGATGCCGGGCATGGTGCGCTTGACCTCAAAGAACAGGCCCCAGTCCTGGATGATGAAGGCGTCGGCGCCCAGCGTGGAGCAGCGATGGATGAGCTGCAGCGCATCGCTCATCTCGGATTCCTTGATGACGATGTTGACCGTGACGTAGACGCGCGAGCCGGCCAGATGCGCGGCGCGGCAGGCCTGCTCAAAGGCCTCGTCGGTAAAGTTGGTGGCCTTGCGGCGGGCGTTGAAGCTGCCCATGCCGCAGTAGATGGCGTCTGCCCCGGCGGCGAGTGCGGCGGCAAAGGGCTCGGGCCCTCCGGCGGGCGCCAAAAGCTCGGGTCTGCGGTTGGTGGTTCGACTGGCGGTTGCGGTCATATCCTGCCTTTCAAAATGCTCAGATACTCAAAAGTATAGTGGTGCCGTCGCGGCAGGCGATGCCCGTGCTCTAAGCGGGATAAAGTCTTCAGCAGCTTGGACTGGCTGCTCCACATGAGAACCGTTCAGCGGTCCGGGGAAACCGTTGGGCGATAAAATATTATCGCAACGTGATAATAATCTTGCATCGCGCGGAAACCTTGAGTACTATCCCAATCAAGCGCGGTGTTCAGACCGAACTGTGCCTCCCGGTGTGAACGCCGCGCTCCCGTTCCCTTTTACTTGTAAGGAGAAAAACATGAGCAAGACCGTCGTGTCTTCCGATAACGCACCCGCAGCCATCGGCCCGTATTCCCCTGGTATCCAGACTGGCAACATGGTGTTCCTGTCCGGCCAGCTGGGCATCGATCCCGCGACCGGCAAGCTGCCCGAGGGTGTCGAGGCCCAGGCCAAGCAGTCCCTCGCCAACGTCGAGGCTCTGCTGACCGCTGCCGGCGCCACGTTTGCCGATGTCGTCAAGACCACGGTCTACCTGGCCGACATCGCCGACTTTGCCGCCGTGAACGAGATTTACGCCTCCAAGTTCGAGGCTCCGTTCCCCACGCGCAGCGCTTTCCAGGTTGCCGCCCTTCCGGCTGGCGGTCTGGTCGAGATCGAGGTTGTCGCCGCTCTCTAAGGTGTTGGTAACAACTAAACATGACATGCAAAAAGACCCTGCAGCGCGTGTGAACTGCCTCCCAAATCTTGGACATGAGAAATGGGAGGCTTTCTTTATGCGCGTTGATTTGAGAGTGAAGCATGATATCGAGGCCAGGAAGGCGGCCATAGGGCTCTTCGAGCTCGGGCACGGGTATAAATCTGCCGCGATCGCCCTTTCGCTTCCCGTCGAAGCCGTGAGAAGATGGCAGGAGATATACCGCGCATTCGGGAGCGAGGTGCTGCTGCGCATGGACGGAAAGCAGGGCAGGTACACATACGAGCAGAAGGTCGCCGCCGCCTCCGCCGTCGTCGACGGCGGCATGACGAAGACCGAGGCGATGGCGGCGTTCGGCATAATGTCGATGTCGCCGCTCAAGAAGTGGTGCGCGCTATACCGCCGGGGCGGCGCGGAGGCCCTGCGCCCGAGGCCCAAGGGCCGGCCGAAGGGTTCCAAGGCGAGGCCGCGGACCCGCGAGGAGGAGCTCGAGGAGCGGTGCCGTAGGCTCGAGGCCGAGGTGGCCTACCTAAAAAAATTACGCGCCCTGGTCGAGAGGGACGGGCTCTGACCAGGGCGAAGGCCGAAGCGGTCGCGGCCCTGCGCGCCGAGGGGCACGCGCTCGGGCACCTGCTCGCATGCGCCGAGCTCAAGCGGTCGACCTACTACTACGCCCTCGCGCACCCGCCGAGGCCCACGCGCCCCGAGCTCCGGGAGGCGGCCGCCGAGATCTTCTCGCGCACCGCCAACGGCTGCGGGCACCGGCAGATAGCGATGTGCCTCAGGGCGGAAGAGGGGGCCGTGATAGCCGACAAGACCGTGCTCAAGATGATGCGCGAGATGGGGATTCGCTGCGGTATCAGACGCGAGACGGCCTACCACAGGTACAACTCGTACAGGGGCGTCGTCGGCAGGACGTTCGAGAACGTGATCGCGAGGGATTTCGACGCCGGGGCCCCGTGGCGGAAGCTGGGAACGGACGTCACCGAGTTCAAGGTGGCGGGCGGCAAGGCCTACTGGGCCCCGACGCTGGACTTCTGCACCAAGGAGATCGTGGCGAGCGACATATCGACCACGCCCGACATGGCCCAGCAGGTCAGGATGCTCGACGAGCTGCTGTCCAAGATCCCCGAGGGCGCCGCCCCGACCATGCACTCGGACCGGGGCCGGCAGTACCAGCACGCCTCGTACACATCCAGGCTCGAGGCCGCCGGCATCGTCCAGAGCATGTCCAGGAAGGCGAACTGCATCGACAACGCCGCCACCGAGCAGCTCTTCGGCCACGTCAAGGACGAGTTCTACCGGGGCCGCGAGTGGGAGACGTTCGAGGATTTCAAACGCGACCTGGAGGAATACATAGTCCACTGGAACACGAGCCGGAGGCAGGTAAGATTGAAGGGCCTGACCCCGGAGGAGTTCCGGAATCAGGCCCTCGCGGCCTAGTCGCTATTTAGGGCGTCCAAGATTTGGGACGCAGTTCAGTGCGAGCTGCAGGGTCTTTTGTCAAGTGACGAATCGCTTGTGGAGCCGCGCTCCATTTTGCTCGTTAGCCCTCCTTGCGGACTTTTTGCAGGTAGCGGTACACGCTGGGCTCCGAGATGCCCAACGCGGTGGCAGCGCAGGCCACGGCGCCCTTGAGCATGAACACCCCGTTGCCGTTGAGGTGGCGAATGACGTCCACGCGGTCGTTCTGACCAAGCGACGCTACATCCAGCCCGCGCGCGCTCAGCAACTCGGCAATGCTGCGGTCGATGAGCTCCTGGGTGGACTCCGAAAGGCTTTCGACCTCGATAGGGGCGGGCTCCGTGCGCGTCGGCGCTGCGTCGAAGCACGCCATGAGCTGCTGCGCCATGGCGTTGATGGAGCGTACGGTCGAGAGGTCGGTGTTGACGCAGAGCATACCGACGATCTCGTCATCCTCGCGGATAAAGAACGTCGCGGACTCCAACGTCTTGCCGCCGGCACCGCGCCCCTCGTAGCCCGTAATAAACGGCAGGTCGCGATACTTGGGGTCGTGCATGATCTTGAGCGCCAGATCGGTGGCGGGACCGCCGATCTTACGGCCGCTCACGATGCCGTTGCGAATATCGACGATGGCGTGGTCGGGATCCGAGAAATCGTGCAGGACGATCTCGCTGTTCTTACCGAGTATCTGCTCCAGGAAATCGACCATCGGCAAAAAGCGACGTACGGTCTCGTTCACGGGCAACTCCTTTGGGTGAAATCGGAAGGTTCATAACAATTTTTTCTCATGGTAACACGCTACTCTTCATCTCGTATATCCGCAGGTACATTGCGTAATACAGACGAACGGTAGGAATTTGGCGGTAAACGGTTGACCAAAAGAAAAGTTAGATGTTATTTTGACCAGACACTTTCCTGACCTGCGGAAATGCATTATCTCAGCTGAAGAATAGTCTGATAACAAAAAATTATTATTGAGAATGAGAATCATCTTTAATACGATATGCAACGAAGGCACAACCTCAACCCCGCACTGCGTCACAATAGAGCGTTAGATGCGAAACAACTATTTCGAGGATTGGTGGTCAAATGACCCAGGAGACGGTTACGAACGGCACTGAAGCCCTGTTCACTCGTGAAGGCATGCCTCCCGTTAAGGAAATGATCCCGTGTGCCCTTCAGCACGTACTGGCTTCGTTTGCCGGTATCATCACCCCGGCTGTCATCATGGCCGGCGTCTACGGCTTTAATAGCCAGCAGAGCACCGACATCATTCAGGTTGCGCTCATTCTTTCGGCAATCGACACGGCCCTTCAGGCCTTCGCTCCCTTCCGCCGCATCGGCGGCGGCCTGCCCATCGTCATGGGCGTCTCGTTCGCGTTCCTGCCGGCCCTGCAGGCCATGGGTGCCTCGGGCTTTAGCTTTGGTGCGCTGCTGGGCGGCGAGATTGTCGGCGGTGCCGTCGCGGTCCTCTTTGGTCTGGCCTACAGCAAGATTAAGTGGCTGTTCCCGCCCGTCGTGACCGGTACGGTCATCTTCTCCATCGGCGTTTCGCTGTATCCCACGGCCGTCAAGTACATGGCCGGCGGCATGGGCACGCCGCTGTGGGGCACCCCGCAGGCCTGGTGCGTCGCTCTTATCACCTTCGCCGTGGTCTTTGCGCTCGCCAACTTTGGCAAGGGCACGCTCAAGCTGGGCTCCGTGTTCTTTGGCATGATCGTTGGCATGATCGTCTCCATCCCCTTCGGCATGATCGACTTCTCCAGCGTCGCCACCGCTCAGGTCTTCGCCCTTCCCAAGCTCATGCCCTACGCGCTCGAGTTTGATCCCGAGGTCTGCATTACCCTCGCCGTCGTGTTCCCCATGGTTGCCATCCAGGTTATCGGTGACGTCTCCGCCGCCTGCCTGGGCTCCATCGACCGTATGCCCACCGAGCGCGAGCTCTCCGGCGCTATCGTGTCCCAGGGCCTCACTTCTATGGTCGGCGGCCTGCTGGGCGGTCTTCCCACCAGCGCCCTTGGCCAGAACGTGGGCATCATCTGCTCCAACAAGGTCGTCAACAAGTGGGTCTTTGTGATCATCGCGGCCGTCTTTGCCATCGCCGGTCTGTTCCCGCAGCTCTCTGCCGTCCTTTCCGCTATCCCGCAGCCCGTCATCGGCGGCGCGACCGTCGGCGTCTTTGGTACCATCACCATGAACGGCGTGCGCATGTTCACCCGCGAGGGCCTCACGCAGCGCACTACCACCATCGTCGGCACCTCCGTCGTCTTTGGCCTGGGTATCTGGATGGCCAGCGGTTGCCTTGCCGGCGAGGGTATGCCCGCCTGGGTATCCACCGTCATCGGCTCCAATGCCGTAACCCCCACCGCCATTATGGCCATTGTCCTTAACCTGATCCTTCCGCAGACGCCGGTCGTGGCTCAGCACATCGATGCTGCCAAGGACGCTGCCGTGGATCTGGTCTTGCCCGAGAGTAAGAAGTAACCAATTCGGTGCTATTCGTCGGCGGGCGCATCGCCTCGTCCGCCGACGTAGGTCCCGAGCGCGAGCTCAAGGCCAGGTACCCCAACCGGAAACTGTGTCCCGGAATTTGGCTCGCTTGTCGAATTACGTTATAGCTAGCTATATTATAGGAAGGTATAATATAGCTAGCTATAACGTAAAGGAAGGATGGCCCTATGTTTATCGGAAGAACAGCGGAAATGTCCGAGCTCAATCGACTGTATGGCACGGGCTCCTTTGAGATGCCTGTGATTTACGGCCGCCGTCGTGTGGGTAAAACGCGTCTTATCACAGAGTTCATCCAAGGCAAGAAGGCAATTTACTTTCAAGCTCGTCGTACCAATGCAGAGGCAAATCTGCACGGCTTTAGCCAGGCGATACTTGCGGGTTCGGTTGGTGCTGCAGGTGTGTCGTTTCGTAGTTTTGACGAGGCGTTCGATGCATTGGCCACCATGGCTCGCACGGAACGTTTGATTGTCGTGATTGACGAGTACCCCTATCTCGCCCAATCGAATCCCGAGATCAGCTCGTTGCTGCAAGACAAGATCGATCACCTGTACAAAGAGACCAAGCTCATGCTGATTCTATGCGGCTCGTCTCTTTCGTTTATGGAGGAACAGGTGTTGGGCTACGAGAGCCCACTATACGGTAGGCGTACGGCCCAGTTTAAGATCATGCCGCTTGATTTTACGACGACCCTCGGCCTGTGGCAGAGCATGAGTCGCGAAGACGCTGCAGTTTGCTATGGTATGACGGGCGGCATTCCTGCTTATATCGAGAAAGTCGATCCTGCCGCACCGCTCAAGGACAACATCAAACGTCTTTTTCTTACTCCTACGGGCTATCTCTTTGAGGAGCCGAGTAACCTGCTAATGCAAGAGTGCCGCAATCCCGAGCAATATGATGCGATCGTGCAAGCAATTGCTCAGGGGCGCTCGAAGATCTCGGAGATTGCGAGCTCTACGGGAATCCCTGCGAGCAACGTAAAGAGCTATGTGGATAAGCTGGCGTCGCTTGGGATTGTCGAGCGCGAGCTGCCCCTAAACGAGACGAGCAATAAGCGGGCCGTGTATCTACTGAGCGACCAGATGTTTAGGTTCTGGTACAAGTTTGTTCCGCAGAACATCGGGCTGATTCAAAACGATATGGCCGAGATGGCGTATAAGCGCATTGAGCCGCACGTATCGGATTACATGGGTACGGTCTTTGAGCTCATATGCAGACAATACGTGTATGAACTCGCGCGCGCGGGCCAGCTCGATGTGGTTCCGGCGAGCGTCGGGCGCTGGTGGGGGACGGATAATCGCACGCATACGCAGGAAGAAATCGACTTGATTGTTGACGATGGCGAGGGCGCTGCGCTGTTTGCGGAGTGCAACTGGCGCAATGAACCGACGGGTGAAGACGTGCTGCAAAAGCTCGTGCATCGAAGCGAGCTCTTTAGACGGCAGCGAAAAAGCTACGCACTTTTCTCAAAACGCGGCTTTACGCAGGGATGTCGAGATGTCGCGGAGAGTAGGGGAGACGTCAAGCTGATCTCGTTTGCCGAAATGTGTGAGCGGGGATAACGAATCGCGTCCTGATTTGATGCTGGGAATGGGATGCGCTTTCCGGATCGCCCTTCAAGCGGAAGCTCATATGTTCAAGAAATGGGAGGCAGCTCCATCGCGAGCCGGGGCCTTTTGTTTGGAGCGGAGGCAGCATCCCGGAATTCAGGCAATCCGGTGGTCAGGGGTTGAGCGAGCGTTGCACTAAGGATGCCAAGCGTAAAACCTTCAATGAAAATAGCGTAAAAACTGCATCTGTCATGGCGTAAAAACTACATTGAAAGTAGCGTAAAATCAGCATTGAGAATGGCGTAATTTCGCATATCGCATGATCGCCCGAGCTTGCACACGGCCTTTTGCGAGCTCTTGCCATGAACGAGAGCCAGGCCGTCACGTACAAGACGCTCATAAAGGACGCCTCGTACGGTGAGGCGGGCCCCGACGAGAGGACCATCGCTGCGTACTTGGACCTCTTCAACAGGCTCAAGCTGACCGAGGACCTGTGCGGATGGGAGCCGCCCATGCGCTCGAAGGCCCGCGTTCGCGTGCGCCCCAAGCGCTACTTCTGTGACCCGTCACTTGCGGCGGCGTTGCTGGGGGCTACCCCTGAGCGGCTGCTTGGCGATATGCAAACGTTGGGGATGCTCTTTGAGAACCTCGTTCTGCGCGACGTGCGCGTGTTCCTTTCCACCTACGGCGGTGTCGACAACAGTGTCCATTATTTCCGAGATGAGAAGGGCCTTGAGGTCGATCTGATCGTTGAGCACGACGGGCGCTGGGGAGCCATCGAGGTCAAGCTGAGTGATGCGAAAGCAGACGATGGAGCGAGAAATCTCAAGGCGCTGGAGAGGAAAGTGCTCTCCAATCCTGCCGCCCAGAATGCCGCGCCGGCGTTTTTGGCGGTCGTGGTTGGAAAGGGGAGCATTGCCTACACACGCGACGACGGCGTGGCTGTGATCCCCGTGGCGGCACTTGGGGCGTAGTGGTTTTGCGGGGCGTGCCGTGCTTCCTTTACCGAAAATCCATTTGGTAAACCAGATGCTCGCGGATAGAATAAAGTCGACGGCAGCCCAAGTGGTGAAGAGCTGGGCAGCGCCGTTGTTTGGTCAAGAGGTCAGTGCCTTAATGGCAGCGACTTGTTATGCTTCGAATGCTGCTTGAGTGCCTCGGAAAGTTCGATAAGCGCCGTGAAGAGCAAGACCAAAGCAACCAAGAGCTCTGTGAGCTCTGATGGGCCCGGGATGACCGCTGATTCAAGTCACCGGGCCTAAATCTTTTTTATGCATTTGAATAGAGCGGGCGACTCTCTTGGGGTCGACTGTATGGCGTTTGCTTGGCGCATGGCATTGCGCTCCGCTTTCATGTCCGCACGGGCACCTATCCTTACGGCAATATAGCCGCCTATATAGCAAGCGGCAGGCAACGGAGAAAGGCCCTAACCGTGTCAGCTGAAAGAACGCCGGGTATCTCGGCTATCGATACGACGAACTTTGCGCGCCAGATCGTGCTGGACTTTGAGTTTGCGCCGGTGCCTAAGCAGCGCCAGCGCCGTGGGCTGCGCAACGAGATTATTGAGGTCGGCGCCGTCAAGCTCGATTACCACGGCAACGTTATGGGCGAGTTCTCGCAGTTTGTGCAGACGGAACATGCCGAAGGCGTTGCGTATCCCGTTCGCGAACTTACGGGGATATCGGCCGTGGATACCGCTACGGCCGATCCGCTCTACATGGTGATCAAAAGGCTTAGCGATTGGATCGGTCGCTACTCCGCCCAGATAGTTTGCTGGAGCGGGACGGACCGTCGACAGCTTTTGACCGAGTGCCAGGCAAAGCGCATCGACCTTTTCGCATTTCCTACGGACTGGGCCGACCTGCAGGCGTTTTACACCTCGATTATGGACGTGGGCAGCCACGGGCGGGTCTCGTTGGGCGATGCGGCAACGTGGTTTGGCATCGAGTTTGACGAGTCGACGGGCCACGCCCACAGCGCCTTAGCCGATGCGCGCGTGACCGCCAAGCTGCTCAAGCAGGTGATGGACGGGGACTACCGCGTGAGCCCGCGCGCACAGGAAGTCCGCCAACGGTGGGGGATGGGCGAGCGACCCCAGACGCGCCTTTCCAGCAAGTGCCCCGAGCTGGGTGACCTGCTGCTGAGGCTGAAGGCGGAGGGGAGGTAGGGGAACGTTATTTGGACGTCATTTGGGACGTCATTTGGAGGTTGATTTCCGATCTCAGCCGAACACATTGAGCAAATAGGCCGTTCCCGCACCTAGCCGAACGCCCCCGCGGCCCC
>UQWS01000030.1 GCA_900544875.1 uncultured Collinsella sp. | reverse complement strand
GGTATCGGGTTCCCACACTCATCCGTACATGTACGGATGAGTGTGGGAGGTGTTCGGATAAAGTCGATAATCAAGGGACGTCATTTGGATGGCTTCGTTACCGAAAATCCATTTGTTTATTCTGCCGTCAATGGGTATACTCCGAATTGATGGCCCCGGGAATGACCTCTGATTCAAGTCACCGGGGCTCAATTTGTGTTTATAGGAGCTTTCTTGTCTGACGAGCGCAACAACCACCAGACGATGAAGTGCGCGGCTCAAGGGCGCCGTGATGCGACAACGCGCCTATGGGCCGAGAAATGGCTTTCGGCTGAACGGCTTTTCCCGTATCTCGAAGAATGCAATGGAGACATCGACAAGGCTCTAGAGCTCTACGAGTGGAACGCCTCTCTAGGTCAGTTCCTTATGCGCGACATATCTCATTTTGAAGTGGCGCTGCGCAACGCCTACAACGACATTATGGAGTCCCGCTGGGATGGCGAGGAACATTGGCTTCTCGACGATGCTTCTCCCGCGCGTAGGCCCGTGCTGAGGAAGTCTGCCAGCGGAATGCTCGACTCGAATCGCATTAATCGAAAGACTATCGATGCTGCTGCGAGTAGCTTGCCGAGTGGCTTTACGATCGGAAGCCTGGTTGCCGGCCTCACGCTCGGCTTTTGGGTGCACTTGGCAGACCGCAGTCGTGAAGCGGTGATTTGGAGATCAGGCCTCTATCTTGCGTGGCCAAAGGGAACAAAGCGAGCCGAACTTCAGGAAAAGCTCTACGGGATACTGCGCGTGCGAAATCGCGTAGCCCATAACGAGCGGCTCTTCGACCCTAAGCGTGATGAACTTTCGCCTAGGAAGGTAGATGCTGATGCCGTGAGCCTGTTCGGGCAGCTTTGTCCTGAGGCGGCGGACTTTCTGTATGGTGATCATGACCTGCCTTTGGACGCGTTTCTTGCGGATTATCCCGCGCCTGTGAAGGTTGAGTTGTAGCGGCTGCTGGGTTTTTGGCTGCGGATCAGAGGCAGCTTTCGCCTTAGGACGCTTGCGTCTATTTGCGTGCCGTTTTCATAAGCCGTATTACCGTGAGACTAAATTGCCAAAGATGCCGCTAGTGGGTTTGTGGGGCCAACTATTTTATTTATCCTCAAGTTTCATATGGACATATAGGGAGCCATCCTCGCGTGAATTTAACACATCGAGTGTGTGGGTATGAATGGGCCGGTTTTCTTGTTCTACTGTTTCGCTTGGTGTCCTTTGGGCCTGCGCCGATGCGTCTGCGGCTCCAATGCCGCGAGCTGTCTAATATGGAACTTGTGAGTTCCGAATTAGACAGCTACTGATGCAGCTTGAGCTTGGAATGGGCGTTGAATAATTCTTAGAGAAATGCTTCGAGTTGGTGAAAGTGGAGCTGTAGCAGAGGCTTCCGCGCCCTGGGGGGATGGGCGAGCGAGCTCAGACGCGCCTTTCCAGCAAGTGCCCCGAGCTGGGAGACCTGCTGCTGAAGCTGAAGGCGGAGGGGAGGTAGACGGCACCCTCCGCCCTTGCTGGCGCGGTGAATCACTGCCTGGCAGTTCCTGATGTTGGCAGGTGGCTGCCGCAGTGGCCTATTACGATTAACTGCGCCTCGTCATCAAAACAAAAGTGTAGACGGAATGGGTCGCGGCGGTTGCGACCGTTGCCCTTAATGTGCGGCAAGATACAAACCTGCTTACCGTTGTAAGTGCGTTGGCGGAGCCGCATGAGCTCGGTGTCGTTTTTAGTCGGCTTGGTCTCGGTTGGGGCGGCGTCAAACGAGGTCTGATTCCTATACTCGCTATAGAGGTCTCCGGCCGTCGGGCGCTCCCCAAACTTGAGCTGCCACATGACGGTCGCTACGGATTTAAGGATCTGCCATTCCTCGTCAAGATCGGCAAAATCATATCGGCGTGCCGAGTCGTATGCCTCGGGCAAAACGAAAATGCGCGAGGGCCAGAGATTCGCAGCAAATTTAAGCTCGTCCTCAAGGGTGCGCGGAAATGCCTCGAGCCCCTCAACAAAGCATGCTTCCGCTCTGAGTGCGGCTACCTGCTTTTCCGAGCGGTCGGCTCGCTCCAGCGCCTCTTGGAGTCGATACTTTAAGTTGGCGATCGTGTTCTCGGATTCATCCAGCTCGAGCAGGCTGGTTTCCAGCTGCTCAATACGCTGCTCATACGCGGCGTTGCTGTCGGCGTAATCGTTGGCCAGCCCCTCCCAGAGCTGCCTGTCGGCAGTCTCTTTTGACAACAACTCTTTAAGGTTGTCCATGGCCTCTTGGCTGTACGAGGCGGCAAGCGCTTCGGTGCGTTTTGCCTCGGCTACGGTTTCATTCTCTGCGTGGCGTTTCATTTCTGCCATGCGGCTGCGTAGCGCCCCAATTGATTGACGTGATTTGTACCAGGCAATATCGCTCGTGTCTACAATATCGCCCCTGCCGCGCAAGAACGAGCGCCCTAGGCTCCGGTTAAGTATCGTGGATGTCTTGTTGCCGTACTCGCTCAGCCTATCGCGCCTGATGCAGAGGTGTCGACGGGCGTCTTCTTCGTCAGACAGATTGATGCTCGGTTGGTAAATACGAAGCGACGACTTGGGACAGTTGTATCGATAAGCGGGCGTATCGTAGAGAAAAAGATTGAACAGCTTTGATTTGAGCCGACCATCAGATTCGTCCGCGGCAAACACGTTGGCTAGGCCCATTAGGTTATTGGCGAGCTTGCCGGGATCTTTGACGGGATATCGACCGGTATCATCGCTGGTTATTAGAATCAGAGGGAGCTCGCGCTGGCTGCTCAGAAGGTTGTCGGAGAACTCGACGTCAAAGTTCTCAAACGTCAGGCGCGTGCACGATGTGTTGACGACTGTTTCTCCAACGCATGCCTGATGATTGGGAAGCGAAAACAGAACCTTTGCGATGCGGGGAATATTGAGGTCCGGTTCTGGCAGTGGCCAGCCCACATAATCGGGCAGGGTCGCATAGGTGACCTTGATATTGACCAGACATGAGTCGTCCTCGGCGGTCTCGAGACCAATACAGGTGTGCCAGTGACGAAACGGATAGTGACTGTCGGGCTCGTCATATTCAAAGGCCCAAGCGACGGGTATCCTGCCTCGCTTGTCGCCAAAGGCGGCGCGAGTGCAAATGCTCACGCGGCTGCCCGTGGTCATGCCTCCAGAATAGCCAACGGGATAGCTGAGGTTTCCAAATATAAAATCGGAGGCAATGTTTTTATTGCTCGACAAAAACTCAAAGGCACTCTGCTCATGACGCTTGCGCTGCTCTTTATCGCGCACCCAGGTGTAGATCTGACGATATGCATCGACGATTGAGGGCGTGGTGGTCGAATAGGGCGAAAGCCTGAACTTTGCTCGGTAATGAATCTGCTCGTTTTCGGACCGCATGTTAGCCTCGCTTGCCTGTTGGCGATATTGACCTGTAATGCTCAAGTGTAGGCGTTTGAGTAAAGTTCATGCATCGAACAACGGGCGTTAGGTGCCAAAGCGTCTGTAAGCGTGCTAAATAGCATCGGCGACGCAGAGTGATCATAAGGTATTCACGCTATTCGCAGCATTGTTGAGCAACGAACCGCGCGAGGTAAAAACGATTCCTTTTGCAGAAAACCCCATGACACGGCAAGCTGATTGAAAGACAATAGATAAAGCTGTAACAAGGGTGATTTATCGTTCACCCCGGTATCAATAAAACCCGGGAGATTTTTCGTGGCCATTCAGACGAAAACTCTTCGGGGGGGGGGTGCTCGTTAGCGAGTGTCTCCCTTCGATAGACAATCCTAGCGTTATCTTGCAGCACGCATTTTCGCTTCTCGTAAAGCGGGGCGCGTGATGGCAAAGCTAGCAGAGATAACGCCCGGTACGCGCGTTCGCGGTATCGCGGGGGATTCGCCCGTGACCATTAAGGCTGTCGAATGGCATGGCGATTCCGTCTTAAACGTAATCTACAAGACGGACCAAGGCGTACTGGGTGACCGACCTCTCTTCGATACAGACGAGGATAATTACATCATCGAAAAGTCCAGCGCCTGGGCGTTCGATGCCGACCCCGATGACCTGCGACTCGTGTCTGAAGCGTATCGCATAGGCTTGGCCCATCTGTTCGATCCCTATCTGGCTATTCGTACGTCGTCTATCGAGCCGCTGCCGCACCAGATTTCGGCCGTCTACAAGGAAATGCTGCCGCGTTTGCCGCTGCGTTATGTGCTGGCGGACGACCCCGGCGCAGGCAAGACTATCATGACGGGCCTCCTAATAAAAGAAATGATTGCTCGCGGCGATCTTAGGCGTTGCCTTATCGTGGCTCCCGGTAATCTTGTGGAACAGTGGCAAGAGGAGCTATGGCAAAAGTTTGGGCTCAAATTCCGCTTGCTTACAAACGATGTGCTGGAGTCTTCTGCTACCGGGAATCCCTTCGATGAGGTCAATTATTGTATTGGCCGCCTAGATAAGTTGGCTCGCAACGACGAGATTCAAAAGAAACTAAGGGCAACGTCGTGGGATCTCGTTGTATGCGACGAGGCCCACAAGATGAGCGCGACAAACTTTGGCGGCGAGTTCAAGCCGACCAAACGCTATAAGCTCGGTCAGCTCTTGGGCGACACAACCGAAAACTTGTTGCTTCTGACGGCTACGCCTCACAACGGTAAGCCGGCTGACTTTCGCTACTTTATGGCGCTCGTGGACAAGGACCGGTTTGCGGGAGGCAATCGCGTTAAGAATCCTGCGGCGCGCTCCACTGCCGGCCAGGCTCAGGGTCTTCCGCCCGCACCTTCGCTTGACTGCGATGTTTCCGATGTTATGCGTCGCCTCGTGAAAGAGGAGCTGCTCAAGTTCGATGGGCGCCCGCTATTCCCCGAACGCTGCGCCTATACAGTCGAATACGACCTATCTCCTGCCGAGCAGGAGCTCTATGACTCGGTGACTCATTACGTCACCGAGGAGTTTAACCGTGCGGAGCGCTTGGGTGGCAAGCATAAGAACAGCGTCGGCTTTGCTTTGACTATCTTGCAGCGTCGTCTTGCGTCGAGTCCCGAGGCCATCTACCAGTCGCTTCGGCGTCGTCGCATACGGCTTGAGTCCAAGCTCGCCGAGGCAAAAAGCGTTGCGAGCGGCAAGGTCGCCTATACAGATAAATGGGGCATCGATTCCAGAGATTTTGACGAGGACGATTACGACTCCGAAGAGTACGAACAAATGGAAGATGACGTCGTAGACACCGCTTCTGCGGCGGCGACTGCGGCTGAGCTTGATGCTGAGATCGCGATTTTACGCACGCTCGAGCGCAAGGCAAACGATGTTCGCATTAGTGGCGAGGACCGTAAGTGGGAGGAGCTTTCGCGACTGCTGCAAGACGATTCCAATATGTTCGGCATGGACGGTCGACGTGAGAAACTGATCATCTTTACCGAACACAAGGACACGCTGAACTACCTCGCAGAGAAGATTGGCTCTCTCCTGGGTGACCGTTCTGCCGTGCTCGCTATTAAGGGCGGTATGACGCGCGACGAGCGCCATCGTGCCGAGGAGATGTTCAAGCAGGATGCGAACTCGCGCATCCTTGTTGCTACGGATGCCGCCGGCGAGGGCATTAACCTGCAGCGCGCGCACCTTATGATCAACTATGACCTGCCGTGGAATCCCAATCGACTCGAGCAGCGCTTCGGTCGTATTCACCGCATCGGTCAAACCGAAGTATGCCATCTGTGGAACCTTGTCTCCACGCAGACGCGCGAGGGAGAAGTATTCCAACGCCTGTTCAGCAAGCTCGAGGTGGAACGTGCCGCGCTGGGCGGCAAGGTTTTCGATATCTTGGGTAGGGTTACCTTTGAAGGCAAGACGCTCCGTGACTTGCTCCTCGATGCGATTCGCTATGGCGATGACCCCGAGGTACGGGCGCGGCTTAACCAGGTAGTCGATGCATCGCTCGATACGAGCTCCATTAAACGGCTCCTCAAGGAATATGCGCTTACCGATGACGTCATGGACGCTCGCGGCGTAAGCGCTATTCGCGAGGACATGGAGCGCATGGAGGCGCGCAAGCTCGAGCCGCACTTTATCCAGGCATTTTTTATGGCGGCAATGAAGCGCTTGGGAGGACGTGTGGCATCTCGCGAGCCTGGCAGGTTCGAGGTGCTCGAAGTGCCGTCCTCGGTTCGCTTGATGAGCATGGGCGGCGAATGCGGCCACGTGCTCGCCTCCTATGAGCGTATTTGCTTTGACAAAGAATCTAAAGAGGGCCCCGGTCTCGTTCCCGCGGAGTTGGTATGCCCCGGTGAGGCGCTTTTGGATGCAACGGTGAAGGTACTGATTGGCCAAATGGGTTCGGCGCTTAAGCGGGGCTGTGTGCTCGTGGACGATAGAGATTTTGGAGACAAGCCGAGACTTTTGCTCTATATCGAGAACTCCGTCCAGGACGGCACGACACTGGCCGACGGCACCAAACGTACGGTATCCAAAGAGTTTAGGTTCGTTGAGGTTGACGCTGCGGGCGAAGCTCGTGATACGGGCTATGCGCCCTATTTGGACTATCGCGGTCCTCGTCCGTCCGAGGCATCTGCCGCGCACACTATCGCTTCTGAGCAGGAGTGGCTTACCGGCGACATTGACGCGCTTGCCATGGATTTCGCCATTCGCGAGATCCTCCCTGTGAGCCTCAAAGAGGTACGCAATCGTCGTATTCCGCAGATCGAGAAGATTGAGCGAGCCGTTGACGCGCGTCTTACCGACGAGGCCAATTATTGGGATGGTCGCGCGTGGGAGCTAGAGGAGAAAGAAAAGCAAGGCAAGAAGACACGCCTGAGCTCTCTGAATGCTCGCCGCCGCGCCGACGATCTGCGCGACCGCAGGCAAATGCGCTTGGCGGAGCTGCAGCGCGAAAAGACCATCACTCCCGCGACTCCGAGGGTGCTGGGCGGCGCGCTTGTGATTCCAGTTGGCATGCTGCTCCACGACTCACATGCTACCACCGAATCCAGTGCGGCAGGCAGGCGCGAGGTAGAGCTTGCCGGCATGCGTGCCGTCATGGCTATCGAGCGGGAGCTGGGATTTACGCCGCGGGATCGAAGCGCAGATAACTGCGGCTACGACATTGAATCCGTGGTGCCCGATGAGCTTCGTGCTAAGGGGCCGGCGCTGCGGATGATTGAGGTCAAGGGCCGCGCCGCCGGCGCCACTACGGTCACCGTTTCGCACAACGAGGTGATGTGTGCGCTCAACAGGCCAGATGCCTTTGTGCTCGCACTGGTCGAGGTCGATGGAAACACGACCCGAACTTCTTACATCGCACATCCATTTACAAGTCCGCCGGATTATGCCGCGGCAAGCACGAACTACGACATCGCGCGTCTCAAGGAAGCGGGCGACGTGATACTAGAGAGGGAGCAGACATGGCAGTAAAGAAGAAGCTCATCGAGGTGGCGCTGCCGCTCGACGACATCAATGCGGCCGCGGCTCACGAGAAAATGCCTGGGATAGGAGCACATCCCAGGGGGCTTCATTTGTGGTGGGCTCGCCGTCCGCTGGCCGCAGCGCGCGCAGTCATCTGGTCGTCGCTGGTGGACGACCCGTCGGCACATCCCGAGGAGTTCCCCACGCCAGAGGAGCAGGCTGTCGAGCGCGAGCGCCTGTTCAATATCCTGCGCGAGCTCGTGGTGTGGGAGAACTCGAGCGACGAGCGCGTGCTGGACGCCGCGAAGGCGGAGATCAGGAAGTCGATGGGTGACGAGCTGCCGCCGCTGCTTGACCCGTTCGCGGGCGGCGGTGCCATACCGCTCGAGGCACAGCGCCTGGGCCTCGAGGCCTACGCGCAGGACCTGAACCCCGTCGCGGTGACCATCAACAAGGCCATGATCGAGATTCCGCCGCTATTCGCGGGGAAGCCGGCCGTGAACCCGGGGTCGCGCTCGCGCGCGAACATCGATTCGTGGGTCGGCAACAACGGCCTGGTCGCTGACGTCGAATACTACGGCGCCTGGATGAAGGATGAGGCGTATAGGCGCATTGGGCACCTGTACCCCAAGGTACGGGTGCCCAATGCGCAGGGTGGCGGCGAGGCGACAGTTTTGACCTGGTTGTGGACGCGCACCGTCAAGTGTCCCAACCCCGCCTGTGGGCACGACGCCATCCTCGTGCGCTCGTTCGATCTCTCCAAGAAGAAGGGCAAGGTCTGGCACATCGAGCCCGTCTGCGAGGGCGGCGAGGTGCGCTTCGAGGTTGCGCCTGGAAAGGCAACCCAGGAAGGCACGGTGAACCGTAGAGGTGCAACCTGTATTCACTGCGGCGCGCCCATTTCTTTTGACTATATTCGCGAGGAGTCGCGTGAAGGTCGCATGGGCGCAAAACTTATGGCGATTGTCGCAGAAGGAAAGCGCAGCAGAATCTACATTGCCCCCGACGAGACGCAGGTCGCGGCAGCAGACGTCCCGATGCCCGACGACTATCCCCAGGGCAAGCTCGCGTATTATCCAGGACACCTGAACACGAACGTCTACGGCCTCGACGAGTTCTGGAAGCTCTTCACCAACCGGCAGTTGACGGCGTTAACAACGTTCTCTACCCTTGTAGGCGAAGCGCAAAGTAAAGCTGAGGCTGACGCTGTGGCAGCGGGCCTTGCCGATGACGGCATTGGTCTAGAAAACGGTGGCAGCGGTGCACGCGCCTATGGTGAGGCAATCGGTATTTTCTTGGCCTTTTCCGTTGACCGTTTGGCAGATTTTTCCAACTGCGTTTCTCGTTGGGCACCTTCCAATGAGAAAACAATGAATATGTTCAGTAAGCAAGCGATTGCAATGACCTGGGATTATCCAGAAGTTAACGTCTTTAACCATTCAGCGGGTGGATATGAGGCGATTTCATCGTACATTGATGCCTGCATTGAGAAATTGCCAAGAGCCGAGCAGGCGGGTATCGCGCGTCAATTCGACGCCCAGAGTGACAACGGTATGCGTGGCATCCTCGTGTCAACGGATCCTCCTTACTACGACAACATCGGCTACGCGGACCTCTCGGACTTTTTCTACGTTTGGCTTCGCCAGTCACTTCGCAACACGTACCCCAAGCTCTTCAGCACCATGCTCGTACCCAAGCACGAGGAGCTCGTGGCCACGCCCTATCGCGAGAACCGCGGCAAGGACGGCGCGCGCGAGTTCTTCGAGGAAGGCATGTTCAGCACCTTCAAGCAGGTGAACAAGTACGCCTGCGAGGACGTACCCGTGACCATTTACTATGCCTTCAAGCAGAGCGAGACCGAGACTTCAAATGACGTGGAGTCTACGGCGTCGACCGGCTGGGAGACGATGCTCTCCGCCATCATCCGTGCGGGATTCTCGATTACAGGCACTTGGCCTATACGAACCGAACAAACTTATAGAACTATTGCCTCTGGTTCTAACGCTCTCGCATCTTCTATTGTCCTTGTTTGTCGTAAACGTCCTGAGGATGCACCCATGGGGACGCGACGAGACTTCGTGATGGCGCTCAAGCGCGAACTGCATACGGCCCTCGACGAGCTGCGCTCCTCCAACATCGCGCCGGTGGACTTGGCGCAGTCGGCCATCGGCCCGGGCATCGGGGTGTACTCGCGGTTCTCGCAGGTGCTCGAAGCCGATGGCGGCCCCATGACGGTGCGCGCGGCGCTGCAGATCATCAACCAAGAGGTGGATGCGTACTTCAGTGACCAGAATGGCGAACTTGATCGCGAGAGCCGTTTTTGTGTCGATCTCTATACGCAGAAAGCCTTTGACACCATTAAGTTCGGTGAGGCGGATGTGCTTGCTCGCGCTAAGAACGTTTCCATTGAAGGGCTGGCGGCACAGGGGCTCCTTGCTTCCGTTAAGGGCAACGTGCACTTACTCGACCGTAGCGAGGTATCGGAGCGCATTGACTTTAAAGCGCCTACCTGGCTCACGACCCAGCAACTCACGCGCGCGCTCGAGGAGGGCGGCGTTACGGCTTGTGCAAAGATCGTTAGCCAAACGCTCGGCAGTCGTGCGGATGGTGCCAAGACGCTCGCGTATCGCCTCTTTACCATTGCGGACAAGCGCAACTGGCAGCAGGAGGCCTTCGCCTACAACTCGCTTGTTACGGCATGGCCCGAGATTCAGTCAAAGGCGGCGCAGCTTGCTGTTGAGCGACCTATGCAAGACTCACTATTCGATTAGGCCCTAAGGAGATAAACCATGGAGAACAACGCTAATAACTGCGATCTTCTCAATAAGGGCTTTGACCTTTTGCTCGAGGCCCTTGATCCTTATGTGATGCGCGAGCTTACCCAGGAATACGGCAATGATTTTTGGCAGGTCGGTGTGCTCAACAAGCTCTACGACGACCAAAAGCGCAACCTGCCAGCATCGGGTGACTATGCCACTCTTGCCGATTCGCTCGATATTGCCTTGTGTTTACTGCTCGTTGACATCAACTGGCGCGACGTGTTTCGCCTTAGGCTGCCTCAGGATTGCAAAAACTACGTCATGGAGCTCAAGGGCGTTCGCAACAAGGTTGCGCATCGCGGTATGGGAGGCATCTCGGACAGCGATGCATGGCGTGCGCTCGATACCATGAGCCGCTTGGCTGAGCAGATTGATCAAGATACCGCGGCACAGATCAACGCGATGCTCCGCGAGGTTCGTTACGGCAGTGCCGATGGCTCTACGGCAGTGACAACAAATGTCGATGCTGGCGTGGATGCTCCGGCACCTCGTAGGAAATCACTCGAGCAAACCAGGGCCGTGCGTGGCCTGCCTAGCTGGCGCGACGTCATGGAACCCCATATGGATGTGGCCGAGGGTCGCTATAAAAACGCTGAGTTTGCTGCGGACCTTGCCCAGGTGGCGCGCGGCAAGGGCGAGCTGGAGTACCGCGACCCGGTCGAATTCTTCAATCGAACGTATGTGACCGAAGGCATGAAGGGCCTGCTCGTGCAGTCACTGCGCCGCGTGAGCGGTCTCGACGGCGAGCCCGTCATCCAGCTCAAGACGGCCTTCGGCGGCGGCAAGACGCACAGCATGCTCGCTCTCTACCACATGATGCGCAGCCGCTCCCGCGTGGGGCAGATTGCCAACCTCGCGCCCATACTCGAGGAGGCGGGCGTTGCCGAAGTCCCTGAGGTGCACGTTACCGTGCTCGTGGGCACCTCTATCAATCCGGCAAAAGCCATGCGCCCGGCTACCATGCCTGGCATCATGGTCAACACGCTTTGGGGTCATATGGCATACCAGCTTGCAGAATCCGCTGACAGGCCCGAGCTCTATAACTATGTTAAAGACGCCGACAAGAAGGGCGTCTCGCCAGGATCTGCTGCTCTAACTGAATTATTCGACGATTGCGGCTGCTGCCTTGTCCTTATGGACGAGCTCGTTGCCTATGCCAAGAAGATTTATGGCGTCGATGGACTTAACGCCGGCAGCTTCGACAACTTCATCACCTTTATCCAGGAGCTCACCGAGGCAGCACGCGCTTCGAAGTGCAGCCTGGTCGTAGCCTCTATTCCCGAATCTGACAACGAGATCGGTGGCGAGGCGGGCCAGCGAGCTTTGGAGCAGATTGAGCATACCTTTGGGCGCATGGAAGCCATCTGGAAACCCGTGGCGGCAAACGAAGGCTTCGAGGTTGTTCGCCGCAGGCTTTTCCTTAACTGCAAGGATGATGCCGCTCGCGATGAGGTGTGTGCGTCATTTAGCAAGATGTACAACGAAAATACTTCGGACTTCCCGGTGGAGTCGCGCGAGCTTGAATACCGCGATCGCATGGTTTCCTGCTACCCGATTCACCCCGAAGTGTTCGACCGTCTCTACGAGGACTGGGCAACGCTCGAAAAGTTTCAACGTACCCGTGGCGTGTTGCGCTTAATGGCGTCGGTTATCCACGAGCTGTGGATGAACCAGGATCCTTCGCCGATGATTATGCCGGGGTCGTTCCCCCTTGATGTGCCCGGCGTGCGCGATGAGCTCACGCGCTATCTTGATGACAACTGGAATGCAGTTGTTGATTCCGAGATTGACGGCAAGCAGTCCGTTCCGTATCGCAATGATGGCAACAACACTCGTTACGGCAATCTTTTGGCTTCGCGTCGCGTTGCACGTGCCATCATGCTTGGCAGTGCTCCCGACGTGGGCGGTCAATCCGTCCGCGGTATTGAGCGTGCGCATATTCGCTTGGGCACGGTGCAGCCTGGCGAGAACATCTCTGTATTCAATGATGCTCTGGGTACGCTGCAAACATCCTCGTCTTTCCTGTATGGCGACGTCAACGGAAACCGTTTTTGGTACGATACGCGTCCCACGTTGCGCAAGGTTGCCGATGACCGCGCCCAGCAAGTCAAGGACTCTGACGCGCTCTATGAAGTTGAGAGTCGCCTAAAGAGGCTGCGCAAGGTTGATCCTTTCTCGGGCATTCATGTATGCCCCGCAAGCTCGCTTGACGTTCCGGATGATCAGACGCTGCGCCTGGTGGTGCTGACGCCGTCTGCCAATCACCGTGGAAAAGCGGCCGATTCCGCGGCACTCACCTTGGCATCGGAGATACTCTCAAATCGCGGTACGTCTCCGCGTACGTACAAGAATATGGTTGTGTTCGCCGCTGCGGACGCATCTTACTATGCACAACTCCTAAGTGAGGCGAAACAATACCTTGCTTGGGATTCCATCAAGAAAGATCGCGAGTCGCTGAACCTTGATGTGGCACAGACGCGCGAGACTGACCAGAGTGTGAGACGTGCCGACGAATCGCTCGAGCTAAAGATCCAGGAGGCCTATAGCTGGCTTATTTATCCGCGTGTTGACCTTTTCAGCGGCTCGATGGATATCGTTTGGGAAGCAGAACACGTTGAGGGCGGCGGCGAAAATATCGTTGCCAAGATGGCACGCAAGCTTGTTTCCGATGAGGCAGCCATCAAGACCTGGGCACCCGCCCTGCTTAAGATGGAGCTCGATCGAGTGCTCTGGAAGGACGCGGACCACATCCAGATTAAGCGTCTGTGGGAGTTCCTGTGCTCTTATTGCTATCTTCCCAGGCTGTCGTTCTATGGCGTGCTCGAGGACGCGATTCAAAGGGGCCTGGGCTCAAAGGAATACTTTGGCCTTGCTGCTGGCTTCTCGGACGATCGCTATATGGAGCTGACGTTTGGTGAGCAGAAGACATTTATCAACGAGAGTGACCTGCTGGTAAAGCCGACTGTGGCAACAAAGCAGATTGAAGAGGAAGAGGCTGCTGCTCGCGCTGCGGCTGCGGAGGCTGGGCAGGGCTCCGATGGCGGCGGGCATGGAATTGCGTTTGGTCCTACGACGAGCGAGACGGTGACGGACGGAGCTGGCAGGACCACGGTTGTCGACACAACGCCAGTGGTGGTGCAGCCCGCGAGGCAAAAGACATCCTTCCATATGACGGCAAAGCTCGATAACACTCGTGTCAATCGCAATATCCAGACCATCATGGACGAAGTGGTGAGCCAGCTAAACATGCTGGGCGGTGCCGACGTACAGCTTTCGTTTAGTGTCTCCGCTCATGTCGAAGACGGAATCCCCGTGCAAACAGTCCGAGCAATAAGCGAGAACTGCTCCACGTTGGGCATTAACGACTATAGGTTTGGGGAGTAAAAGTTTCTTTAGAGATGTCTAAGAGGATAACTTCGCTAAAAACGATTTGGATCTCTGGTTAATTGTTATCAGGCCGCCGATTGTCCGCGCCCGCATCCCGCCATATTTGGGATGCGGGTTTCTACGCTTTTGTGCATCAGACAAGCAGCTGCTTTTGGCAGCTCTCCCGGGCTGCACATCGCTTGTGATTTCGATGCGACCGACCAGAGAGTCGGCGCATTGGCCGATCGCATTACAGAAGACAGGTTTATTGAGATTGGTGAACTGACGGCCGTGGCGCATACCATTGTGGTTGCCCAGCTTGAAAGCTGAGATGGAAAGTGCTTTCGGACAGGAGGGCAATATCAAGCCCCACGTTCCCTGTGGGAAGTGGGGCTTTCAAGGACTGCTAGTTAATAATTCTTAGAGGTGGCCGTTCAGCCAATCGGGCATATTGGGATCGTCAATGCTCCACGAATCTTCTTCATGCTCGCTTTCCTCCCAGCTGCTTTCGTCCCCATCGAAGAACTTGCGCCTATTGCACTTGTATTTGACAACCGTGTCGCCCTCACGGCGGTATTCATTCCAGTAGTAGTTTTGCTTTCCGCATCCGTTCCATTCTTGAGTTCTGTATATGACCATGGTATCTCCTTTTCGTTTGCGTACGCGGGACGCACGGTGTATCAGATTTGATTACTGGGCTATGGCTTGCGCAATGCGAGTTTTTTGGCGTTAATGCTCGCAAGTTCGTCGGAAGTAAAAACAAACGGGACAACCGCTTCATCCCATTCGATATTTGAGAAGGTATAACCGGCGCGCGTTACTTTGACCGTTTCTTTCCCAAAGAGTTTGCCGACTTCTGTGAGCTTGTAACCCCAAGGCTCTTTTGTCATCATTCCGCTGGAGACGAGGCGCTTGTTAACTGCCTGATTCGAAAGGAGCAAGTCATGTCCGAGTCCCGTTGCGGTCTTCTCGACTCCGGTAAGGTTGACCACTGGCAAGGAGGTCTTTTCCGTCGCCTCAACAATCGTGGCAACACCTTTGTCTGCACCGTTGCAAATAGTTTTGAATTTAGGCGTATGGCCCGTTTTCGCAGCAATCGTAATGCTAACGATTGAACTGATTGCCACAAATACACCGATGCCAATCTGGACTTTGTGCTGCTCGAGCCACACGGGGCCTTTGTTCTTTGCGGGCAGATCAGTATTTTCCGACTCCAATTTCTGTACACCTCATCTCTTGATTGATTTTGCAAGTTGATATGCAAGAGAGCCCAATGCCGGAATCAATGCCGATGAAGCTGGGATTAGGGCGGCGGTGAGAGCGGTTGCTCCAACTATGGCGCTCTGCTTAGTGACCGCCTCTTGTTGTGTCCCCTTCTCATCCCCTTCTTTAAGGGCATTTTGCATTTTCTCTAGTTTGGGTGCTACTGGTTGGTCAACGAATAGCTGAATGATTTTTGCCAGATCCTCGTTTCCGCTGACGGCGATTTCGTTGTTGAATACCGCCCTGATGGCGAGATAGTGCATCTTCGTCATCTGCGTTTTGCCCGTCTCAAGGCTGCTGACGGTTTGCTTTGTTATGCCTAGTTCGTTCGCAAGTCGTTCGCCACTCCAGCCCGCTGCCTTGCGAATGGTTGACAGGTGAGCTTGGAGCCTGCTGACTAGTTCTTCATCCGTTGAAGTCATTTATGCCTCACATTAGTAAAGAATCCTTATTACTGTCAGATATTATATATCTAGTCAGAAATTTATCAATTATTTAGTGAGCTTAGTTTATTCGGCTGGCTGGCTGCTGAATCTCCTCAGTTTTAAACTGAATTGAAAACGATACCGATGTTGGTGGCTTGTTCTTATGTTTTAAGGGTATGGGCAGGTATTGCTTGACAGACGATGGCCTCGATGCCGATTTCACACATCCCCATCAGGGGCCATCCGTCCAGGAACCTGTTTTTCATCGTTGCGTGGTCAGCGAGACGTGCAAGGAGCACATCGACCGTATGGGTGGCTGTTATCTCTGCACGGTTGAGGGGGCATCTTGGAAGACGTGTCCATGGCGATCTTGGGAGACGCTAGCCGCTTGGACTATAGTGGACGGTCGGTCTTAGAAGGCCTATGGGTGGGAGATGTTGTTTCACTTACCAACGACCGGCCGGGATCTGGCTTAACCGACGTTGAACGTGATTACGCCATCTGGTAGTAAGTCGAGTTGCAGATGAGTACGCCCGATCGTGTGGAATAAGGCTTCAGGAGCGCTCCGCCCACCTACACCCCCGCAATCCCGCGGGCCGCACTCAACAGCTCATACTCCCTCTGGCTTCACTGGCACAGCTCGGCAGCCTCGACGGCATCGCGGCACAAGTCCAAAAACACCTCCGCGCCCTCGCAGAAGCACTCGCGTGCAAAGGTGCCGGATCCGTCTGCAACGCACACGCCGTCGGCGAAGAGCATCCAGCTGGACGGCTCGCGCGAGTCGTCTCCAAGCAGCTTGATCTGCAGTACGTGCGGGTTGCCGGCGGTGCAGAGCTTTTCCTCGAGCACCTGCACGGTAAAGCGCATCTGGTGGGAGAGGCTGTTCTTGACCATGGCCGAGGCGTAGCCGTTCGGCTTGTCCAGAAGATGCATGGGTTTTGGCTGTGCGTCCAAGTTGTGGAAGTTGCGCTCGCTGCGCACAGAGAAATTGTCCATACGGACTCCTTTCATCGATGTTGGCAGGGCCACCGTGCCTCTTGGCCGGTTGGCGTCGGGATCGTGGAGCCAACTCTCTACCCCGACTCTGGATAAAACGCGCCCGCTCCTTGCAGGCACGATGGAGTCTATCAACGTGTACGGATAGAAATCAAGCGCCATCCGCGAAATGACGCGCGGATGGCGCTTGATTTCCCAAGTGATTATTCGGCTTTCATCCGGAAAAGTGTCGAAATCAGCCGTTTAAAAGTACGGAAAAGTGTCGAAATAGGCACCTTAAAACTTCGGAAAAGTGCAGCTGGATGACAAAACAGCACTTAGAAGCCGGTGCTGGATGCGGGATCCCGCGGCCGCCTTCAGCCCTCGCTACTCGTCGTCCTCGTCGTTGGGGTCGCCCTTGAGGGTGTTGATGTCCAGATACTCGTTATCGTCCTCTTTTTGCTGGGTCTCCGACTCCGCTTGGGTAGGGCCGCGGAACAGCTGGAATCCCTCAAACGCAATGACGCCGAGCAGGGCAATGACAATGGCGATAAAGGCAACCCTGACTGCCTGTGGAAATTCCGAGAAACGCAGTGCCTTTTCCTCGGCGTAATAATCGGCGAAGCGCTCTTCGCCCGTGCTTTTGGTATGCGCCGGCGCGGACGCGGCCTCCGGGTCATATTCCGGTGCAGGCGTGGCAGCGTACGGATCGTTGAGATAATCGCTCGATGCGGCTCCATAATCCTCGGTCTCGATGCGACCGGTGCCAGCATAGCCATCGGAATATGCCGCACCGCCCTCATAGTCCGCGGCGCTCGTGTTGGCGGCAAAAAGCGGGTTAACTGGAACGTCGAGCGCCGGCATGCCGGTAGAGGTCTCATCCAGATCGGCTGCAGCCCAGGAATCGTAGGCAACCTGATGGACAGCGGGCTCATCGAGCCTTGTGACCGGAGGCTTGCGTGCTGCGGGAACAGGTAACTGCTGGGCGCTGTACATAACGGTGCTGTCGGCCGATTTGCCCTGCGTCGCTGCAGCGAGAAATGCCGCCGTCTCGGACGGGTCGCTTGCGGGGCGGGGAGCGGGCGTTGGCGCCGAAGTGGGTGCGGGCGCCGAAGTGGGTGCGGGCGTAGGCGCGGGCGACGAAACAGGCGACTGCGCAGGAGTCGACGCAGATGCGGGCTTAGGCGCAAGTGCGGGATTGGGACTTGACGGGCGAGCCCCGCCGCCCATGAGTTCGTCGGCGGTCCACGGGCGATCATCCATCACGTCGTCAAGGCTTAGCGAAAACAGGTCATCTTCACCCTCATCGAACATGCGGTGCACATGTCCACCAATTGCCGGAATCAATCCGCGACCGGTGCATGATGCCTTGCTCAACGCCATTCTGTTCCATCCTTTCGAAATACTAATGACATCGATTATATGGAACTTCCCAAGCGGCTCGGTCTTGGATTCGTGCTTTCCAGAACTCGCGCCCAAAAGGGGAGGGGCAATCCAGGCGAGTGCCTACTTGTCGCCGGCCGCCGCCTTAGCCTCGTTGAGGTAGCTATAGAAGCTGTATTTGGAGATGCCAAAGAACTCGCAGGCGCGCTCGCTCGACTTGGAGATGAGGAAGGCGCCGCGACGGTCGAGGTAGCCAATGGCGCGGATGCGCTCGTCTTTGGTCATGAGGGCCGCGGGCTTGCCCACGTACTGCTCGCACTCGCGCAGCAGATCTTCGAGCAGGTCGCCGATGTTTTTGGTAATGGGCTCAGGCTCGGTGTAGCCCGTGGCGCCGGTGCCGGTAAAGGCATCGAGCGAGCGCTCAAAAGCCTTCATGAGCGTAATGTCAAAGTTAATGCCCAAAATGCCGACGGGCTTGCCCTCGTCGTTGCGGATAAAGATCGTCGAGGACTTGAGCAGTTTGCCATCGGTGGTTTTAGTGAGGTACGGTTCGCGGTCGTGCACGTCGGTGGTGCCCTCGTGCATGGACTCAAACACAATATGGCTGGGGCCGTCACCCAGTTTGCGCCCGCTGACGTGGCCGTTTTCGATCACTACGATGGAGTGGTCCACGTCCTCGGTTTCCAGGTCGTGGACGACGACTTCGCAGTTGGGACCAAATTGGAGCGCCAGGCCGTGTGCGAGGCGCTTGTAAAACTCAATCTGTGCGGGGGTCATGGGTGCCTTCCTAAAAATTAGTTTGGGCTCACTGTGCCATAAACCCCACTTGTTCGCAAATAACGAAAGCGTCGCTGCGTTATAAGACCGCCAACGGCCAGGACACCATCCTTATGCACCCGCGGCGCGAGTTATGGGTACGATGGCTTCAGGGGGGTGTTCCTATAGTTTTGTCAACTGGGCAATGCTGTTTTCAAGATTGAATCGCGACATGCTAACGCCAGGC
>UQWS01000029.1 GCA_900544875.1 uncultured Collinsella sp. | reverse complement strand
GCAAATGGCGGGATTGCGTTGGCATGATTGGTTGTTGAGCGTTGGTCAAAATGGTTGTTTTTACAGTAGCGCTAACAGAAGGCGTCTGCGGAAGCGTGGGCGGTGAGCTCGGCGTCCTTCTCGGCACGCTGATAGAACGCGATCGCGAGGGCAACGCCGACGATGGCGGCACCGATGATGGGCACGTTCAGGAAGGCCGAGAGGAAGAAGCCGGCGAGCAGGTACTGGAAGTACTTGGCGGTTGGCATGTAGCGGAGCAGCATGGCGATACCGACGGCCGGGAGCATCTTGCCGGCGAGGGTGAGGCCGGAGAGGAACCACTGGGGCATGACCTCGAGGAGCCAGTTGACGGCGGGCTGGCCGAGCGTCACGGAGACAAAGACGGGCAGGGCGGCGCACAGGCCGAAGAGCGCGGGGCAGACCCACAGGATGGCGTTCATCTGATTGAACTTACCCTCGTTGCAGAACTTCTGGGACTTCTCGACGACAAAGCCGTTGAGGATCTTGGCGACGACGTCGAGCTGGATGCCGAGCATGCCGACCGGCAGGCCGATGGCGAGGCCCGTGTCGGAGCCCAGGGTCACGCCGTAGGCGGTGGCGATGATGGCCATCGTGCCGTAGTCGGGAATGGAGGAGCCGCCGAAGCCCGCGACGCCGAGCTGCATGAGCTGAATGGTGCCGCCGATGACAAGGCCGGTCTTCCAGTCGCCCATGACGACTCCGGTGATGAGGCCCCAGAAAACGGCGTAATTGACGAAGATCATCGGGATGCCGTAGTAGTCCACGTGCTTGATGAAGGCAAGTAGGGTCAAAAGGACGACCTGCAGGATAGTGAAGTTGACCATGATCCCTCCTTAGATGAGGTCGGCGACGGAGACGGGCTTGTCGGCGGGCACGAACTGTGCCGTCACCTTGACGCCGCGGGCGATGAGCGCCTTGTAGCTCTGGACGTTCTCGGCGGAGGCATAGGCGCGCTGGGTGAGCTGGACGCCGTCCTCCTTGACAAGAGAGCCGCCGACGATCAGCGACGGGAACTCGACGCCCGACTCGGCCAGGTGAAGCATCGTCTCGGGCTCCTTCGCGATGACGAAGACCTTCTCGCGGTCGTACTTGCCCGCCGCGAAGTTCTTGAGCGCGGTCTCCTCAGAGATGATCGAGACGGCCATGCCCGCGGGGCGCGCCATCCTCATGGTGGACTTCAGGACCTCATCGCCGGCGACCTTGTCGTCGACGACCATGACGCGGGTTGCGCCCGACACCGGGGCCCACTGCGTCACGATGATGCCGTGAAGCAGGCGATTGTCGATTCGTGCCATAACAACACTCATGTTTGCTCCTATCAAATGAAGTTTTACGTTCGGTACTGCCTCGGCGCTATCCGGATTCGCGCCGGGCAAGGGGTTATCGGATTATTGAAGACGCGCGGTCAGCTCGTGACGGCGCGGGGGGTCACTCGTCGAACAGGAGGCTCGAGGAGCCGAGACGCTCCTCTCGCGCCGGGGCGGCGCTCACGCTGATGTAGTCGAAGACGTAGGCGATCTCGCTTACAGGAACCTCCACGCGATAGCGCGTCGAGATGCTCGAGAAACTCTGCCTGAAGGACTCGATGAAGTCGGTGTGCTCTTCCTCGAAGCGATCCTGGCCGACGTAGGTCTCGATGGGGTTGCGGGTGACGAGGCGCTCAACGAGGCAACAGAGGTGAACGTACAGCCCGATGATGGCGTTGCTGCCGATCTTCTCGCCCGTTCTGCGCTGAAGCTCGTGCACGGCGCTCTCGATCTCGTGGAATAGCCGCTCCGGGTCGAGGATGGTGATGGAGCGGATAACGTTCTGCAGCGTCATGTTCGAAAGCAGCTTCTCGTGGAAAGAAGAGAGCTCGGAAGCGTCAAGCCACCTGCCGAACACGGCATCGACCTTCGAGGCGGACGCCGTCGACATAATGTCTTCGAGGGCGACGAAGGGAACGGAGGCAATCCCGGGGTCTCCCGTGCCGATGACGGCGCAGACGCGGTGCTCGGAGAAAACGGCGTCGTTCGACCCGTTCGCGACGAGCTGCTTGAAGGGCCTCGTGAGCAGGCGCGCGCCTATGGTGCGCGGGAGGCTCTGCGAGACGAGCTGGCGTATCCTCTCCGCGGCGTCGACCCCGGACTCGGAGCAGAAGACGATGGCGTCCTCACGGTTGACGCGCTCGATCACCTTGCAGTGCGTCACGCACGCGGCGGTCGCATCGCCAAGAACCTCGGCGATGGACTTGCCGCCGAGCAGCCCGACCCCGATCTCGAGCGCAAGACCGGTAGAGACGTTGTTCACCACGCCGATAGTGGAGTCGGTAACGTTCTCGAGGGCCTTATAGGCCTCCTCCAAGGAGCCCATGTCGACGAGGAACACGACCCCGGTGCAGTAGGAATGGCGGTCGACGAGGCGCTGGAGCGGACCGACGATGTCCTTCAGCTGCTGGTCGTAGGGCATGTCGACAGCCTCGTACACATGCATGCCGAGCATACGGTTCGCCGCGTCGGCGATGCTCGTCGCCGTTGAGTAGCCGTGGGACAAGATGACGCAGAGCGTCCGAAGGGCCTTCGCATCGCGAGACTCCGATGCGACGCACAGCGTCAGAAGCGTCTTCGTGAAGTGATCGAGCGAGATTCCCAGCGCCCCTTCCACGTCTGCGGCGACCTGATCGGAGACACTCGAGGCAAACGGTAATTCGGAGGTCACGGCACCGAGGAGATGGGAGATTTGCTCCGCACAGGCAGACTTTCGCTTAGCCAGGCCGATACCCGGCCACAACTGCAGGCAAATCTCCTGGGCCAGTAGAAAAGCGACCTTCCTCGAAAGCTCGATGCCATAAGAAGAGCCTGCGTCGGCAAGGACCGCGCCCACGACGCGCTCGAAGGCGCGCGACCTCGATGAGGCGACGCCGTGGCCGAAGATCAAGTGATCCTCAACGCCGCGCACAGCGGAGACAGCTTGCGAGACGAGCTCGGAGACAGAGAGCTCCCCGGCACAGAATCGCTCATCGAGAGAGCACAGGGCATCGAGCGCCTGCTCGACCGGCCCTGTGCTCTCGGCGGTATCCAGGGACGCGTCGATCAGAGCGCCATCGTCGGGCTGTTGATCGATCTGCGCGGAGGAGAGGAGCCCGCTGGGAAGAAGATACGGGCGAACGACGACGTAGTCGCCCTCGCGATTGAGGAACGCTTTGGCGCAGCAGTTCGTCACGCAGGCGCGCAAGCCGGCGATGTTATCGGAAAAGTCCGCGTTCACGAGGCAACGGTATGCGCCGCGGCTAATCTTCACATCAGAACCGATTCGGCACCCCTCGCTGCGCAGGAAGCTCAAGATGAGATCCTCGCGCTCCTCGGGGGTCCGCTCCTTGAGTGAGGGGACGCGGGCACAGATGGGCATTTTGCTGTAGGCCGAGGAAACCTTCAGGTCATCGGCGGAAAGCGTCGTCGAAAGAACGAGGCGAGCGCGCGGCGCATCCTGGGAGGCATCGAGCCCGAGGGCCGTCGCAAGGCAGTGCTCCATCGCAGAGGGAGAGAGTGCCTCGATGCCGTTGACAAAGACCACACCCCCGCGCGCTTTCGCGATCGACTCGTCAAGAAGCCCGTTGAACGAGGCGGCGTCCGGGACCCCGGCGCAGTCGATGCGCACATAGGAGGAGTCGCGGGACAGCAAGCCCTGGTTCTTGCCGTACTCGTACACAAGACGAGAAAGGAAAGACTTGCCGACACCCACGCCGCCGCTCAAGAGGATGGGTAGGCCAAACGGAGGGTACTGAACCGCAGCCTTGCACTGCTCGACAACGGAGCTGAGGCTCAGGTCGAAGCCCACGGCACGCGCGAAGTCGCGGTGATCGGCGATTCCCGTCGCCTGGATGAGGTCGGCGAGCGAGGCGTACTCGCTTGCAGAGAGCTTTACCTGAAAACGCTTCTGGAACGCGCGGCGATGAAAATAACGGACAGGCCTGCCCGCCACCTTAACCACAAGACCGGCGCGAACAAGGTCGTTGAGGTACTGGCTCGCCAGGCTCCTGGAGATGATGAGTGTCTCGGCGATGTCGGAGGTGGACAGACGGGTAAAGTCGTCGAGCGAGACGGCAGAGGTGAGGGCCTCGAGATGCTCGAGAATCCTGTCCCTCATGTCGACGGGTTTCTTTGCCAAGCTGTCCTGTGTGGTCTTGTCCATGACTTCTTACCTCCTCGTACAAGGAGTATAAGGGGAGAACAGAGAACGGAAGGGGGCGCGTGGGGGAATCAACAGCTCCGAGGAAAAGTCCACCACTTGAGGGGCAGAAAACAACGGCCATTGAACATTCAGGGCCGACGCTCAACACTTCGGCTCGACACTTCGCTTTGGAAAGGGCCCCGGCGCGCCGGGCCTAAAGCTTAACCATGCGCGCGGCGATGCGGGCGCAGTCGCAGGCGGCCTTCTTCTCGAAGGTGTTGTAGTCGACGACCCGGCCCTCGGCGCAGGGCTTGTCGCTGATGGCGCGCACGACGACGAGGGGCACGCCGTTGAGATAGGAGGCCTGCGCGATGGTGCAGCCCTCCATCTCGCAGCACAGGTCGCCGAAGGTCGCGAGGATTCGCTCCTTCTGTTCCGCGGGCGAGACGAACTGGTCGCCGGAGACGACGCGGCCCTTGAGGACCTTAATGTCGGGGGCGACGGCGGCCGCGGCGGCGCACGCCGCCAGCAAGGGCCGGAACGGATCGCGCAAGATCAAGGCGTCGCCCGGGAGGTCGGGCGTTACCGTCAGCCGGCGCCGCGTCTGCCGCATCATGAGGGAGAACGGCCTGGCCGGCGCATACGGCAGGAAGAGGTTCAAGGTGCACCCCGGGGCGGTCAACGAGGCCGACGTGTCGAACGTCGTCGCGCGCGGCTTCGGCGGCAGGGCGCCGTGCACCCATATATGCAGCGACTTGGCCTGCGTGCGCGTCGGGGCGTCGTGGAACTACGTCTGCCTGCTCGTCGACCTCTGCAACGGGGAGATCGTCGGCCACTCCGAAGGACCGAGGAGGGACGCGCGAGCTCCGAGCCAAGCTCTTGGATTACGTGCACTGGTACAACAACTTCAGGATCCACTCGACGCTGGGCTACATGTCGCCGGTCGAGTTCAGGGAGGCGGGGCCGTCCCTCCCGGAATCGTCCAAATAAGTGTTGCCAATCCATAGCCAATCCAGCCATCATCTTCGCGAAGGCGGACGTCAGGAAAAGCTCGGCTTGAGCTCGGTCGGACGCGGTCTGTGGGGCATCATTCAGGCTCAGGGGGTCTCCTTGTCTTCTTCGGTCGCAACCTGAATGATAGGGACGGCCCCTTCTCTCTTTCCCCTTCGTTTTCGACGCGTCACCCTCTCGGCGGGCTTAAGGCCCGCGCTCGCGGGTGCAGGGGCTACGCCCAAACCCCAAAAACGTAACGCCGTGCTCGAAGCGTTTCCGGACGTCAGCGTAATCTCAAATCCCGTTCGTCAACTCATGGGCAAGCCACCTGAGACTACTCATTTCTCCTACTGGCAATGAAGACCTGCGACCTGCAGTTTTGCAAACTGCTTGAAAGCCACCTGCGTTGATTCACTTCCTATTGCAGCTGGCGGCTTGCACGCGAAAAGGCATTTAAGTTTCAAAACGGGCGTTTTCGGCGCTATCGAGCCTCCAAAGGCATCCCGCCGCGCCCTTTGGGACAAAAACAAAAACTCAAAGCCCTGAGTTCGAAAATAGTTTTTGGAGTTGTCCCGACTTTTGTCCCCGAAGCCGACGAAACGCGACAGGGTATCACCTGGCGGCACTCGATTCGAGACGGCACCGAAAACTGGATGCAACCGGAATGACGGGACGGCAGAACCGAAGCCATCGAGTGGGGATAGAAAAAGGCCCGGGTGCCGTGGCATCCGGGCCTTTGCTAGCAACTTGATGTTGCGGGCAGCTTAGAACTTGTGGCCGCACTTCTTGCAGACGCGCAGCTTGTTCTTGCCGTCCTTCTCGTGACCGACGCGGGTAACCTTACCGCACTCGGGGCAAACGAGATTGACGTTGGAGGCATCGATGGGAGCCTCCTGCGAAACGATACCACCCTGCTGGTTGGCAGCGTTGGGCTTGACGGCCTTCTTGACGACCGAAACGCCCTCGACAACGACCTTGTTCTCGGCGGGGAGAGCACGCAGGACAACGCCCTGCTTGCCGCGATCCTTACCAGAGAGAACCTGGACCTTATCGCCCTTCTTGATATACATATATCTCCCCTAACTACAGGGTCTCGGGAGCGAGCGAGACGATCTTCATGTACTTCTTGTCACGAAGCTCGCGAGCGACGGGCCCGAAGATACGGGTGCCGACGGGCGAACCATCGTTGTTGATGACAACGCAGGCGTTCTCATCAAAGCGAATGTAGGAGCCATCCTTGCGGCGGATCTCCTTAACGGTGCGAACGACGACGCAACGGACAACGTCCTTCTTCTTGACGTTGGCGCCAGGGGTAGCCTCCTGGACAGCACCGATGAACACATCGCCGATGCCTGCATAACGACGCTTGGAACCGCCAAGCACCTTGATGCAGCGAATCTTGCGAGCGCCGGAGTTGTCGGCGACGTTCAGCATGGTTTGCATCTGAATCATGGTAGATGTTCCTCCGAACTAAGAACCGAAGAGAGGTGCGCAGCCTTTATACGGCCCGTGGTATGCAAGCCAGACATACGCACATCTTCGGAAACGTACAAGTCGTAAGAGCGACTGCTTATTTAGCGCGCTCGACGACCTCGATGAGGCGCCAACGCTTCATCTTGGACATAGGACGGGTCTCCATAACGCGGACGGTGTCGCCCACGCCAGCCGTGCACTCCTCGTCGTGAGCGTGCAGCTTCTTGGAGCTGGTCATCATCTTGCCGTACTTGGGGTGACGCTTGCGCTCGGTGATGGTGACAACAATGGTCTTCGCACCGGAGACGGAGGTAACGACACCCGTACGGACCTTACGCGAGTTACGCGAATCAGTCATGTTCTCTCCTTAGGTCCTACTCGGCGACAGCGGACTTCTCCGCTGCGATCTCGCGGGCGCGCTGCTCCGTGAGGACGCGAGCGATGTCCTTCTTCACGGTGTTGACGCGAGCGGTGTTGTCCAGCTGGCTGGTGGCCATCTGGAAACGAAGGTTAAAGAGCTCGGCGCGCATTTCCTTCAGCTTCTCAACGAGCTGAGCGTCCGAGAGCTCACGAATCTCTGCGGGCTTCATTAGTTCTCCTCCTTGGCGGCGGCGGCGTCCTCAGCAGCCCACTTGGCCTCGAGAGCGGCCTCCTCAGCCATCTCCTTCTCGATGCGCTGCTCAGCGTTCTTGGCAGCAACAATCTTGGTCTTGATGGGAAGCTTGTGCTGTGCAAGACGCAGAGCCTCGCGAGCGACCTCCTCGGGCACGCCCTTGACCTCGAACATGATGCGGCCGGGCTTGACGACGGCCACCCACTCCTCGGGGTTACCCTTACCAGAACCCATGCGAGTCTCGGCAGGCTTCTTGGTGATGGGCTTATCGGGGAAGATCGTGATGTAGACACGACCGCCACGCTTCATGTAGCGGGTCATGGCAATACGAGCGGCCTCGATCTGACGGTTGGTGATCCAATGGGCCTCGAGAGCCTGGATACCAAACTCGCCGAAATGCAGCTCGGTATTACCCTTGGCCTGGCCCTTCATGGAGCCACGCTGCACCTTGCGGTGAAGAATACGCTTAGGGGCAAGCACTACTGACCCCTCCTCTCGGAGTTACGACGACGAGGACGGGAAGAGCCCTCGAGTGCAGGGTTGGGAACAGGCTGGCCCGGGAGCTTCTCGCCCAGGTAGATCCAGACCTTCACGCCGCAAGCGCCCATGGTGGTGCTGGCGACAGCCGTGCCGTAGTCGATCTTGGCACGGAGGGTGTGCAGAGGCACGCGACCCTCACGGTACCACTCACGACGGCCCATCTCGGCACCGCCGAGACGACCGGAGCACTGGATACGGATGCCCTTAGCGCCGGCCTTGCGGGCGGACTGGACAGCCTTGCGCATAGCGCGACGGAAGGCAACGCGGCCCTCGAGCTGCTCGGCGATAGACTGAGCAACGAGGTTGGCGTCGAGCTCGGGGCGCTTGATCTCGACAACGTCGACGGAGAGCTGGCCCTTGGAGACGCCAGCGACCTTCTCGAGCTCGGTGCGGAGGGTATCGATCTCGGCACCCTTCTTACCGATGACAACGCCGGGGCGAGCGGTGAGGATGATGACCTTCACCTTGTCGCCAGCGCGCTCAATCTCGACGCGGGAGACAGCTGCGCGGGAAAGACGCTTCTCGAGGTACTTGCGGATCTCGAGATCGTTACCGAGGGTCTTAGCGTAATCCTTCTCTGCGAACCAGCGGGAGCGCCAGTTCTCGGTGATGCCAAGACGGAAGCCGGTGGGGTAGACTTTCTGACCCATACAGCTTTACGCCTCCTTTCGAGGAGCAACGACGACGGTGATGTGGGAAGTACGCTTCAGAATGCGAGAAGCGGAACCCTTGGCGCGGGGACGGATGCGCTTAAGCGTCGGACCCTCGTCAACATAGGCAGCGGCGACAACCAGGTTGTCGGCACGCAGACCGTTGTTGTTCTCGGCGTTCGCAACGGCGGAACGGAGAACCTTCTCGACATCCACGGCGACGGCGCGGTCGCAGAAGTGGAGGATGTCGAAGGCCTGAGCGACAGGCTTGCGGCGGATCAGATCGACCACCAGGCGGGCCTTGCTGGGGGAAACACGCACGTACTTAGCGACGGCGCGAACCTCGGTGGCCTCAGTTTCAATAGACTTAGTTGCCATTTACGGTTAACCCCCTATTTGGCCTTGTGGCCACGGAACGTACGAGTCGGCGCGAACTCGCCGAGCTTGTGACCAACCATGGACTCGGTAACATACACGGGCACATGCTTGCGGCCGTCGTGGACGGCGATGGTGTGACCAACCATCTCGGGGAAGATGGTGGACGCGCGGGACCAGGTCTTCACGACGTCCTTCTTGCCAGCCTCGTTCATCGCGGTGATACGCGAGAGAAGGCGAGTCTCCACGAACGGGCCCTTTTTGAGACTTCTGCTCATAAGTGCTTTCTCCTAAAACTCGGTATCCGAAATTACTTCTTACGGCGACGAATGATGTGCTGGTTCGAGACCTTCTTCTTCTTGCGCGTACGAAGGCCCTTCGTCGGCTTACCCCAGGGGGTAACAGAGGGACGACCAGAGGTGTGGTTCTTGCCCTCGCCACCGCCGTGCGGGTGGTCGACAGGGTTCATGACGGTACCACGGACGGTCGGGCGCACGTTCATGTGACGCTTACGGCCGGCCTTGCCGATGACGATGTTGGCGTGATCGGCGTTGCCGACCTCACCGACGGTGGCGCGGCAGGTAACGAGGATGCGGCGCATCTCGGAGGAAGGCATACGGACGATAGCGTACTTGCCTTCCTTACCCATCAGCTGGCAGGAGTTACCGGCGGAACGGGCGATAGCAGCGCCCTTGCCCGGCTGGAACTCGACGGCGTGGATGAGCGTACCGACGGGGATGTCGGCGAGGGGCAGAGCGTTGCCCGGCTTGATGTCGGCGTCAGAACCGGACATGATGGTCTGACCGACCTCGAGGCCCTTGGGGGCCAGGATGTAGCGCTTCTCACCGTCAGCGTAGTGCAGCAGAGCGATGCGAGCGGAACGGTTCGGATCGTACTCGATCGTGGCAACCTTGGCGGGCACGCCGTCCTTGTTGCGCTTGAAGTCGATCACGCGGTAACGACGCTTCACGCCGCCGCCCTGGTGGCGGGTGGTGATGCGGCCGTTGTTGTTACGACCGGCCTTCTTGGGCAGGGGCTCGAGAAGGGACTTCTCGGGCTTGGTGCAGGTGATCTCGGAGAAGTCGGAGATCGTCTGCCAACGCCTACCAGCGGAGGTCGGCTTAAGGTGCTTTACAGCCATTACAATCCCTTTCAATAGGAATCCGTTAGCCATCGCAGACAGGGATTCGAGGTTCTGCCTCGGGTGCGATGACACCGGACGTATACACGGTTCCGGGCGTGTCCATTTTATACGCCCAAAACCTTGAGCTCCCGCCTCCCCTTTTTGGGAGGCATGAGCTCACTCAACAGCAGCGAGTCTTAGGCCTGGTTGCCAAAGACCTCGATGGTGTCGCCCTCGGCCAGCGTGACGATGGCCTTCTTCCAAGAACGGGTCTTGCCGGCGACATAGCGCACGCGCTTGGTCTTGGGCTTGACCGTCAGGGTGTTCACGCGAACGACCTTGACGCCGAAGATCTCCTCGACAGCGTCCTTGATCTGATACTTGTTAGCATCCTTGGCGACCTCGAACGTGTACTTGTTCAGCTCCATGCCGGAGAAGGAACGCTCGGACACGATCGGACGGATGATGATCTCGTGGGCGGTCATTTATGCAAGCACCTCCCCGAAGTGAGCGGCGATGTCGGCGGGCATCAGCACAGCGTTGTTGTTGACGAGATCGTAGGTGTTGGCCTCGTCGGCAGTGATGATGAACGTCTTGGGAATGTTGCGGAACGACAGGTAGGCGTTGACGTCCTCATCGCGAACGATGATGGTCAGACGCTTGCCCTCAAGGCCGAGAGCCTTGAGCATGGCGACGGCAGCCTTGGTGGAAGGCTTCTCGAAGCCGTAGTCGTCGACGAGCACGAGCTCGCCATCGGCCAGCTTGGCGGACAGCGCGGAGCGCATAGCCAGCTTGACCTCCTTGTTGTTCATACGCTTAGCGTAGGAACGGGGCTTGGGGGCGAAGACAACGCCACCGTGACGCCACTGGGCAGCACGGATGGAACCCTGGCGGGCACGGCCGGTGCCCTTCTGACGCCAAGGCTTCTTGCCGCCACCGGAAACCTCAGAGCGGCCCTTAGCGGACTGGGTGCCCTGACGCCAAGAGGCCATCTGGCACTTGACGATGTGGTGCATAACGTGGATGTTCGGCTCGATGCCGTACACCTCAGCGGCGAGCTCGGCCTCGGCGACCTTCTTGCCCTCGCTGTTCTTTACTTCAAACTTTGCCATTTAAGTGTTCTCCTTGGTATGACGCTGGGCTAAATGGGCTGGGCCCTTAGGCCATACGGATGGCGACGAGACCATTCTTGGCACCCGGGACAGCGCCCTTGACCAAGATGAGGTTCTGCTCGGCATCGATGCGGACAACGGAAAGGTTCTTGACGGTAACGCGCTCGTTACCCATGTGACCGGCCATCTTGACGCCCTTGAGGACGCGCGCAGGATAGGCGCACTGACCGATAGAACCGGGGTGACGCTGGAAGTGAGAACCATGCGTCATAGGACCGCGGCGCTGACCCCAGCGCTTGATGCGACCCTGGAAGCCCTTACCCTTGGAGGTACCGATGACGTCGACCTTCTCGACATCAGCGAAATCAGCGACGGTGACGACCTCGCCGACCTTGTGCTCCTCGCCGTTCTCGACGCGGACCTCACGAAGGAAGCGGACAGGCTCGACGCCGGCCTTGGCGAAGTGACCAGCCATGGGCTTGTTCACGTTCTTGGCCTTGATGTCGCCGAAACCGATCTGGACGGCGTCATAGCCGTCGGTTGCCTGAGTTTTAACCTGCGAGACAGCGCAGGGGCCAGCCTGGATGACCGTGACGGGAACGACGTTGTCGTCCTCGTCCCAAACCTGGGTCATGCCAATCTTGCGGCCGAGAATCATGCTGATCAAGATATGATCCCAACTCTCGCGTGGTCTTGGGACAATGCGTACACCACCGAGCGTACGCCCCTAGAGGACCACTACTTACACGACGTGCTCCCCAGCCTTGTATTGCGTCCGGACTACCTGACAACCCTATTAAGCAGGCATTTTGTCCAGCCAGAATACTCCCCTGGTTTCACACAGCTGTTTAGTATACACGGCTGCGGGCGTATCCATCGAGATTCATATTTCACTCACATTGTTTACGCAGGTAAAGTGCGTGGCACGTTCCCAGTGTGCGGCGGAGGGGGCGGGCCTGAGACATATTAAGGTTGCTGCTCTACAGTCCTGCTCACGACGGAGAGCACATTAAGTGCTCTCCTTTGCGTGCGGAACTCGCGATGACCTTAATATATTTCTCCGGCCCTCCGCCGTGCTCGGGAGACGACACGTTGATGTCTGCTTAACTCTGCTCGCTCAGGCTAATGACTTTGTTGGGGGTCCACTATTTGCTGGAGGGTGAACTTGCATTGCATTGGCTCGCCCTCTACTTGTGGCTCCGCCTCATCAAAATCGAAAATCATAATGGCGCAGTTGGGGAGTTTTGTTGGGAGCTCGAAGCCCTCTGGGGCTGCAGCCTTGATGAATTGGCGGCTGGCGCTGCCGTGGCTTACTGCTAGGAGGGTTTCGATGCCCTCGGCGCCCATGAGATTGGTGAGGGTGCCCACCATGCGCTCCTGCAGGGCATGGCTTCCTTCTCCGCCAAATGGGATCAGGTCCTCGCCGGGGTCCCAGACGTCGGTGGGTAGGGCGTCGTGGGGGCCTTCTTCGAAGGTGCCGTAGCTGCGCTCGATGATGCCTTCGCAGGGCTCGACTGCTGTGTCCGGGCCGAGGAGCTCGCATGCGACGAGCTGAGCCGTGTCCATGGCTCGGCCTAAGGGCGAAGAGACCACTTTGTCGGGGACGACGCCGTGGGCTTTGAGCCATGCGGCTGCCATTCCCGCTTGCTTGCGGCCCAGATCGGTCAACGGAGAATCGCAGCGGCCCTGGACGAGCTTTTTAACGTTGAATTCTGTCTGACCGTGGCGGAGTAGATATAGACGCTTCATGCTCTCCCCTTCTGTATAACTTGCTTTGCTGGCACAGCCCTACTCGTGGGTATGGCCTACGTAGTCTTCGTCGATCGTGATCTTGGCGACCGACTTGGGATATTCCGATTCGACCCGTTTCGCCAGCGCGCGCTTCAGGTCCTCGGCGCTCATCGCCAAATCCGAGGGACGTACGCAGTCAAAGATCACGTTGGTATGCGTGGGGCCCGGAACACAGCGTAGGTCGTGGATCGAGAGGCGGCTATCAATCTCTTGAGCCATAGCGTTGATGCGCAGACGCATGCTCGCCACCTTTGGATCGTCGGTCACGATGGGATCGTAATGGAGCGTGACGATCATGCCGTCTTCGACCCTAAACGACTGCTCGATGTTATCGAGCGTGTCGTGACTTTCCAGCGGGCTGGCCTCGGCTGCCATCTCGGCGTGAGCGCTTGCGAACTTCCTGCCCGGGCCGTAGTCGTGAACCATCAAATCGTGAACGCCCAAAACGCCGGGGTAGCTCATGATCTTGTCTCGAATGTGCTTGACCAGCTTTGGATCGGGTGCCTGGCCCAAAAGCGGGCTCACCGTATCCTGGATGAGCTCAAAGCCGCTCCAGCCGATATAGGCGCCAACGGCAAGGCCGACCCATGCGTCAAGATTGATGTGCGTCACCTGCGAAACAATTGCGCACGCCAGCACGGCACCCGTAGCTAGGACATCGTTCTTTGAGTCCTGAGCGGTCGCATGCAACGTCTCGGACTCAATGCGATCGCCGAGCTTTTGGTTGAGGGCCGCCATCCAGAGCTTAACAATCATCGAAAGCACCAAGACTGCCACCAGGGCAAGCGAGAACTCGACAGGTTCGGGGTGGATGATGCGCTCAACCGAGGACTTCACCAGCTCAACGCCAATCAGCAGCACGAGCGCCGCCACGACCAGACCCGAGAGATACTCGTAGCGGCCATGTCCGTAAGGATGCTCGGGGTCGGCCGGCTTGCCCGCCAGCTTAAAGCCAAGCACGCTCACGATGTTCGAGCTGGCATCGGACAGGTTGTTCATGGCGTCCGCCACAATCGAAACCGATCCCGACAGCACGCCAATTGCACCCTTCGCAGCGCAAAGCGCAACATTGGCGAGAATACACACTATGCCCGTCAACGTTCCCACGCGCGCACGGTCGCCCTGCGCACGACGAACAATCCACTCGACCATCCTCATCAGTCCCCACGGTACTACCTATATATCTATTGCTCAAACGGATTGTAGTGTAGCCACTTTGTCCCCCAGATACAAAAAGGCCGCAGCCCACACGGGCCGCGGCCTTGGAATATGACATGCGGGACTGCCCCTTTGTCGATCGTTTTATGCGCTTGCCTCGGCCACGCTCTTCGAGGTTTCGGGCGAATCGGCTCCGTCCCCCGTCGCCTGCCCCTTCGCCGGCACCACGCCAAAGCAGTAGCTCAGCGCCGCAGACACCACAAAAGCCGTGCCGCCGGCAACGCAGCACCACAGCAGGTTCGAAAAACCACCTGTGACAAAGCCAATGACCATGAGGACATTCGTCATGCCGATGGTATAGGCCGTAACGTGGCCCACGGCCGCAACAAGGCCTCCGACGGCGCCGCCAATGGCCATGCACGTCAGGCACCTGCCATATTTAAAGCCGCAACCGTACAGCGCCGGCTCGCTTACGCCGCCAAGAACACCCGAGATCGAATAGCCCAGCATGAGCGCCTTCTCGTCCTTATCCGCAACGCGAAGCGACGCGCCAAAGGGCATGCCCCAAACGGCGAACGTTGCCATCGTCGCGGCGATCAAGATGCACGAATCCGTTCCCACACTCATAAACTGCGCATAGGCAAGCGATAGGACAACGTTGCTGACGCCGGCGATCTTTAGGAACTCCCAGCCCGCGGCAAGCCCCATGAGCGTGAGCAGCGACACGATGCCACCGGAATTGCCAAGCATAAACATAAGCTGGCCCAACAGCATGCCCAGATAGCTGCCCGCCGGCGCCGTAATGCACAGGGAAACCGGAACCATGACGAGCATGGTCGCAAACGGAACGAACGAAAACGCCACGGCCTTAGGGATAACGCGCGAAAAGAAACACTCCACTCGCCATAGCACGGGCACCGAGATGAGGACCGGGATAACAGTCGTCGTGTAATCGTTGACCGGCGCGGGAAGCAGACCATACACGGAAGTCATCGATGCCCCCGTCGTCGATGCGGCATCGACGAGCTTAAGCAGATCGGGCGCAATCAATACGCCGCCCAGCATCATGCCCAGCTGCTCCGAGCAACCGAGCTGGCGGGCGGCCGCCCAACCAAGATAGATGGGCAAAAAGTAGTAGCCGGCGTTATAGAGCCAACTGTAGAACAGGCGATAGATTTCGGAATCGGCAGACCACAGGCCCAGCATGCCTTCGCCCATAATGACGGCGACGGTGCGGAACAACGCCGCGCAGACAATAAAGGGCAGCGCCGACATCATGCTTTTGGACAGATATTCCACCACGGCCATGGCGTTTGATGAAACCGTCGTTATAAACGAGGTGTTAGTAACTTGTGACATGGAACGCCTTTCCCAATGTGACATGCGGACTGCCCCTTTGTCACATCGTGCGGTATCGACCGATTGCGCGGTACTTTTCGTAGCGGAGGTTTGTGAGGGTCGCGTCGTCGAGCTGCCCAAGCGTATCGAAGGCATCAAATGCCGAGGACATGACGACACCGGCGATCTCCTCATGCGACAGGCCCCTATCGTCAACAATGCCGTCGATGATGCCGAGCGCCAACAGATCGGGGGCCGTGAGCTTAAGCGCCTCGGCGGCCTCATTCGCGCGCTCGGTATCCTTCCACAGGATCGACGCACAGGCCTCGGGGCTCACGACCGAATAGGCCGAGCTCGAGAGCATCAGGATGCGGTCGGCCACGGATAGCGCCAGCGCGCCACCAGAGCCGCCCTCGCCTGTCACCACCGAGACAATCGGCGTCTTAAGGCCGCTCATCTCCATGAGATTCTGGGCAATCGCCTCGCCCTGGCCGCGCTCCTCGGCACCGATGCCGCAAAACGCGCCCGAAGTATCGACCAGGCACAGAACCGGTCGACCAAACTTTTCGGCCTGGCGCATAAGGCGACGTGCTTTGCGGTAGCCCTCGGGATGTGCCATACCAAAGTTGCGACGCATGCGCTCTTTGGTCGTGGTGCCGCGCTCGATGGCGATGACCGTTACGGGGCGTCCGTCTTTCCAGCCAATGCCAGCCACCACAGCGGCGTCGTCGCCAAAGTAACGGTCGCCGTGCAGCTCCACAAATCCATCCAGGCCCAGCGAGATCATCTCGCCTGCCGTGGCGCGATCTGCCGAGCGGGTCTGCTTGACAATCTCGAGCGCGGTTTTTGGTGCCGTCGAGCGCTTAAACAAGTGTCCCAGCTTTTTGCCGCGGCGACCCGCATGGACGATCTCATGCGGTGCCCCCAGGCCGGGCGCGTGCCCTTCGTGCAGCGCCAACAGCTCGCCTACCGTGAGCGCAATCTCGCCACGCGGAACAACGGCATCGCAAAAGCCGTGCTCCAGCAAAAACTCGGAGCGCTGGAATCCCTTGGGCAGGCGCTTGTGCATGTTCTGCTCGATCACGCGCGGGCCGGCAAATGCCGTCAGGGCATCGGGCTCGGCCAGGATAATGTCGCCCTCCATGGCAAAGCTCGCGGTCACGCCGCCAGTCGTGGGGTCGGTGAGCACCGTGATATACAGGCCGCCCGCCTCGCTGTGGCGCCTAACCGCCGCAGAAATCTTGGCCATCTGCATAAGCGATGTCACGCCCTCTTGCATGCGCGCACCGCCCGAAACGGTAAAGCCGACAACTGGCAATCCCATCTCGGTCGCACGCTCAAATGTGCGACAGATCTTCTCGCCCACCACGGAACCCATCGAGCCCATCATAAAGTTGGCATCCATAAAGAAGAGCGCCGTATCGCAACCGCAGATTTTGCCCCTGCCGCACACAACGGCATCGCGCTCGCCCGAACGCTCGACCGCGCCCTTGAGCTTGTCGGCATAACTGGGAAACGAGAGGAAGTCCTCCGACGCCAGATTGGCATCCCATTCCTCAAACGTGCCCTCGTCGACCGTCATGCGCATGCGCGCGCGACCGCTCACGCGAAAGTGTTTGCCGCAACGAGGACAGACCTCGAGGTTGTCGTGCAGGCGTGCCTCATCGATCACACGGCGGCACCCCGGGCACTTGATAAACACGTGGCGCGCGGGAAACTCGGCGCACGACTCGGTCATCGGCCCCTCAAGGACATTGACCGTCTTCGCTTTTCTATTCATCAGCATAGAGATGCCCCATCAGATCGGTGTGGTACATGCCCGACAAGAACTCATCGTTTGCCAGCACGTCGAGCTGAAGCTCGCTGTTTTCGCTCACGCCCTCAATCACGAGCTCGCCCAGGGCCGAGCGCATCTTGCGAATGGCGCCGTCACGCGTGGGCGCACACACGATGAGCTTGCCGAGCATGGAGTCGTAGTACGGCGGAACGTTCGCACCGGTAAACATGGCCGAATCCCAGCGCACGCGCGGACCACCCGGTACACGCAACGCGGTGACCGTTCCGCATGACGGCAGAAAGTCCGGCGTTTCGGCATTGATGCGGCACTCCATGGCGTGGTTGCGGACCGGCATGTCCTCCTGCTCAAAGGGCAAAGGCTGGCCGGCCGCCACGCGCAGCTGCCACTTGACCAAGTCGGTATCGGTCACAAACTCCGTAACCGGATGCTCCACCTGCAAGCGCGTGTTCATTTCCATAAAGTAGAAATTGCCGTCGTCCGAATACAGGAACTCGATGGTACCGGCTCCTTCGTAGCCGACGGCACGAGCCAGGTCACGCGCCGCCTTGTGCATGCGAGCACGAATGTCGTCGTGTCCGTCGAGGCACGGCGCGGGGCTCTCCTCGATCAGCTTTTGGTTGCGACGCTGCACCGAGCACTCGCGCTCGCCGAGCGAAAACACATGGCCCTGCTTATCGGCCATAATCTGTACCTCAACGTGATGCGCCGGCGCAACGAACTTCTCCATGTAGCACTCGCCGTCGCCAAAAACGGCCTCACCCTCGGCACGCGCCTCGATGAACGCCTTTGCCGCATCTTCCACGCGCTCGACCTTGCGAATACCGCGACCGCCGCCGCCCGCGCGCGCCTTAATAAGCACGGGGCAGCCGATGCGCTCGGCCTCGGCCGTTGCTTCCTCGGGGCTTTTGAGCAAATCGCAGCCCGGCACGATGGGCACGCCCGCAGCAGCGGCCGTTCGGCGTGCGGCGTCCTTGTCGCCCATGCTGTCGATCACCTCGGCCGAAGGACCGACAAACGCCAGACCGAACTTGTCGCAGTCGCGCACGAAGCTCGCCTTCTCGGAAAAGAAGCCATAGCCGGGATGAATTGCCTTAGCTCCCGACTTTACGGCACAGGTGAGCACGGCATCGTCGTTGAGGTAGCTCTCGGCAAGACGCGGGCCGCCGATGCAATACGCCTCGTCGGCAAGCTGCACGTGCAGCGCGTCCGCATCGGCCGTGGAATAAACGGCGACGGTCTTGATGCCCATATCGCGGCACGCGCGGATAAGACGGACCGCGACTTCGCCGCGGTTGGCGATGAGCACTTTGTCGAACATGAAGCCTTCCTTAACTTTCGTGCATGAGTGCAAAAGACATATCGGCGCGGCAGCAAACCTCACCGTTGACGCTCGCAGTACCCGTCGCAAAGCGGAACGGCCCGCGCGCACGCGTGATGGAGCACACTAGATCCACCGTGTCGCCCGGGCGCACCGGACGCTTAAAGCGCACCTTGTCCAGACTCGTGTAGAACGGCGTCGCGCCGCGCGCCTCCTCATCGCCCATCAGCAGCACGCAGCAGTTCTGGGCGAGCATCTCGCACTGAATCACGCCGGGAACGACCGGGTTTCCCGGAAAATGCCCCTGCAAAAAGTACTCGTCGCCCGTAATCGTGATCTTGCCGTGGGCCTCGTCGCCCACCAGCTCGGCTTCGTCGAGCAAAAGCATCGGATCGCGATGCGGCAATAGCTTCTTGAGCTCTTCTTTGTTCATGGATATCACCTATCCGATCCTCATGAGGCAGCTGCCAAACTCCACGAGGTCGCCGTCGGCCACGCAGATCTCGAGCACCTCGCCATCCGCCTCTGCCGTCACCTCGTTGAGAACCTTCATGGCCTCGATGATGCAGAGGGTCTCGCCGGCCTTGACCTTGGAGCCCACGTGCACAAACGGCTCGTCGCCCGGCGCCGGGGCAGCATAGAAAACGCCGACCATGGGTGCGGTCACCTCGGTGCCCTTGGGCTCCGGTGCGGCGGCAGGTGTCTGCGCGGCGGGTTCCGGTGCGGCAGGCGCGACTGCGGGAGCCGCAACCGGAGCGGCCATGGCGCTCGGCATAGGCATGGGCACGGCAACCGGCTGCGCGGCACTCGCGCGCTCGAGTTCGACCGCGGTGCCATCGGGCTCCTCAACACGTACGCGCGTAAGGCCGCGGTCCTCCATCACATCGGCTATCTCGGCAAGTCTTTTGGAATCCATGCTCTAGCTCCTCGTATATCTACGCAGCGCGATGGCGGCGTTGTGCCCGCCAAAGCCTAGGTTGGTCGAAAGCGCCCAGGTAAGGTCGGCGCGAACCGCGCGATTGGGCGTGTAGTCAAGATCGCAGGCGGGATCGGGCGTGTGGTAGTTAATGGTCGGGGGTACCACGCCCTGCTCGAGCGCCATGGCGCAGGCCATGACCTCAATGGCACCCGTGGCGCCGATCATGTGACCGGTCATCGACTTGGTCGACGAGACGTGCGCGGCGCGTGCCGCGTCCTCGCCGAGCGCACGCTTTATGCCCGCCGTCTCGGACGAATCGTTGAGCTTGGTCGAGGTGCCGTGAGCGTTGATGTAGAGGCCCTCGAAAGGCTTAACGTCGCCCTCGGCCACCGCCAGCGATATCGCACGGGCAATGCCGGCAGCCTCGGGATCGGGGCTCGTGATGTGATAGGCATCATCGGTGTTGCCGTAGCCCACGACCTCGGCGTAAATGTGCGCACCGCGCGCCTGCGCATGTTCCATGCTCTCGAGCACGAGCACGCAGGCGCCCTCGCCCATCACAAAGCCGTCGCGGTCTGCATCGAACGGACGGCAGGCCGTCGCGGGATCGGGGTTGGTGGTCAATGCGCGGCAGGACGTAAAGCCTGCAACGGCATCGGGGATAATGGCCGCCTCGGCGCCGCCGGCCAGAATCGCATCGGCATAGCCGTGCTTGATGGCGCGGAACGCCTCGCCCACCGCATGTGCAGAAGTCGCGCAGGCAGTCACGACGGGTAGGGTCGGGCCCTTTGCCTTATGGCGAATCGCGATGTTGCCCGAAGCCATGTTGGGAATCATCATCGCAATCATATAGGGCGATGCGCGGCGAGGTCCACGATCGGCGATCATGTGGACGTTGTCGACGAGCGTCGTCATGCCGCCCACGCCCGAGCCCACGTAGACGCCCAGACGCTCACGATCGATGGCGCCTTCGACATCAAAGCCCGCATCGTGCATTGCCTCGTCCGAAGCCGCCATCGCAAACTGAACGCAGGGGTCGAGATGCTTGGCGTCACGCTTGCCAAAGTACTCGTTGCCGTCAAAGCCCTTGACTTCGGCCGCCACCTTGACGGTAAACGCATCGGTATCGAAGTGCGTGATCGAGCCGATGCCGCACGTGCCGGCACACATTGCCGCCCAGGTGGCAAGCGCGGTGTTGCCGAGCGGCGATACGGCACCTATGCCGGTGATTGCAACTCTCTGTTCCATCATGGTCTCCTCATCCAAGCCGTTCTTCGGCCCTGGTTTCTACATCGCCATTCCGCCGTCGACGCGTACAACCTCGCCCGTAATGTAGGAAGCCGCATCGCTCGCCAAAAAGCGCACCACGCCAGCCACTTCCTCGGGGCGCGCCATGCGCTTTAGGGGAATCTGCTCCTCGGTTGCCGCGCGAACCTTCTCCGAGAGCTTTGCCGTCATATCCGTCTCGACAAACCCCGGGGCGACCGCGTTCACTCGTACGCCGCGGGGCGCAAGCTCGCGCGCTACCGCCTTGGTCAGGCCAATCACGCCCGCCTTGGAGGCAGCGTAATTAGCCTGTCCGGCGTTGCCCATCAGGCCCACAACCGAGCTCATGTTGACGACGCAACCGCCGCGCTGGCGCATAAAGGTCTTGGTGATCGCGCGCGTCATATTGAATGTTCCCTTGAGATTGACATCGAGCACGCGATCGAAGGCGTCATCGCTCATGCGCATGAGCAAGCCATCGCGCGTGATGCCGGCGTTGTTGACGAGCGCCCAAATGGAGCCAAAGTCGTTGAGGACCGCTTCCACGCACGCGTTGACGGCAGCGGGATCGGCCACGTCGCATTGATATGCGCGCACCGTGGCGCCAGACGCCTCGCAGGCTTCGCACGTCTCGCGCGCCGCATCGACGCTGCCGGCATAGACGACGGCGATATCAAAGCCGTCCTCCGCCAGACCGACAGCGCAGGCGCGGCCGATACCCCGCGAGCCGCCCGTGACCAGTGCCACGCGACGTGAGTCGTTGCGCTCGAGCGCGCCATTGTTCAAGTTGCCCATGTCATTCCTTTCGGGTTACAGCCCTGTGGACTATGCGAGCTCGTCGGCAATAGCTGCGACCTGCTCGGCCGTTTCGCACGAATACACGCGAACGTCGCTCAGCGTACGCTTGGCCAGGCCCGACAGCGTTTTGCCAGGGCCGACCTCAATAAACGTGTCGATGCCCTGATCCTGCAGCGCATGCAGGGTGTCAACCCAGCGCACGGCATGGCTCACCTGGTTGGCCAAGACATCCGATGCTGCTCGCGGGTCCGCCGGATAGGGCGCCGCCGTCATGTTTGCCATGACCGAAATCAGCAGCGAAGACGGCGCGTGGCCGGCTTGGATATACGTCGCCAGCCCCTCAGTCGCCTCGGCCATATAGGGGCTATGAAATGCGCCCGACACCGCGACTTTCATAGCGCGGCCGCCAGCCTCTTTTACTAGGACGTCGAGCTCCTGCAGCGCCTCGGGCGGTCCGGCAACAACCGTCTGCTGCGGACTGTTGTAGTTGACCGGCCAGCAGTCCTCGCCGGCCTGTTTTGCCAGGTTCTCGACTTGCGCCGCATCGAGCTTAATGACGGCGCGCATGCCGCCCGGATGGCGCTCAGCAGCCGCGGCCATCAATGCCGCGCGCTCACACACGAGCTCAAAGCCCGCTCGCGTATCGAACGCCCCCGCAAAGGTGAGCGCGGCGACCTCGCCAAGCGAAAAACCCGCACAGGCGGCAGGCACTACGCCGCGCTCACGCAGGGCGGTAGCCGCTGCCAGGTCGTGAACGAACACGCACGGCTGCGTGTTCTCGGTCTGCGAGAGCTCCTCCTTGGAGGCGCTTCGGCACTGCTCACTGGTCCCCGGGCGCACCTCGTCGGCAATGGCGAACACCTCGGCGGCCGCCGGCGATGCCTCGATCAGGTCGACGCCCATCGCGGGGTGCTGGGCGCCCTGGCCGGCAAACAGAAACGCTACGCCACCCATGCGCACGCACCCTTCAGGACGTGCTCGGCGCCATCGACCAGGTCGTCAACGATTTCACGTGCGCTTTGGCGCTCGTTGACCATGCCGGCAATCTGTCCACACAAAAACGAACCCTCTTCGTAGTTGCCGTCCTTGGCGGCCTTACGCAGCGCACCGGTTCCCATAGCACCGAGCTCCTCGGAGCTTGCGCCCGCCGCCTCGTTCTTGGCATACGCGTTGGTGAAGGGGCTCTTAAGCGCACGCACCGGATGTCCCGTCGAGCGACCGGTCGCGCACGTCGAGGTGTCGTTGGCCTTCAGGACCATCTCCTTGTACTGCTCCGATACGGTGCACTCGCCTGCGACCAGAAAGCGCGTACCCACCTGCACGCCGGCGGCGCCCAGCATAAAGGCGGCCGCCACGCCGCGGCCGTCGGCAATACCGCCGGCGGCCACGACGGGAATGTCGACCGCATCGACGACCTGCGGCACCAGTGCCATCGTCGAGGTCTCGCCAATATGGCCGCCCGATTCGGTGCCCTCGGCAACAATCGCCGTGGCTCCACGACGTGCCACGAGGCGCGCCAGCGCCACCGAGGCAACGACCGGGATGACCTTGATGCCCGCCTCGTTCCACGCCTTCATGTACTTGGCGGGATTGCCGGCACCCGTCACGACGACCGGCACCTGCTCGTCGATCACAACCTGCGCGACCTCGTCGGCAAACGGGCTCATGAGCATAACGTTGACGCCAAAGGGCTTATCCGTCCTGGCGCGCAGCTCGTGAATCTGGTCGCGAAGCCAGTTGGCGTCGGCGTTCATGGCCGCGATAATCCCTAAGCCGCCCGCCTCGGACACTGCGGACGCCAACGAGGCGTCGGCAATCCAGGCCATACCGCCCTGGAACACGGGCTTTTCGATGCCGAGCAGATCGCAGAGAGGAGTCTTGAGCATCTCTACTTCTCCAATGCCGCCTCGACCGTATCGGCGAACTCGCCGACCGTCTTGGGGTTCTCCTCGGTATCGAGCTGGATGCCAAACTCGTCCTCAACGGCGACGAGGATCTCGACGGTGCCCAGACTGTCGAGACCAATCTCCTCGAGCGTGGACTCGGGCTTCATCTCGACGTCGTCAAGGCCAGCGGTCTCGCGGATAACGTCGCAAACGCGCTCGAAGGTCTTCTGATCTGCCATGGTAGTTCTCCTTTTTTTGTGCCCTAGGGGCGTTTTTATTTCCTATGTGCGACTACTTCCAACGAAGCAGATAGCCACCTATATCCAGGCCGGCGCCAAATCCAACGAGGGTGATGGTGTCGCCCGCATTCAGTGCGTCGGTGCGTGCCAGCCGGTCAAGCGCATAGGGGATGCAGGCGCTCGAAATGTTGCCGGTCTCGCGCAGCGTTCGAACCACGCGCTCGTCTGGCACACCGAGGCGTTTGACCGCCTGACTCAGGATTCGTTCGTTAGCCTGATGGAATACAAAATGATCGATATCTTCGACCGAAATGCCCGCATCGCTCGCAAGCTTATGGACCGTGTCGCAGATGGCGTTGACGCCGAACTTGAACACGCGGCGGCCATTCATGGACAGCACGCTCTCGCTATCTGCGGAGGCCTTAAACGGCGAGGTACCGACCAGACCGGGAACGCGCAACGTCTCGACGTCGGGCGCCGTCGAAAGCTCAACGGCAAGGGGGTTGTCTCCCCCAGCCCCAATCACTGCGGCGCCTGCCCCATCGCCAAAGAGCACGCAGGTGGCGCGGTCGGTCCAGTCGAGCGCGCGCGTCATCTGCTCGGC
>UQWS01000028.1 GCA_900544875.1 uncultured Collinsella sp. | reverse complement strand
GTATCGGGTTCCCACACTCATCCGTACATGTACGGATGAGTGTGGGAGGTGTTCGGATAAAGTCGATAATCAAGGCCAATGACTAGGTCGGAAAAATTCTTAAAAAAGTTCTTGCCCTGAGCTGATTCGTCCGTATAATAAACTTCGTTGCTTGAGAGCACGCACCTATTCCTCGGTAGCTCAATGGTAGAGCACGCGGCTGTTAACCGCGCTGTTGTAGGTTCGAGTCCTACCCGGGGAGCCAGGTTGTAAAACCCGTCGCTTATGCGGCGGGTTTTTTCATGCCGCGACCACTTGACTCGGACGTTGCCATATCAACATTTCGTGTCGAGGATGTAATCCCGCGACCCATCACCTCAACATGGCGCGGTCGTTGTAGAATATTGCAATGATTGCTCCCACGACATGGTGCCGTGAGCACCAGATAAGGAGATTCTTGTGTCTGAGACCATCAACGGCAGCCTGAGCGTCTCGAACGACGTTATTGCCGATATTGCCGGTTATGCCGCGATGACGTGCTATGGCGTCGTCGGTATGGCTGAGCAGCTCCAGGGCGCCGAGAGCGTGCGCCTGCTTGCCGGTCAGCGCCTCCGCAAGGGCGTGCTTGTCTCCGCCGACGAGAACGGCCTTACGGTCGATCTTCACGTCGTGCTCGAGAACGGCGTCAACATGAAGTCCGTCTGCCACAATCTTTCGAGCTCCGTTGCCTTCACCCTGCAGGAGATCGCCCAGATCGATCCCGCCAGCCTTAAGATCGGCATTCACATCGACGCGCTCAAGAGCCGTCTGAACTAGCATCCGAAAACGGAGATTCAAATACCCATGATTGCAAAGACCATTCGCACCTGTTTTCCGATCGCTGCGGCTGCTGTTTCCGACAAGGCCGAGGAGATCAACAAGCTCAATGTCTTCCCCGTACCCGACGGCGACACCGGTACCAACATGTCGCTCACGCTCGCCTCGGTGACCAAGGAGCTTTCCGCCCTTCCCGCCGATGCCGATATGGAGGCCATCGCCGGCGCCATCACCCACGGCTCCCTGATGGGTGCCCGCGGCAACTCCGGCGTCATCACCTCTCAGATCCTGCGCGGCGTGGCCGAGGGTCTCGTCTCTGCTGATGAGCCCATCACGTCCGCCAACATCGCCTATGCGTTCCGCCGCGCCGTCAAGGTCGCCTTCCAGGCCGTCCGTAAGCCCATCGAGGGCACGATTCTCACGGTGCTGCGCGATGTCTCGACCAAGGCCGACGAGTGCGAAAAGAAGAAGTTCTCGGCCGAGGACGCGCTCGACGCTATCGTCGTCGAGGCATATCAGTCTGTCGCTCGCACGCCCGACCTTCTACCCGTTCTGAAGGAGAACGGCGTGGTCGACTCCGGCGCCTTTGGCTTTGCCATCTTCCTGGAGAACTTTGTTGCCGCCGCGCTTGGCCGCAGCACCGTTGTCGAGGATTTCTCCGCCACGTTTGATTCCGCTGGCTCTGCCCGCGACGCGGCCCTCAATCGCGTTGAGATCGAGGCCAACGACGACTGGGAGGGCTCGGAGTTCCGCTACTGCAACGAGTTCCTCTTTAAGGCTGACGCTCCCTTTGACGAGGATGAGTGCCTTAAGTTCCTGGGTTCCATGGGCGACTGTGAGCTACTCGTGGGCGCCTACCCCGATTACAAGATCCACGTGCACTCCAACACCCCCAACCTGGTGCTCGAGCACATGCTTCAGCTTGGTCAGATCTACGAGGTCTTTATCCACAACATGGAGATGGAGGCCCACGACCGTACCGCCAAGATTCATGAGGACCAGGAAAAGGCCGCCGAGCCCGCCAAGGCGCTGGGCTTTGTCGCCGTTGCCGCTGGGTCCGGCGAGGCAGACATCCTCAAGTCCCTCGGCGTCGACGTGATCGTGTCGGGTGGTCAGACCATGAACCCCTCGACTGCAGACCTGCTGGGCGCTGTTGACCAGGTCAACGCGACCTCGATCATCATTCTGCCCAACAACGGCAACATCCGCATGGCCGCTGAGGCCGCTGCCTCAGCCTGCACCGACAAGAAGGTCGCCGTCGTTCCCACCAAGACCGTTCCGCAGGCCTTCTCCGCGCTGTTCGCGGTCCTGCCCGATTCCGAGCTCGAGGATGCCGTCGCCGCTATGGTCGACGCCATCAGCGAGGTCCGCGATGGCGAGGTCACCCGCGCCGTGCGCGACTCCAGCGCCTCCGACGGTTCGCCAATTCACTCCGGTGACGTCATGGGCATCATTGCCGGCTCCATCGATGTCGTCGGCTCCGACGTGAAGCAGGTCACGCTCGATTGCATCAACCGCATGCAGGAGGAAGAGGAGGGCGACGCGCTGACGATTCTGGCCGGCGAGGAGCTGTCCGATGAAGCCTTCCAGGAGATCGTCGACGCTATCGAGGAGGCTCAGCCCGACCTGGAGATCGACGCCCATCGTGGCGAGCAGCCGCTCTATCCCGTGATCTTCTCGATCGAGTAGGCATCTGCCTATGTCCGAGCTCTGCTCCGTGCCGCGCGTCTCGGATCGCTTTGCCCAGAGCAATGCGCTCGACGAGGATATCGCGCGACTCAAATATGTTTCGGGTAAACGTGAGGAGGCCCTTCGCCGTCTGGGAATTCGGACGGTGGGGGACCTCCTTCTCCATATCCCTCATCGATACCTGGACTTTACGCGCTCCTGGTCCATCGAGATGGCGCCCATCGGTACCGTGTGCACCATCATCGCCACGGTCGACCGTATCGTTCAAAAGAAGCCGCGTCCGCGCATGCAGGTGACCGAGGTCTCACTCGTTGATGAGACGGGCGTGCTGCAGGTCGCCTTTTTCCGTCAGCCTTGGATTGCCCAGCAGCTTAAGCAGGGCGACCGCCTGGCCGTGATGGGCAAGGTTGAGTTTGCCTACGGTTTTAAGCAGATGGCCTCGCCGCACTTTGAAAAGCTCGATGAGGGGCGTGCTGCGGGCACCATTTTGCCGGTCCATTATGTGAGTGACGGCGTGAGCCAGGCGTGGATGCGCCGCATCGTAAGTGGCGCGCTCGAGGTCGTCGGCAATCCCTTCGATCCGATTCCCGCACGCTTGCGCGTCAAGCGCCGCCTGATGAGCAATGCCCGTGCGCTTCGATCGATCCATTTTCCCTCGAGCATGGCTGAGCGCGATATCGCGCGCGCACGGCTTGCCTACGAGGAGTGCCTCTACCTGCAGCTGGCGCTGCGCCTGCGCAACGACGGCGGCCTGGTCGATGTGGTACCCTATGCCCACGCCGCGGGCGAGCACCTGGCCGCGCTTAAGCAGGCCCTGCCGTTTTCGCTGAGCGACGAGCAACAGGCCGCGTTCCAAGATATCCTGCGCGATATGTGCGATGGCGGGCGCGTGATGAACCGCCTGCTGCTGGGCGATGTCGGTACCGGCAAGACCGCTGTTGCCGCCTGCGCGCTGGCTGTGGCTGCCGATAGCGGCACGCAGGCCTGCGTTATGGCGCCCACGGGCGTGCTGGCGCGTCAATATGCCGATAAGACCGGCCCCTTGCTCTCGCAGGCTGGTATGACCTGGGCGCTCCTGACGGGCGCCACGCCGGCGGCCGAGCGCGAGCGGATCCATGCCCAGCTGGAATCGGGCGAGCTCGATGTCCTCTTTGGCACCCACGCGGTCCTTTCGGATAACGTGGCGTTTAAGTATCTGTCGCTCGTAGTCATCGATGAGCAGCACCGGTTTGGCGTCGGCCAACGCAATGCCTTGCGCGCGAAGGGCCCCGGTGCCGATCTGCTCGTTATGACGGCAACGCCCATCCCGCGTACGCTGGCGCTTTCGGTCTACGGCGATCTGGACACGAGTATCATCCGCCATCGGCCCGTCCCTGGCGCTGGCGTGACGACACGCGTGCTTACCGAGTCGAGTCGCGACCTTGCCTATGGCGCCATCCGCGAGGCGCATGAAAAGGGTCAGCAGGCCTACGTGATTTGCCCGCTCGTGGAGCCGAGTGACTCGGCCGATGATCTGGAGGACGTGCCCGGTATCGCCCGCGACGACGAGGGCCGCGTGACGGTCCCCGTGCCGCTGCACGATACGGCGACCGAGCTCGATCGCCTGCGTCTGGCGTTGCCGGGTCTTGCCATCGAGCGCCTTCACGGCCGCATGCCAGCGGGGGAGAAGGACCAGGTTATCGATGCCTTTAAGCGTGGCGAGATTGACGTGCTCGTCTCGACTACGGTGGTCGAGGTGGGCGTCGACGTGCCTAACGCCACCGTCATGGTCATCGAGAACGGGGAGCGCTTTGGTTTGGCTGCTCTGCACCAGCTGCGCGGTCGCGTGGGCCGTGGCAGTGTGTCGGGCACGTGCCTGGTCATGACGCACTCCAAGGGCAACGGCGGCGCTTCGGCAGCACAAGATCGCCTGCAATCGCTCGAAAAAACCTCGGATGGCTTTACGCTCGCCCAGATGGACCTGCGTCTGCGCCACGAGGGCGAAATCCTGGGGTACCGCCAGCATGGCGGAGTGACCCTGCGCTTTGTCGACCTGGATGCCGACGAGGAGCTGATCGAGTGGGCCCATTTGGACGCGGTCGAGCTCTTGCGGTATGCTTGCAACCTTGACTCCGTGGCGACGCGCCCCCTGCGCGATGCGGTCGCCATGCGATATCGACACATTTTTAAGGAGGTCAGCGGAGGATGAGAATCATCGGCGGCGAATGGCGCGGTCGTAAGATCGAGGAGCCCCGTGGTCGCGATGTCACCCGCCCCACGACCGATCGCGTGCGCGAGGCATGCGCATCTATGGTCATGTCGGCATTCGACTTCGATCTGGACGAGGTCCGCGTCCTGGACGCCTTTGGCGGCTCCGGTGCCTTAGGGTTAGAGATGCTCTCACGTGGTGCCCGCTCGCTCACGACGTTCGAGATCGATCGGAATGCCGCGCGGCTCATTACCAAGAATATCGAGTCGCTCTGCCGTGACCGTGCGCGTTGGCGCGTGATAACGGGCGACATGCTGGCGAGTGCCTCGCGCGGTCGTGTGCCGGGCGGCCCCTTTGATCTGGTCCTGCTCGACCCGCCCTATGCTTTTGGTGCCGAGCCGGTCGAGGAGCTGCTGCAGAAGCTGGCTCAGCAGGGTCTGCTTGCACCTGGCGCTTATGCCCTGTTTGAGCATGCCGCCGCCGATGCGGGCGCGCATCCGGCAGGCTTTGAGATCGTGCGCGAGAAGCGCTACGGCATTACCTCGGTCGACCTGCTTCGTTGGGTCGGCGATAACGATGGTGAGGAAGATTGCGCTGGCACCGATGCTCACAACAACGATGCCACGACGTTTCAGGAGGACGACCATGAATGACACCATCAACCGCGTGATCGTCCCGGGCACCTTCGATCCCATCACGTTTGGCCATATCGACGTCATCCGCCGCGCCCGCCGCATCTTTCCCAGTGTGATCGTCGCTGTTGCCGAGTCGCAGGGTAAAAACGGTGTGGGTACCACGTTTATGCTCGATGAGCGCGTGGCGCTGGCCCGCGAGGCGCTCGGTGATATCGACGGCGTCGAGGTCCTGCCCTTTACCGGCCTCTTGGTCGACTTCGCTCGCGAGCAGGGGGCGGGGGCCGTGGTCAAGGGCCTGCGCGCCATGACCGACTTTGAGTACGAGCTGCAGCAGGCAGATCTCAACTATCGCTTGGATAACGAGCTGGAGTCCATCTTTGTCATGAGTGCGCCGCAGTACGGCTATATCTCGAGCTCGGTCGTTCGCCAGATCGCCTCACTCGGCAGCGATGTATCGACGTTTGTCCCGCCCAACGTGGTCGAAGCGCTCAGACATCGCTTTTCGTGACGTTTTTTATTGCCTGGTGGCATGTGGTAAACTAGCACGATGATATGTTACCTATGAAAGGAGACCGGATGCCGGGCGAGAATTTTCCTGGCGATAGGATCGTCAGCTTGGTCGATGAGCTCGAAGGGCTGATCGAGGAAGCCAAGCCGCCTTTCGGCAAGAACGCTCAGTTCAAGGTCATCGACGCCGACGTGTTCTTCAACATCCTCGACGAGATCCGCATGAGCTATCCCGAGGAGTGGCAGAAGTCCCGCCGTATCCTTAAGGAGCGCGAGGAGCTTATGGCTTCCGCCGCCGCTCAGGCCGATTCCATCATCGCCGACGCTCAGCAGCAGGCCCTCACCATTGCCGGTGAGCAGGAGATCGTCCGCTTAGCGCAGCAGCAGGCCGACGACATCCGTGATCGTGCCCAGCAGTACGAGCGCGAGACGCGTTATGCTGCCGAGGACTACGCAGAGCAGGTCTTTACGCACCTGGAGGAGAACCTCAAGAGCCTGACTGGCACCGTTACCCGTTGCCGTCAGCAGCTCAACGAGGGTGCCGCCCAACAGAATGGTCAGTGGTAATGGCTGAGTTCCCGAGCGTTACCGTCGATCTTTCCGAGCAGCTTGAGTTTCCCGGAGATTCGTATCCGCTGACCGGCAAGGTCGATGTCGCCACCTACACGGTGGGCGAGAAGGAGTACCAGCTACAGGACGGCATCGACTACGACGTTGTCTTTACCAATGCCGGTACCGGTGTCTTGCTCACGGGCATGGTCCGCGCGCACGCCTCCGGCGAGTGCGACCGTTGCCTGGAGCCCGCTTCGTTTGATATCGCCGGCGAGATCGAGGAGTTCTACCTCTTCGAGGAGCCCGAGGATCCCGAGGCCTTCGAGGACGGCTACGAGCTCCTGGGTGAGGACCGCATCGTCGATCTGGGTGAGCCCATCAACGACGCGGTCGTCATGGACACGCCGTTTGTGGTGCTCTGCAAGCCCGATTGCCGCGGTCTGTGTCCCACTTGCGGTTGCAATCTCAACGTCGAGCAATGCGATTGCGCCGCACAGGCAGAGGCAGAATGGGCCGCTGCCACGGAAAATCCATTTGCAGCATTGAAGAATCTCAAGCTCGATGAGTAAAACTGTGGTAATATCGCTACTTGCGCGTAATCGCCACACTGGATAGTTCATAAGGAAGGTCACTATGCCCGTACCTAAACAAAAGCAGGGTCGTATCCGCACTCACACCCGTCGTTCCGCCAACATGAAGATTTCGGCTGCGGCTCAGTCCACGTGCCCCCGTTGCGGCGCTGTCAAGCTTCCGCACCACGTGTGCCCCAGCTGCGGTTTCTACAAGGACCGCGAGGTTATCGTTACCGAGTAACGGTATACTCTGGATGCGATGCCGTTCCAAATGGAACCACAATGGCCGGCTCAATGAGTCGGCCATTTTTGTATAAGGAGCATGTATATGAGTAACGTTCGCGTTTGTGTAGACGTTGTGGGCGGAGACGAGAAACCTCAGGTTGTTCTCGATGGTATCGAGGCTGCGCTTGCCGCCGATCCCGATATCGAGGTCTTGGCAGCTGGCCCCGCTGAAATCGTCAATCCCTTTGCTGCTTCCCATGCACGTGTTGAGGCTCTTGAGGCACCCGACGTTATCGCCATGGATGACGATCCCATTCGCGCCGTGATGACCAAGCGTAAATCGTCGATCGTGCTTGCCTGCCGCGCCATCAAAAAGGGCAACGCGGACGCGTTCTTCTCCGCCGGCTCGACCGGTGCCATGACCGCTGCCGCCACCGCCTATGTGACGCCGTTTAGATATATGGCCGAAGGCAAGAAGCAGCCGGTGCGTCCCTGTCTGACCAATGCGCTGCCCAATCGCGCCGGCGGTCTGACGGTGCTGTGCGATATGGGCGCCAACCCCGATGTCGAGGTCGATGACATGGTGCGTTTTGCCCAGATGGGTAGCGCCTATGCCCGCGTCGTCCTGGGCATCGAGCATCCCCGCGTGGGCCTGCTTGCCAATGGCACCGAGGACGAGAAGGGTTCCAACTTTACCAAGGCCTGCTTCCCGGCCATGAAAGCCGCCGTTCCCGGCTTTGTGGGCAACTGCGAAGGCACTGACCTCACCTCGGGCAATTTCGATGTCGTCGTTGCCGATGGCATGTCGGGCAATATTGCGCTCAAGGCCACCGAGGGCGCTGCCAAGTTTTTGCTGCAGGAACTCAAGGGTGCCTTTATGGCCTCGCTCGGCACCAAGATCGCCGCGCTGCTCATCAAAAAGCAGATGCGCGAGATTAAGGCCAAGCTCTCTGGTGATGCCAAGGGCGGTGCGATTCTTTTGGGCCTGCGTGGCGTGGTCCTAATCGGCCATGGCGCCACCTCGGTCGAGGCTGTTAAAAACGGTACGCTCGCGGCGGCCGAAGCCGTGCGCGCGGGGCTGGTCGAGAACGTCGCCAACTCCATGGACGGCATCGTTTTGTAAGAGCGAGTTAGAGCGCTGTTATGTGCCTCGCGGCCTGCTTCGTGGGGTAGAATCAGAACCGTGTCTTGGTACCGCCCGGGCGGTACCATTCTTTTGGTATTCATTCACTATGAGAGGAAGCGCTATGGACCGCTCCGAAATCTTCGACAAGATCGCCGAGGTCGCTGCTGACGTTCTGGGCGTCGATGTTGCCGAAATTAGCGATGAGACCACCTTTGACGATCTCGATGCCAACTCGCTCGAGCGCCTGCAGCTGGTTACGGCTATCGAGGACGAGTTCAACCTCGAGATCGATGACGAGACTCTGCTCTCGCTCAACTCTGTCGCCGACGCCGTCGACGCGATCGAACACGCCAGGGAGGCCTAGGTCTTGGCTTTGTCTGAACGACTTACGCGTGCCCAGGAAATCCTGGGCCACGAGTTCAATAATAAGGTACTGCTGCGCGCGGCGCTTACGCATCCCTCGGCAGTCGAGGGCCAGCCGGTTTCTGCCAGCTATGAGCGCCTTGAGTTCTTGGGCGATTCCATTTTGGGCGCCGTCGTCGCCCGTTCGCTCTTTGAGTCCTATCCGGAGTTTGACGAGGGCAAGCTCACGCGCCTGAAGGTGTCGCTTGTCTCGGGCGCCACGCTGTCCGAGGTTTCTCACGAGTTGGGCATCGACGACATCATCATCTTTGGTGCCTCCGAGACCGGTACCGGTGCGCGCGGCCTGCATTCGGCGCTCGAGAACGTCTACGAGTCGCTCGTGGGCGCGCTGTACCTGGACGCCGGCTGGGATGCCGCAGCGGAGTTTATCCACCGTACGCTTAAGCCGCATTTGGCTTCCGAGCGTGCCGAGCACCCCGCGAACCCCAAGTCGTTTTTGCAGGAGTGTGTGCAAGCCGACGGTCACGAACCTCCGGCGTACAAGCTCGTTGGCTCCGAGGGCCCGGCGCATGCGCCCACCTTTACCGCTGTGGTTTTGATCGATGGTATTCGCCAGGGTCGCGGCTCCGGTTCCTCTAAGAAGGAAGCCGAGGGAGCCGCCGCGCTTGAGGCGCTCGACCGTATGGGTTACACCACCAACGGCGTGATTCTCACTAAGAAGCACGTGTAAGCGAGGAACCGTGTATCTCAAGTCCCTCACGCTCAAAGGGTTCAAGTCGTTTGCCGACCGCGCCCATATGACGTTTGAGCCGGGCCTGACCGTCATCGTCGGTCCCAACGGCTCGGGAAAATCGAACATCTCCGACTCCATCCTGTGGGTCCTGGGCGAGCAGAGCGCCAAGCAGTTGCGCGGCCAGGCCATGGAGGATGTCATCTTCTCGGGCTCGTCAGCGCGCAAGCCGGTGGGTGTCGCCGAGGTCACGCTTGTGCTCGATAACTCGGACCATATGCTGCCCGTCGATTTTGACGAGGTCGCCATCACCCGTCGTATGTATCGCTCGGGCGAAAGCGAGTACCTCATCAACTCGAGCCCGTGCCGCCTGATGGACATTCAGGACATCTTGCACGATTCGGGCCTGGGCAAGGATACGCATTCCATCATCAGCCAGGGCAAGCTCGACGCCATTTTGCAGAGCCGCCCCGAGGAGCGCCGCGCCCTCATCGAGGAGGCCGCCGGCATCTCCAAGCACAAGCGCCGCAAGGAGCGTGCGCTCAAAAAGATTAAGTCGATGGACGAGCACCTGACGCGTGCCCGCGACATCAATAAGGAAATCGCCCGTCAGCTGCGACCGCTGGAGCGTCAGGTCGATCGTGCGCGCAAGTACAAAGAGTTGTCCTCGCGCGCGAACGAGCTTACGCAGATGCTGGCTGTCGACGAGCTGCGTTCGCTGCAGTCGCAGTGGAACGACCTGGAGAGCCGCTCCAAGGAAGGTGCCGCCGAGCTGGAGCTTGCGCAGTACCGCATGGGCGAAAAGGAGCGCGAGCTCGAGAAGCTCCAGGTCATGCTCGAGGAAAAGGGCCTGTTTGTGGGCGATCTGGGCGAGCAGCGCCGCCATATGCAAGATGTGGTCGGCCGCATTAACTCCGACATGCGCCTGCTCGAGGAAAAGGGCCACAACATGGTGTCGCGCCTGTCTGACATGCGCGGGCAGATTTCGAGCTCCGAGCATCAGCGTCGTCGCGTGGTCGAGGAGCTCGAGGACGCGCGTGCGCAGCTTGAGGAAGTGACCGGCGCGCACATGCAGGCCCAGGAGGACGTTGACGCCGCTGGTCCTGCCGCCGCAGAGCTCCACGAGCGGCGCGTGGCGCTCGACAATCAGATTTCGCAGCTTACGCGTGAGCAACGCGATGTGCAGCGCGTGGCCGACAACGCCGCGCTCGAGCTCGCCAAGGTGAAGGACTCGCTGAGCAATGCCGAGGTCGAGGACAACATGTATGCCTCGCGCCTGGAGCAGATTGACGAGCAGCTCGAGGAGGTCACGGCCTCGCTCGAGAGCCGTCGCAACCGCGCAGAGGAGCTTGAGGGTGCTCTTGAGGAAGCGCGCCAGGCCCAGGCCGATGCGCGTGAGGCCACCGAGGTCGCCCGTGCAGCCCTGAAGGACTTGCGTAATCGTGAGAGTGAGGCGCGCAACAAGCTGTCCGAGGTGCGCTCGGAGCTTGCCAGCCAAAAGAAACTCGATGCCCGCATGGCCGACAGCTCGCCGCTCGTGAGCCGTCTGGTGGGTGCGCTGGGCGACGATGTCTTGGGTCGTCTGGGCGACGTGCTGGAGGCCCCGCGCGAGCTTGAGGGCCTGGTTGAGCAATTGCTCGCCGGCGATATCGATGCGCTGCTGTTTGATGACGCCGCCACGCTTGAGCGTGCCGGTCGTGCGGCTCTGGACCAAAAGAAGGCCTCGGGCGAAGCACTGCTGGTGACGCGCGGCGTGAGCGGCTCTACCGCCGCTGAGGGCGCTGCCGGTACCCGCCTGGTTGATCGTCTGTCCGTGCGTGCAGGCTACGGACCCGTCGTCGAGGCGCTGCTCGGCGGCTATTACGTGGTCGATGACTTGGCTGCCGCGCTGGCTGCGCCTGTCGTTGACGGTGTGACCTATGTGACTCCCGATGGCGCCCGCGTAAGCTGTGGCGGCCTGGTGCGTGTGGGCCTCGATGCCGGCGAGGCGTCGGGTGCTCTGGAGCGTAAGCGTCGCATTCGCGAGCTGGAGGGGCTTGAGCCCGATCTGGCTGCCGTGTTTGAGCATGTGTCGGATCAGGTCGTCGAGGCCAACGTTGCCGTCGAGGAGGCCCGTGCCGCCGAGGGCGATGCCGCCGGTGAGATCGCCCGTCTTGAGGGCGAGCGCCGCTCGCTGCTCTCCGAGATCGGCCGCTTGGAGCAAAGCGCCAACAATGCCGAGGTCGAGCGCGTGCGCATCTCCAAGCGCCGCGAGCAGGCTGCCGAGGCCGTTCGTGCCGCGCGCCCGCGCGTTGACGAGCTCACCCGTTCGCGTGACGAGGCGCGTGCACAGGCAAGCGACCTGGGTCTCCAGATTGCCGAGGCCAACGATGAGCTCGATCGCGTTCGCCGTGACGATTCCGAGGCCGCCGGTAAGCTCGCCGATGCCAAGGTGCGCCTGGCCCAGACGAGCGAGCGCCTGCGTTCGCTGAAGGGCCGCGTGCCCGACCTTGAGCATCGTCTTGAGGGCATCGACCGTCGTATCCGCGGAACACGCCAGGCTTCGCGCTCGCTCGAGCTGCTGCGCCTGCGCGTCGACCCCATGCACGAACGCTATTCTGCCCTGTTGGAACGCGCGTCGGATTGGGCAGCGCGCCTGCGTGACCAGGCCTCTCTGGAGGAGGCGGACTCCGCTTCGCTCAAGAAGACCATCGAGGATGCCAAGGCAGAGGTTGCCCGCGCTAAGGAGCGAGTCGATACCGCCTCCGCCGCGCAAAACGAGTTCAAGGTCGCGCGTGGCAAGCTCGAGGTGCAGGTAGAGGCCGCCATTAAGGCCATTACCGCCGATGGCACCACGGTACTCGAGGAAGCGCTCATGCTTCCGGCGCCCACGGACCGCGATGCCGCCGAGCGCGAACTCAACCAGCTTGTGCGCCAGATCAACAACCTTGGTCCCGTTAACCAAGTTGCCATGGAGGAGTACGAGCAGCTCAAGCGCCGCGCCGATTACATCGAGGAGCAGCTGGCCGATCTGGAGAGCGCGCGCAAGGCGCTCACCAAGATCACCGTGGCTATCGACCGTAAGATGCGCAAGGCGTTCCTGGTGACGTTTGAGAAGGTCGATGCGAACTTCCGCGAGATCTTCGCCATGCTCTTCCCGGGCGGTCAGGCTCATCTGGAGATGACCGATCCCGAGCATCCTGCCGAGACGGGTATCGAGGTCGTGGCGCAGCCGCGCGGCAAGCGCATCACCAAGATGATGCTCATGTCGGGCGGCGAGAAGAGCCTGACGGCGCTCGCCCTGCTCTTTGCTGTGTACCGCACGCGCACGGTGCCGTTCTATGTGCTGGACGAGGTCGAGGCGGCACTCGATGACGCCAACCTGTCCAAGCTCATCGGCGCACTCGACGTGTTGCGTTCCGATACGCAGCTCTTGGTTATCTCGCATCAGCGCCGTACTATGGAGGACGCTGACGTCCTCTACGGCGTCTCGATGCAAGCCGACGGCGTCAGTCGCGTCGTCTCGCAAAAACTCGATCGCGAAACCGGAAAGGTCGTGAATGCATAATGGGATTCTTCGATGCTCTCTCGCGCGGACTTGAGCGCAGCCGCGAGGCCCTCAACGAGGTCTTCTACTTTGGCGGCGAGGTCGACGAGGATTTTTGGGAGGACCTGGAGGACACCCTCGTCATGGGTGACATGGGCGCCGAGGTCGCTATCAAGGTCTCCGATGACCTGCGCGATGCCGCGGCCAAGAAGAACCTCAAGACCGCTCCGCAGCTTCGCCGTGCCCTGGCCGAGCAGCTCGAGCAGCACTTTGTGCCCATCGAGCGCGATCCGTTTTCCGATACGCCGAGCTGCGTGCTGTTTGTGGGCATTAACGGTGCCGGCAAGACCACGACGGTCGGTAAGATCGCGAGCGCCATGGCCGCCCGCGGCAAGAACGTCGTGATCGGTTCGGCCGATACCTTCCGTGCTGCCGCTATCGAGCAGCTCGATGTGTGGGGCCAGCGCGCTGGCGTCCCCGTCATCAAGCGCGACCGCGGCTCCGACCCGGCAAGTGTTTGCTACGACGTGCTCGACGAGGCCGACAAGCGCGGCAGCGACCTGGTGCTTATCGATACCGCCGGCCGTCTGCACACGAGCCCTGAGCTCATGCGCGAGCTTGCCAAGGTGGTTAACGTGACGCGTAAGCGCGCCGCCAATATGGCCGCCGGCCCCATGCCCGTCTCAGTCGTGCTCGTGATCGATGCCGCCACCGGCCAGAACGGTCTGAACCAGGCGCTCGAGTTTAACGAGGCGCTGGGCCTGGACGGTATTATCATGACGAAGCTCGACGGCACGGCAAAGGGCGGCATCGCCATGGCCGTGGCCGAGAAGCTCAAGCTCCCGATCCTGCGCGTCGGCGTGGGCGAGCAGGTCGATGACCTGCAGGAGTTCAATGCCAAAGATTTCTGCCGCGCCCTGGTGGGCGAGTCCAATTAAGGAGTGACTAGTGTTTGATTCCCTGAGCGATCGCCTCAACGACACATTTGACCGCCTGCGCGGCAAGGGCAAGCTGACCGAGGCCGATATTACTTCGGCCATGCGCGATATTCGCATGGCGCTGCTCGAGGCCGACGTTAACTTTAAGGTCGTCAAGGAGTTCGTCGCCAAGACCAAGGAGCGCTGCATGACCGCCGAGGTCATGGAGTCGCTGTCGCCGGCGCAAAACGTCGTCAAGATCGTGCTCGACGAGCTCACCGAGATGCTTGGCTCAACCGAGAGCAAGCTCGTCTTTAGCAATCGCATTCCCAATGTCATCATGCTCGTGGGCCTGCAGGGCTCCGGTAAGACCACGGCGGCCGTAAAGCTGGCCTACCTGCTCAAGAAGCAGGGCCGCTCACCGCTGCTCGCCGCGTGCGACGTCTACCGTCCCGCCGCTGCCGACCAGCTGGCCACGCTTGGCGGAGAGATTGGCGTGCCGGTCTTCCGTGGCGATGGCGAGCACCCGGTTGACATCGCCAAGGGCGCCATTCAGGAGGCCGTTGACCACCTGCGTGACGTGGTCATCGTCGATACCGCCGGTCGTTTGCAGATCGACGAGCAGATGATGCAGGAGGCCGTGGACATCAAGAAGGCCGTCAAGCCCGATCAGGTGCTGATGGTCGTCGATGCCATGACCGGCCAGGACATCGTCAACGTCGTCTCGACCTTCGCCGAGCGCACCGACTTTGACGGCGTGATCATCTCCAAGCTCGACGGCGACGCCCGTGGCGGCGGCGCGCTTTCCGTGCGCCAGGTGACCGGCAAGCCCATCAAGTTTGTTAGCATGGGCGAGAAACCCGATTCGCTGGAGCCGTTCTATCCCGACCGCATGGCCAAGCGCATCTTGGGCATGGGCGATGTTGTCGGCATCATCGAGAAGGCCCAGGAGGCAGCCGACGCCGAGCAGCTCGAGGCTGCCGAGCGCATGCTGCGCGAGGGCTTTACCATGAACGACATGCTCGACCAGATGAAGGCCGTCAAGAAGATGGGCGGCATGAAGGGCATTCTGGGCATGCTCCCCGGTGGCCAGCGTGCGCTTAACCAGATGGGTGGCAACCTGGACGAAGGTATCTTCGATAAGAACGAGGCCATCATCATGTCGATGACCAAGGAGGAGCGCCTTCGCCCCTCCATCATCAACGGCCAGCGCCGTGCCCGCATCGCCAAGGGCGCCGGCGTGACCCCCACCGAGGTCAATAGCCTTATGAAGCAGTGGGGCGAGATGAACAAGATGATGGGCCGCATGCGCACGATGGCCAATCAGGCACAGGCCGGCGGCAAGAAGGGCAAGAAGGGTAAGAAGGGCAAAAAGATGCGCATGCCCAATATTCCCGGTCTGGATGCCATGGGGCTGGGCGGCATGGGCGGCCTGGGAACGGGCGGCCCCAAGTCCGATATGGACCTGCTGCGCCAGATGGAAGCGCAGATGCGCAACAAGAAGTAACGACTAGTTGAGTCGTGTATGGCGAAGGCCGCCTGGATGGTATTCCAGGCGGCCTTCGCCGTTTGTTCGCTGGTTGTCGCACGCGTGGAAGCGCGTTCTCGACGAGGTGCTTGCCGCTAGTGGCAGCCGCAGCCTTCGTGCCCGTCATGGTCGTGGTGACCGTGGCAACCGCAGGACTCGCCATGCTCGTGGATGTGCTCGTGATCATGTCCATGGCAGTCGCAGGTGGCCTCGCCGTTCTGTGCGAGCGTGCCGGCAATGAGGGCCTCGACGCAGGCATCGCAGCTGCCCTGGGCGCCCGCATAGACCGTGATGCCGGCTTGGGCAAGCGCGTTGATAGCGCCGCCGCCGATACCGCCGCAAATGAGCGTGTCAACGCCACCGTTGGCAAGCAGGCCCGCCAAGGCGCCGTGGCCGGTGCCGCCGGTGCCTACGACCTGCTCGTTGAGCACCTTGCCATCCTGGATGTCGTAGATCTTGAACTGCTCGCTGCGGCCAAAGTGCATAAAGATGTTGCCGTTGTCGTACGTCGTTGCCACCCTCATGGTGTCGACCTCCTTTGCTGGCCATGCGGCCGTTGTCGTGGTGATGGGGGGAGTATGCGATATTGCCGCCCTCGATAACGAGCGCCCGTCCGTTGACCAGCGCATCGGCCACCTTGCGATGCGCGCGGCTGCAAATGGCCGCCACCGTTGCGCGGGCGATGCCCATCTGCTGGGCGACCGCCTCTTGGTTGAGACCCTCCAGGTCGCACAGGCGCAGCACCTCAAGCTCGTCGACGGTCATGTCGATGGCATCACCGCTGGCCAGGCCATCGGGGGTAAAGCCGCGGTATTCGGGGATGATCCCGACGCGGCGCAGTTTTTCGCGTCTTCCTGCCATGCACACTCCAAATCTGACATATGTCAACAATAGAATAGCGAACGTGCGGATTTGCGCAAGGAATTTCTGGCATATGTCAGAAAATGAGGGCTTATGTTTGGGCTGTGGGGCCGCGCGCGCCTGGGCTACAATAAATCTCGCTTATAGGCGACTGACAGGAGGGTCAATGAGCAAAGCTGATCAACAGTTTGTAACCATGTGCCGCGATATCTTGGACCATGGCACCACCACCGAGGGCCAAAAGGTCCGCCCGGTGTGGGAGGACGGCACCCCTGCCTATACCATTAAAAACTTTGGTGTCACGGCGCGCTATGATCTGCGCGAGGAGTTCCCCGCGCTCACCCTGCGTCGTACGGCGCTTAAGTCTGCCATGGACGAGATTCTGTGGATCTATCAAAAGAAGTCCAATAACGTGCATGACCTCAACAGCCATATCTGGGATGAGTGGGCCGATGAGACCGGTTCCATCGGTAAAGCCTACGGCTATCAGATTGGTCAGAAGAGCCATTACGCCGAGGGCGACTTCGACCAGATGGACCGTGTACTGTACGACCTTAAGCACACGCCGTATAGTCGCCGCATTATGACCAATACGTACGTGTTTAGCGATCTGTCCGAGATGCACCTTTATCCATGCGCCTATAGCGTGACCTATAACGTGACGCAGCGTCCTCAGGACGACAAGCCGACGCTCAACATGATTCTCAACCAGCGCAGCCAGGACATTTTGGCCGCGAACAACTGGAACGTGTGCCAGTACGCCATTTTGCTGATGATGGTCGCGCAGTCGGTCGATATGATTCCCGGTGAGCTGCTGCACGTGATCGCCGACGCCCATATCTATGATCGTCATGTCGATATCGTCCGCGAGCTTATCGAGCGTCCGCAGTTTGCGGCACCCAAGGTAACGCTCAACCCCGATGTGCATGACTTCTATGCGTTTACGACCGATGACCTGATTGTCGAGGGCTATGAGCACGGCCCTCAGGTCAAGAACATCCCCATTGCGGTGTAGGTGACGCGCATGACGTGTAAGCTTTCTGCCATCGTCGCCGTGTGTGACGACTGGGGTATTGGCTGCGAGGGCGATATGGTGGTGTCCAATCGCGCCGATATGCGCCATTTTGTGGCCTGCACCAAGGGCTGCCCGGTTATCATGGGACGCAAGACGCTGCTGAGTTTTCCCGGCGGGCGTCCGCTCAAGAACCGCCGCAATATCGTGCTTACGCGCGATATAGGCTTTACCCGCGAGGGCGTCGACGTGGTGCATAGCGTTGACGAAGCGCTCGCTGCGGTTGCCGATGAGCCCGTTGCCTGGGTGATCGGTGGCGGCGATGTCTATCGGCAGTTTTTGCCGTACTGCGTGGAGGCCGAGGTCACTCATAACCACTGCGTCCATCCCGTGGACACGTACTTTCCCGACTTGGACGCCGATCCCGCGTGGGAGATTGCGCAGCGTAGCGAGGTCGCGACGATTGCCGCCGGTGAGGGTGACGAGGGCGTCGATTATGAGTTCGTGACGTATCATCGCGTTGAGGCGTAAATCGTCTGGCGTGAACGGTATCATCGGGTTGATTGAATGCATGGGGCGGCGCTTAGCGTCGCCTCGTTTGGTATAGATGTGCTGTAAAGAAGGGTGCGGGCTGGCTGCTATGACTGATGCCGTTGAGGTTCTGCGAATTGATTCGCTCGATGACGAGCGGCTCGATGCCTATGTGCGACTGACCGAGCGTGAGCTTCGCTGCGTGCTGGAGCCGCAAAAGGGCATCTTTATTGCGGAGAGCGCCAAGGTCATCGAGCGTGCCGTGCGCGCCGGATACGAGCCGGTGAGCTTTCTGTTGGGCGAACGCTGGCTCGATCAGATGATGCCGCTGTTTGAGCGCCTGGTTGTGCGCGAGGGCGCGGGTCCTGTTCCTGTGTTCGTGGCCTCCATGGAGCTCATGGAGCAGTTGACGGGCTTTAACGTGACGCGTGGTGCGCTCGCGGCGTTCCGTCGCCCGCGTCAGATTCCGGTTGATGAGTTCTTGGGCGGCGTCGTCGAGGCGGCGGGGGATCGTCCGGTGCGCGTGTGCGTGCTTGAGGGTATTGTCGATCACACGAACGTGGGCGCGATTTTCCGCTCGGCCGCCGCGCTCAATGTCGACGGCATTCTGGTGAGCCCTACGTGCTGCGATCCGCTGTATCGTCGCTCGGCTCGCGTGAGCATGGGCACCGTGTTTCAGGTGCCGTGGACGCGTATTGGCAGCGAGGCGCGCGTATGGCCGCATGATGGCCTGGCTGCGCTGCACAATGCCGGGTTTTCCTGTGCCGCCATGGCGTTGACGGATGACTCCGTTTCGCTTGATGATCCTGTGCTGCAGAAGATTGATCGCTTGGCGATTTTTATGGGTACCGAGGGTGCCGGCCTGGGAGCCAAGACCATTGAGGGCTGTGACCGCGCCGTGCGCATTCCGATGGCGCACGGGGTCGATTCGCTCAACGTGGCCGCGGCGAGCGCCGTCGCCTTTTGGCAGCTGTGCCCGCACGTGAGCAATGAGTATCACTACCAGCCGGGTTTGTATCACTAGGCAGATATTTCGCACCGGGCTCTGATTCGGGGTGTTTCGGTCGCCGCCAGTCGGTGCTAAGCTGGTTTTGGCTTTGGTTTTAAATTGCTGTTTTGTTGTTTGACGTATGCGTGTGGGGAGGGCGTGTGGCTAAGAAATCTACGGCTATCGATGTAACGCAAGGTGTCATTTGGCAGCAATTACTGTCGCTGTGCGTTCCCATCTTTTTTAGTTCGTTTTTTCAGCAGGCATACACGCTTATCGGTACCTATATCGTCGGTCAGTTTGGCGGCAAGCTTGCGCTGGGCGGCATTCAGGCCACGATGGTCCTCACCGAACTCTGCATTGGCTTTTGCGTTGGCGTTGGTGCCGGCTGCGCGGTCATTACCGGTCAGTATTTTGGCCAGCACGATGATGAGCGACTGAGCCGTTCGGTCCATACGGCCATGACGCTCGCGCTGGTGGGCGGTATCGTTTTCTCGATTCTTGGCATAGTGTTCGTTGAGCCCATGCTGGTGCTTATGAACACGCCGCATGAACTATTGGCCGAGGGCGTGGCCTATGCTCGCTGTTATTTTGCCGCGATGGTTGCGGCACTGCTGCTTAATATGGGAACCGCACTGCTGCGTGCCGTGGGCGATACGCGCGGGCCCGCCGTGATCATTGCCTCTGGCTGCCTGGTTAACGTGGTGCTGGATATCATCTTTGTCGCTGTGTTGCATATGGAGGCGTTGGGCTGCGGCATCGCGGTGGCGCTGACCATTTGCTCCAATGCAACGATGATCGTGTTGCGCATGATGCACGCTCCGGGTGCATGGCGTCTTTCGCTGTCTAAGCTCGGCATCGATCGCGGTATTTGCAAGAGTATGATCTCGTGTGGTCTGCCGCTTGGCTTTCAGTCTGCTGCATATTCGATTTCCAACGTTCTGATTCAGGTGTCGGTCAACTCGTTTGGCGCCGATGTCACCACGGCGTGGGGTCTTTCGGGCCGCTTAGATGGCATTGTCTGGATGGTTACCGAGGCGCTTGGCGTGTCGATCACCACGTTCTCGGCACAGAACTTTGGCGCGCGCAACTACAAGCGCATGCGCAAGGGCTACCATACGTCGCTCGTGCTGTCGTTTATGCTCATTGGTGGCCTGTCTGCCGTGCTACTGGTGTTCTCGGGTCCGTTGTCGCGTCTGTTTGTCGACGATGCTTTGATTTCGGCGTACACCACGACGATTCTTCGTTTTATCGCGCCGTTCTATGCGATTTTCTCGATTATCGAGAACGCGTCGGGCTCCATTCGCGGCGCCGGCGTGAGTCTGCAGCCTATGATGCTCACCATCTTTGGCACCGTTGTCTTGAGGGTGATCTGGGTGTTTGCGATTATGCCCTTCGATCCGTCGCTCGAGCATCTACTGCTGGTCTACCCCGTAACGTGGCTCATTACGGCCACGATGTTCACCATCTACCACCACAGCGGCAACTGGCTAGGCCGCGCCACCGCCTAACACATCCATCGGGTACCCGTGCTTAGTTGCGGTGAAATAGTTCTTGATTTGTGCTTAGAGGCGTCAAAGCAGGAACTATTCCACCGCAACTTATTGTTATAGCCTGTGGGGGATGGGGGAAACGAATCAATTAGTATTCGATGCCTTGGCGGGCTAGGAGGCCTTCGTCGAAGTAGTGTTTGACGGGGCTCATTTCGGTGACCAGGTCGGCGAGGTCCGCGAGGGGCAGCAGGCCGCGGCCGGTCAGTATGAGCTCTGTGGTGTCGGGTTTCATCACAATCAGTTCCTCGACATCCTCGCGCGTTACGAAGCCGCGGCGCATGGCCTCGCCGAGTTCGTCCAAAATCAGAACGTCGACCTGTGAGATCTGCTCGCGTGCGAGCTCCATGATCTGTGCGGCGCAAGCCTCGGGCGTGTCGCGGTCGGCCTGTACAATTCGTAGCCCTAGGCGTGGTGCCGCATCATGCTCGGCGCAGTGCAGCTTCTTGGCAAACTGCAGCATGAGTACGTCGAGCCCATAACCTGTGGCGCGCATCGCCAATCCCAGCGCAGCCGTGGTTTTGCCCTTGCCGTCGCCCGTATAGATTTGAACCTTGCCGACTTCCAGTGATGCCATCTCTGTCCTTTCGTGCCTGGCGTCGGTTTATCGCCGTCCGGGTTGGGTATTCTAGAAAACATTATCAACCCCAGTAGATGGAGTTCAAGCAGATGGAGATGGATGACAACAAACGTAGACGGAATATGATCCTCTACGTGCTCATCGCCTTCGTCGTCTACCTCGTGCTCTCGACCGTTCTGTTCCCCAACATCGGTCACACGCAGCAGATTACGAAGACCGATTACTCGACGTTTGTCAAAGCGCTCGATAAGAAGAGTGTCGACAAGGTCGAGTACAACACGGACGATTACACGATTTATTACACCAAGAAGGGCGAGGACGAGAACATCGCTTATAAGACGACCGGTGTGCCGAACGATGCGGGCTTTACCGATCGCGTGCTTGAGTCCGGTGCTTCGCTGGAGTCGGTCGTTCCCGATAAGAACTCGGGTCTGATGACCTACTACCTGCTCACCCTTATTCTTCCCATGGCGATTTTCTTCCTGATCGGCTGGTGGCTCAACCGCCGCATGAAGAAGGCCATGGGCGATGACGGTCCGTCGATGAACTTTGGCGGCGGCGGTTTTGGCGGCGGCGGACTGGGTAAGTCCGGCGCGCGCGTGATCGCCTCCAAGGACGTGGGCGTAACCTTTAAGGACGTCGCCGGCCAGGAAGAGGCCAAGGAGTCTCTCAAGGAGGTCGTCGACTTTCTGGAGAAGCCGCAGCGCTACGAGGAAATCGGCGCCAAGCTGCCGCGCGGTGCTCTTCTTGTCGGCCCTCCGGGTACCGGTAAAACCCTGCTTGCCAAGGCTGTGGCCGGCGAAGCGGGCGTGCCGTTCTTTAGTATTTCTGGTTCTGAGTTTGTTGAGATGTTCGTCGGCCGCGGCGCCGCTAAGGTTCGCGATCTGTTTAAGCAGGCCAAGGAAAAGGCCCCGTGCATCGTCTTTATCGATGAGATCGATACCATCGGCAAGAAGCGCGATGGCGGCGGCTTTAGTGGCAACGACGAGCGCGAGCAGACGCTCAACCAGCTGCTGACCGAGATGGACGGCTTCGATAACCACAAGGGTATTGTCGTTCTCGCTGCTACCAACCGTCCCGACAGCCTCGATCCCGCTCTGCTGCGCCCCGGTCGTTTTGACCGCCGCATCCCCGTCGAGTTGCCCGATCTGACCGGCCGTAAGAACATCCTCGAGCTCCACGCCAAGAGTGTGAAGACCGAGCCGCCGATCGATCTGACCGCGATTGCCCGCGCCACGCCCGGTGCCTCGGGCGCCGACCTGGCCAATATTATCAACGAGGGCGCTCTGCGCGCCGTTCGCGAGGGTCGCAAGCGTGCAACCCAGGACGACTTCGAGGAGTCGGTGGAGGTCGTCATTGCCGGCCAACAGCGTAAGTCCACGGTGCTTTCCGACCACGAGAAGCAGGTCGTTTCCTACCACGAGATCGGCCATGCCATCGTTGCCGCTCGCCAGAAGGGCTCTGCGCCGGTCACGAAGATCACCATCGTGCCGCGCACGAGCGGTGCTCTGGGCTACACCATGCAGGTCGAGGAGGACGAGCGCTTCTTGACGACGCGCCAGGAGGTCTTGGACAAGCTCGCCGTCTACTGCGGCGGCCGTGCGGCCGAGGAACTCATCTTTGGCGAGATGACGACCGGTGCCGCCAACGATATCGAACAGGCCACCAAGCTCGCCCGCAACATGGTGACGCGCTTTGGTATGTCCGATGAGTTTGGCATGATGGCGCTCGGTACCGTTCAGAATGCGTACCTCAACCAGGACACGTCGCTCACCTGCGCCCCCGGCACGGCCGAGCGCGTGGACGCTATTGTCGCCAAGCTGATCGAGGATGCGCATGATCGCGCTCTGCAGATCCTCAAGGAGAACAAGTTTAAGCTCCACGAGCTTGCTCGTTATCTGTACAAGAAGGAGACGATCACGGGCGAGGAGTTCATGAATCTCCTCACGCGCGAGAATCCGCTGATGCCGAAGCAGCAGTAATTCTAGTTGCGCAGTGTCAATCGCCCCATTTGAGTGTCCATCTCAAATGGGGCGATTTGCTTGAGAGGGATGGAAATGAAGATTGTGGTGAGCGCCTGCTTGATGGGCGAGAGCTGCAAGTATAACGGGCTCGACAACTATCATCGCGAGTTGGTCGAGGCCTGCGAGCGTACGGGGACCGAGGTCCTCTTGGTGTGTCCTGAGGTTTTTGGCGGTCTGCCCACCCCGCGCAAGCCGTCCGAGATTGTTAACGGCGAGGTTCGTACCTGCGAGGGCATCTCGGTTAATCGCGAGTTTCGCCTGGGTGCCCAACGTGCGCTCGATATGTGTGAGCAGGCGGGCGGACCGGAAGAGATAGCCGCGTGCATCCTTCAGGACCGCAGCCCCTCGTGCGGTGCGGGTCACATCTACGACGGCACCTTTAGCGGTACGCTCACCGCGGGCAACGGTGTTTTCGTCGACCTGCTGCTGCGTCACGGGTACCGCGTGATTCCGGCTAGCGAGTTCGATCCCAGCATGTTGGAACATTGTCCACAGCACTCGAGCCCAACACTTCCTCACGGGTGACCGTTTTGCATCATCCGTGAATTTGATATTGAGTACGACCCGGTCATCAAAGACGTAGACCGAGTTGACAGCCGCCGTACCCAGGCAGCCCCTCCCCGCGGCCCTCGCGCAGGAACGCGTACACGGCCCTCCCGTCTCTTGCGCCCCTCCCGGAACTGTCCACATCAGTGTAGCCAATCCAGTCCGCCAAGGGCTGCAGCCCGGACAACGCGGCGATGGAGGGCTTCTTCGGCCTGCTCAAGAAGGAGTTCTGGCACGGCAGGGACTGGTCGGACTGGACCCCCGCCCGCTTCATCGAGGAGCTCGGGGGCTGGATCGGCCGATACAATACGGAGAGGCGCAGCGATGCGCTCGGTGGCCGCACGCCGGCCGAGTTCCGCTCCGCGCTGGGAAGGGCCGCGTAACGGTCCAAGAAATCGTCCGCAGTCACCATTCTTGCTCCTTTGGGACGGCTTCTTGTTGGGGCGTGCCTGCCCCAAACCCTGCTAGGAACGAGTGCAGCAAACTGGAATTTTAAATTAGTCTTTGCAAATAACCTTTGAACCTTCACCATCAATTACAATTCCCTGACGATTGTTAATTGGGCATAGATTCAAATCCGAAAACTCAGTTATTATTTTCTCGGTAACTTTCTTAAATGGTGCTGTAAGAAAATGCGGAAGAACATAGAAATCAATCAAATTAAGCCCTGCATCATCTTCTTGTGAGTAGTCCTCCGGCTTTTCATCCATTTGCTCGATATATTGAATGCTTGGAGCGCATACAATCGCACCTGCCGATTCACCAATCATCAGTTTTCCCTTTGCCAATTCTTTCTTCAACAGCTCATCCGTTCCCGTTTTACGGAGCTGGTCTATAAGGAAAAAAGAATTTCCGCCGGTAAAATATATCACATCCGCATCTTCAAAAACAGACTGTATCGTTGAATAAGCCTCCGTTGAAATATCAATTTCAGTTACGATTGCTCCCAACTT
>UQWS01000027.1 GCA_900544875.1 uncultured Collinsella sp. | reverse complement strand
TGCCCGTATCGTAGGCAATGCGCCGAATGCTCGCCATCGAAATTTATCGGTGGCCCACTTCAGACTGTAATGGGGTCGGCGCTGCGCTCGATCGCCGACCGCGTGCTGCCCAACCCTGAGATCGTCATGTTGACGCCCGCGGCTGCGCGCAGGGCTCTGGACCGCTGAGCGCGGCGCTAGTACAATTCCGACGAGAGTTTCAGGAGGTCTAACATGGCGAGGATACTGGCAGTGGATGATGAACGGGCGATCCTCGACGCTCTCGCGCGCGTCCTCGGCCGCGACGGCCATGAGGTCGTCAGGGAGGCGGACCCGACGGCGGTCCCGGGGATGGACCTCTCGCGCTTCGACCTCGTGCTCTGCGACGTCATGATGCCGGGGCTCGACGGCTTCGAGCTCGTGCGGCAGATCCGCCCGAACTTCGACGGGCCCATCGTCTTCCTGACCGCTCGCGTGGCCGAGGAGGATGCCGTGGCCGGCTACGGCCTGGGCGCCGACGACTACGTCCGCAAGCCCTTCGGGGCCGCGGAACTGCGCGCCAAGGTCGCGGCCCATCTACGCCGTGAGCGCCGGCCGCGCTCGCACGCCCTCTCCTTCGGGGAGGTGCGGATCGACCTCGGGGCTCGCGACCTCGCCGTGGGCGGCGAGGCCGTACCGCTCACGCCCACCGAGTACGCCATCTGCGAGTACCTCGCCCGCCACCCCGGGCAGGTCATGAGCCGCACGCAGATACGCGAGGCGGTGCTCGGCTGGGAGAGCGACGCCGACGACGCGGCCATATCCATGCAGGTCAGCCGCGCCCGGAGGAAACTCTCCGAGGCCGGCGCCGATCCGATCGCGACCGTCTGGGGGATGGGGTACAAGTGGCAGCTCTGAGGACCGGGGCGCGAGGTCGCGGGGGCATGCCGCTCTCCTTCGTCATCGCGCGCTACTTCGCCTACGCGTTCGCGGCGGTCGCCGTGGCGTGGCTCGCCTCGTTCATGGCGCTCTCCGTGGCGATCAACGCGGGCTTCGTCTACGAGGCAAGCTGGGGGCCGGCCAATGCGCGCGAGGTCGCGGAGGGCCTGGCACGCGACGGCGTCTGCGGTCAGCAGGACGTGCCGACGGCGTACCGCTACCTCATCCTGAACAAGGACGGATACGTGCTGATGACAGACCTCGAGAGCACGCGGCTCGAGGACGCGACGGAAATGGCCCGTACGGCACTCGCCGCGGATCCGGGCACAGTGGAGATCGAGGGCGGGGGTTCGGGCCTCACCTACGCCGCGTTCCCGCTCAAGGGCGGCGGGGCCTGTGCACTCGTCAGCGAGTACCTGCCGCAGTGGGTCTCGCGCGACCTCGCCGGCCTGCTTCCCAACCCGCAGAACCTCATGCTCGTCGGCGCTGCGGCGGGAAGCGCGCTCGCGCTCGCGCTCGTGGCGCGCCGCGCGAGCCGCGTGATCTCGCGCAAGATGGCGCCGCTCGCGGAGGCGGCGGGGCGCGTCGGCGCGGGGGAGCTCGACTTCGCGGTCGGCAGCACCAACGTGCGCGAGGTGAACGACGTCCTCGCCGCGATGGACGCCATGCGGGCCTCCCTCGCCGAGTCGCTCGAGGCCCGCTGGGCCGCGGAGCGGGGGCAGCGCGAGCAGATGGCGTCGCTCGCCCACGACCTCAAGACGCCGCTCACTGTGCTGCGCGCCAACGCCGACTTCGTGGCGGAGGAGCTGGAAGATGAGAATGACGGCGACCTCTCGGCCGCCGCGCGCGACATAGCCGACGGTGTCGAAAGGCTCGACGGCTACGTGCGCCTGCTCATCGAGGCCTCGCGCGGGTCCGGCGAGGCGGAGAGGACCCCCATGCGGCCGGCCGAGCTCTGCGAGCAGGTTCTCGCCGAGGCCGCCCAGATCGCCCAGGCGCGAGGCGTGGCGCTCGACGCGGCCACGGGCCCCGCTGTCGCGGGCGCGCCCAAGGCCCCACTCGACCGAACCACCCTGGCGCGAGCCGCCGCGAACCTCGTGGCCAACGCCGCCGAGCACGCACGCTCGCGCGTGGCTGTCTCCTGCGACGTCGCGGGCGGGTACCTCGTCATCGAGGTCGCCGACGACGGACCGGGCTTTTCTCCCGCCGCCCTCGAACGCGGCTGCGAGCGCCTCTTCACAGACGACTCCTCCCGCTCCTCGCGCGACGGAGACCGCCACTACGGGCTCGGCCTCCACGTCGCCTCCGAGGCCGCGAGCGCCCACGGGGGCTCCGTCTCGCTCGCCAACAGCCCCTCGGGCGGCGCGGTGGCCACCATCGCGGTCCCCCTGTGCGGGGCCTGACGAATCAGGCCCTCACACCGGAGTGCCTCGCAACCAAACGCTTCCCGGATAATAATGCCCGTTGCGGGGATCGCCCTGTCTAGTCGACGCCCACATGCATGAGCATGTCGGCGATGCGAGTCGTCATCTCGTCCGCCGCAGCACGGATGTTGGCGACCCAGGACGCAAGGCCGGCGTGATTTGATGTCTCGATGGCGTCAATGGTTCCGTCGGCGTCGACAAGGGCGCGGACCCACGTCGGTGCAGCGGGAGCGATATAGGAGATGCCGCCCGCCCTTCCATCCGTCGCCTCGAACGGCGCGCTGGAGACCTCCTCGAGAACCTTCCGCTGCGCATCGAGGACGGACGCAAACGGCGAGACGCTCGAGTACCGCATCGTCGGCATCAACCATGACGACCCTTCGGATGGCTCCGGTAAGGCAGGGCTCACGTTCGAGACGACCAACGATGTCATGGGCGAGCAGCGTATTAACTCGACGAACACCAACGTCGGCGGCTGGGAGAAGTCAGAGCTGCGCGGGCGCCTTAATTCGGGTGACCTCTGGGCACTTTTGCCGACCGAACTCACGGCCAAAATTAAATCCGTGAGCATAATGACCGACAACAAAGGCGGTAATTATATTGCTCAAGCTACGGCTACACCCGATAAGGTTTTCATCCTTAGTGTCACCGAGGTGTGGGGTGGCGAATCCGTATGGTCACAGGGTTATCAGTATGAACTGTATACCGCCAAGGGCGTATCGAGCTCGAACTACGGAAGCCTAACGCATGCCGGCTATTGGTGGTCATGATCACATGCTAATTGGCCAGGCACGGCTTTTAGAATTTTTGGAGAGAACGCCACTAATGCCTCCCAGGAAGCCTTAGTTACCGAACCTTTCTATCCGGCATTCTGCTTTTAAACTCACCTGCAATTACTGGAAAGCCAGTGCAATCCCGCAAGGGCTTTCTTTTGGCGTTTATAACCGTGGAAATAGGATTTACGCGTCATCTTGCTCCCTCACCTCATATATGAATTCCTTTGAGAATTAACAAGGAGATTTAGGCACTGGGATTTGACGCTCGATTTGCACGGAATTAAGAGTGTGCTTTTAGGCGCCGAGCGGTTTGCGTTTTGGGACGCGAGCAAATTCAACGCCCGATCTGTAGGCGAGAAGCACACCATGTTTGAAAGCCGCGTTTCGCTTGGATACGACTGCTGGGATTGCAGCGTCTCTAACATCATCTGCCACGGGAGCTTTAACGACAATGTTCCGAGCGTCATTGCGCAGAGATGGACGGTATGAAACGCTTGGCAAAACCGGTGCAGCGGCATCGCATAGGGCGCAGGCATTAGTCCGGCCCTACGCGATGCCTGATTTTGAACTGCCAATTCAGAGCTTGAACGAGCCCACTCGCAATGATGCCTTACAGCTTCGGAAGCTCGGCATCTATCGAATGCGGCGTCGAATCATCGGAAACGCTGGTTTGGAGCTTCTTGTCGGGAAGCGCCGCAACGATCATCGCGGCGCTCGCGGGCGTCGCGAACACGATTATGAAGGCCAGCTTTAACCTCTGGTCCCCATACCCTTTGTCACTCGCTGCTTTACCAATTAGCCCCCCTGAAAAATAGCAGGCTATGCCGTAGCAGATTATGAGGGCGTAAAAGATGATTTGCATGTGCTTCTCTTCCTAACTCGTAAAATACTTGATTTGCCCGACATTCGGAATATCGTTGACTGAAAGCCGATGCTTAGTTATAGGGCGTGCGGAATTCTGTCGTCGCCAGCGTCTCTCCCGTCACGGGCTCAATTAACGTGATTCTATGGTCATAAATAACGGAACTTTGATTCCAAAGGCGAATGAGGTTCCACCCGCGCTTGAATCCTTTTACGTAGTTCGCGGGCTGCGTTTCAGAATAATTATTTGTCACCTCGCCATCGATGCCCCATGCGTACTCCTCAAACACGCGGATATCGACCTCTTCTTGCAATCGGTCTCCGCCGTCAACGAAAACGTGTACATAGGCGTCACCCATCGACTTCGAGCCGATTTCTGTCAGGGATGTTTCGGTATCGTTCTCATCGGAATTCACAAGAATCCTTACATCCAGTTTGTAAAGGTCGGAATAAAGTTCGGTGGCATCGCGATAGCCTACGTCCACGAGCTCGTCCAGGTATTCCTTCGTTTTGGAATCGCTGCTGTCATAGTGCTTCTTCACGTACCCGTATTCGACCTCGTGGGCGCCGGTTTCATTGTCCGCATTCTTGAACCATTCGATAGCTTGGTCCGTGTCCCCTTCCTTTGCATAATCCTCCGCCAGGGCATTGGCGGCCTTCGCCTCCATCTCCGACGCATCGCTGTATGATCGAATCAACTTGAATTCGGCATACGCCTTCCTATAATTGCCGCCTTCGTAAAGCGAGAATGCTTCCCTGTACCGAATTTCTTTTTGCAGCCCAGTAATTGCCTTTATCGCCATCGGCCTTCCCGCCGTCAGAAAGAAGACGAGAAGCACGGCGGCGGCCGTGGCGAGGCATAGCAGCAATTTGCGCTTCTTTGCCGATTTCGGCTCGAGCACGGCTAGCTTTCCTGAACATTCCTTAGCACGCTCTTCGGCGTCCTTCCAACCAGAGATGCCTTTGAAAAGTTCACGCGCTTTTTTCAGGTTTTCGACACTCTCTCCGCTGGCAATAAGTGAATCGGCCCTGTCGTATATGTTCTGAGACCGTATATCGGCCGATTTGCATAGGGATTCTTCGTCCTGCAAATCCGAGAGGAGGTCCTTGTGGCATTTGCACCTGTGGCAGCTTTCCCGCTCAACGTTAATGCACCCGCATGCACACACCCACCATCCCTGATGGAACTGCGCCTTGCCGCCGGCGATTCGACTGTCGGCATGCAGTTCCTTCAGCTGGCGGTCCCTCTCGGCCATCGCCTTCTCGATCATCGAAAGCGGTTCGCGCTCGGGCGCTTCGGCAGGCTCTCCGGTCGAGTGCCACTTCCCTTGCTGGGAGTCGATTTGAAGCAGCTTGATGAAAACGGACTCGACGTCTCCCCTCGGCAGCGCCGTTGCCTTAAGGGCTCCCTGCTCGCATTGCGGCAGGTCTAAGTCTAGTTCCGAAAAGGGGACATAGCCTCTGGACCCATCGGCATAGTCGACATGGGCGATTCCGGAGATGGAGTTCAAGATATCCGCTGAGAGATTCTCGATCTTTATCTGCAGATAAGCCTCAGAGGTGTCGACGTTTCTCGCGACCTGGACGACCGTTACCATCGCCGGGCATCCGGGCTCCCATTTCAGCAGACTCGAATCCCCGGACCAGTCATCCCTGAAGACAACTTTATAGTTACCCAATCACCTTACCTCCTGTATTCGCGGCTTTTGGAACGGCTTAGGCTATAAGACGGTTCCCACCAGCTTTCCAACTCAATTTTACTTACGCTACCTGCGAATTTGTTGAGCAACAAATTTGGATATGCGAGTGGTCGGTTAAGCCGCGCAGGCGTTGGACTAATTATTCTTTGCCGCTGCGGCAAGACCAGCGCAACCTTTTGGGATAGTCCTACGCTCGGCGATGCATCTACAAGCCCTGAGCGAAGGGAGTGTCGCATATGTATGCAGCGGCGCGGAACCTTCGGGGGGGGGGTATCTCCTAGAGGTGCTCTTCTCCGAGGCAAATCAATCATCGAGTACGTCCTGATCATCGCGATCATCGGCCTGGTCATCGTGTTCGCGGGACCCGAAGTGGCCGGAGCCATTCGCAACCAGTTCAACCTGGTCGGCAACACGGTGAACAGCGGGACGACCGGCGGCACCGATGCCGGCGGGGCGTCCGGCGGCGGTGCCGCAGGAGCCGATTCCGCGACCGTCCAGGCGGCCATCGCCAAGGACGCGAAGGACTGGACGCTCGACGAGCAGAAGGCAGTGGCCGAGGACATCGCCGCGAAGGGCGAGGTATCGCCCACTTACGCCAAGGCGAGGGCAGCGATGGACGCAGGGACGAAGTTCTCGATGAAGCTGACGGACGGGCAGACGCTTGAGTACAAGATCATCGGCATCGACCACGATGATTTGGCCGATGGAAGCGGTAAAGCGGGCCTGACGTTCCTCACCACCTCGAGGAAAATTTCTTCCAGCGTGAACGCACCAGAAACCAACGTTGGCGGTTGGGGGAAGTCCAAACTCCGCGCGAAGATGAACTCCGGCGAAATCTGGAACCTCATGCCCGCCGACTTCCAGTCCAAGGTGAAATCGGTCAGGAAGCTGACGAACAACGTCGGCGGAACCGACAAGAATGCCGCCGTGACGGCCACCTCGGACAAGCTGTTCCTGCTCAGCTACTCCGAGATCGTCCCCACCTCCTACTGGGCAGCCGAGTATCCCTGGACTTCCTCCGAGGGTTCCCAGTACAAGGCCTTCAAGGGCAAGGTGACGGAGAACCATTCTGAAAATGCCTGCCTGCAGATTGGCTACCATTGGTGGGAGCGTTCGGTGAGTCCGTTCAGCTCAACGACGAGATACTTCTGTGTCGGCTACAGCGGCAATCCGTCGAATACTGATGGCGCGGCTGGCTTGCTTTGCGTCTGTCCCGCTTGGTGCTTCTAGCTTGTCTAATGCAAGGCAGTTCAGACTCCGCGCGGGCCTTTCTTTTGGCGATTCTCGAACAATTTGAGGTTCATGGCACAGGTAGTCGATTTGAGGAAAAATGGGACCATGCAGTGGCTCTCAGAGCGCTTGCCGCACTCCCCCGCCATTACCTCCGCGGCGTCCTCGTATAGAGCCCATCCCGTTTGGCATATCGTTGCAATCGCTCACTTGTCTACCAGCCAAGTGAACCACTGGAACAATTACAGCGACACGCTTGTTCGTTACAGTCGCTATATCTGTGTAAATCGCCGCGATAAATACAGCCTGTACTCGACTGTATACCTGCTACGCGTATGTAGATTTATATCGCGCTAATAAATCGGCTCAAGCGTGTGCAAAACGCGCAAGTAACCGCAAAAAGCGAATACCGCGCAGGTAGATTTTTGGCACCCTGTTGCTTAATCAATATTAATCAATTGCTTAAAACAAAAAAAGGTCAGGCACTAGGTGCCTGACCTGCAAACTTCTGGTCGGGACGACTGGATTCGAACCAGCGACCCCTTGACCCCCAGTCAAGTGCGCTACCAAGCTGCGCCACGTCCCGAAGCTTTTGTTTGTTGCTCTGCTCTCGCTCGCAACAGGGAGTATATTAACCCGAAACTTTGTCCTTGTGCAAGAACTTTTTTACAAATTTTGAAGCAAGTCCAAAATTGTATTTGCAAGCTGGGGTTTTGTTAGTACGGGAAGTTCTTGCGTGCCCGACGTGCTCACAATCCAGGCCTTGTTGGTGTCGGTCCCAAAGCCCGAATCGGCGCGCGAGACATCGTTGGCGATAATGACATCGCAGCCTTTGCGAGTCAATTTACGCTCGGCGTACTCGACGACGTTATCGGTCTCGGCCGCAAAGCCGATCACGCGGCGATCGCCCTTTTGGCGTGAGAGCTCGGCCAAGATGTCAACGGTCTCGACGAGCTCGATTCGATCCAGGCGCTCGTTGGCCTTTTTGAGTTTATGGTCCGCCGGGGCTGCCGGCGTGTAGTCGGCGACGGCGGCGGCGCAAATGGCCGCGTCGGCCGTCTGGAAGGCGCTCAGCGCTGCCTGGAGCATCTCTGAGGCGGTCTGTACGCGCACGCACTCCACGCCGCGGGGAACGTCGAGCGATGTCGGTCCCAGTACAAGCGTGACGGCGGCACCGCGGCGCGTGGCCTCCCCCGCCAGAGCGATACCCATCTTGCCCGATGAACGGTTGCCGATATAACGCACAGGGTCAATCGGTTCGTGCGTGGGGCCGGCGGTGATCACGATGCGCTTGTCAGCAAGGTCCTGGGGTACCGGGTCGAGCACCTCGCAGATGGCCTCGATGATGTCCTCGGGCTCGCTCATGCGTCCCGTGTCCACATCGCCGCAGGCAAGGTAGCCGCTACCCGGACCCACAACGTGGACACCGCGCTCGCGCAGCGTGGCCATGTTGGCCTGCGTGGCCGGTGCCTTCCACATGCCATTGTTCATGGCCGGTGCGATCACAATGGGGCGCGGCGTGGCAAGTAGCGTGGTGGAGATAAGGTCATCGGCGATGCCGTTGGCCATCTTGGCGATGACGTTGGCCGTCGCGGGCGCCACGACCACCAAGTCGGGCTCCTGCGCCAGCGAGATATGGTGAATGGGGTCGGAGGGGTCGTCGAACAGGCCCACAGCGACCGGCTCGCCCGTAAGCGCGCGGAAGGTGAGCGGTCCCACAAACTCCGTGGCATGTTCGCTCATGACGACCTTGACACGCGCGCCGCGCTTTTGCAGCAGGCGCACGATATTGCACGACTTATAGGCGGCGATCCCGCCGGTAATGCCCAGCAGGATCGTTTTTCCCTCAAGTTGCATTGAATTGTTGGGCGCCGCCATCGTTTACGCTTCCTTGCTCGGGAGCACCAGCAGGCGGTGGCAGTATGGGCAGTGCGTAATTGACCTACCGTCGTGGTTGAGGTCGCTCATGGACGAAGCCTGCAGCGCGGTGTGGCAGACCGTAGGGATGTTACCCTGGATGGTCTCAACAGCCAGGCCGCGGAACTGCTTGAGCAGGCGCTCGTAGTCGGTGAGCACGTCGGTCGGCAGCGTAGCGGCAAGGGCGGTGCGCTCCTTGGTGGCGGCATCGATCTGGGCCTGCAGGTCGGCGGCCTTGGCGCGGGCGGCCTTGGTATCGGCCTTCACGCCCTCCTCGAACTTGGCGATGATGGCCTGCGCGCGAGTCTCGCGGTCGAGCGCCTCCTTATGGGCGACAACGACGTCCTTGCGGGTGTGCTCGATCTTGTCCAGGCGCTTGGCCAGGGTGGCAAGCTCGTTCTCCAGGTCCTGCACCTCGCGGTAGTCAGAACCATCGACGTGACGCTTCTTGGCGGCCTCGATGGCGTTATTGGTCTGGATCTCGGTAGTGTTGAGATCGTCGAGCTCAATGTCCAGATCCTTGCGTTGGGCGTAGAGCTTGGTCATCTCGGACTTGAGCTTCACATAGGTCTTGCGCTTGGAAGCGAGCTCCTTGAGCTCCGGCATATTGGCAAGTTCGCTCTTGTTGCGGGCGAGCTCCAAATCGATCTGTTGCAGCTTGAGTAGCGTAGCGCCGGCGTTCATAAGTTCTCTCCTTTTGTCACAGTCCACCATTGGCAAGGGTTCAGTATTTTAATCGTATGACGGGGGCCGACCCCGGCGTCAACTGCAGAGTTCATCAAGATATCAACGAACGGCTCCTCGGAGCGGTCGTGGCCGAGTAGGATTACGCCCAGGCCACGCAAAGCAAGGTCCTGCGCCACGTGGTAGCCGGCCTCTCCGGTCACAATAGCATCTGCCCCCGCGGCGATGGCAAGCTCTCCAAAGTCGCCCAGGGAGCCGCCCAATAAGGCGACGGTGCGGCACGGGTGCTCGGCCTCGCCCCACACGCGCGGGTCGCTGCCAAACGCCATGGCGGCACGGTTGGCGAGATCGCGCAGGTTGCAGGCGTCGTGGAGGGTCGCGAGTGCGCCAAGACCGGTGAGCTCAGGCTCGTCTACATGCTCCAGCGAGCTTATGGGCTCAGCGCCCAACAACTCACACAGGCGAACGCGCGCTTCGTGCGAACGGTCCAGGTTGGTGTGAAGCGAGATGATGCTCACGCCGCAACGAGCCGCTTCGTACAGCGCAGCGCTGCACTGGGGACGCGCGGAATCGGCCGGACAAAAGGCTTCGGGCGCCTTGATATAGATGGGATGATGGGTCAGCAGCACGTTGGCGCCAGCCTCGAGAGCACGGTGCACGTTATCCTCGGTGGCGTCGAGTGCGCAGGCAACACCGGTGATCTCGGCAGCAGGATCTCCCACAGATAGCCCTACATGATCCCAGCCCTCGGCGTCCGCCTTGGGGTAGCGCGCCAGCAGCGCACGTTCAAGCTCGGAGAGGATCATGCGGCACCCACGATCGAGAGCAGCGTCTGGGCAAACTCGTCCAGATCGTCCGGATTCACGCGGTCGTCGAAGGAGATGCGCAAGGCACCCAGCGCCTGTTCGCGGCCGATGCCCATCGCGCTGAGCACGTGGCTCGGGTCCATGCTGCCACTCGAGCATGCCGAGCCTGCCGACACCTCAAAGCCGGCGGCGTCGAGCTTGATGATGAGTTCCTCGGAGTCCATGCCGTCAATGTAGATCGATACCATTCCGGGCAGACGGTCGGCTTGCGCGTAGTCACCCATGGTGGCGTGAATGCGCTGGTGGGCCGTAAGCGTGGCGTAGAGCTTGTCGGAAAGGGCTTGCAGCTTCGCGCGCTCCTGAGCCACATGGGGCGTCAGAGACGAGGCGGCAGCGGCAAAGGCGAGCTGCGTGCGCAGGTCTTGCGTGCCGGCACGACGTCCGGCTTCCTGTCCGCCGCCAAAGATGCGCGGGCGCAGCGGCGTGCGGTTCTTAAGGTAGAGCGCGCCGGATGCCACGGGGCCACCGATCTTGTGCGCGGCAACGGTCATGGCGTCAACTCCCAGCTCGGTGACATCGAGCGGAATATGCAGATACCCCTGGATTGCATCGGTGTGGAACAGGGCGCCAACGGTATGCGTGGCCGCGGCAAGCTCGCGGATGGGCTGCACCACGCCGGTCTCGTTGTTGGCAACCATGATGCTCACGAGCGCCACGTCGTCGCCTAGCAGCTCGACAAGCGTGGCAGGCTCAATGTAGCCCATGCGGCAGGGCTGCACCAGGTCGACGGTAAAGCCGGCGGCACGCAGCAACGGCAGGTTGTCCAGAATCGAATCGTGCTCGATGGCCGAAACGATTACACGATCGCGCTTGCGATCGCGCTGACGAGCGCCCTCGGCAAGACCGAGCAGCGCCAGCTGGTTGGCTTCGGTGCCGCCGTTGGTCAGTACAATCTCGGACGGGCGGACGCGCGTGCCAAAGCTGCGGGCGATCTCGCGACGTGCAACCTCCAGACGCGCGGCAGCCTTGCGGCCGAGCGAATGCAGCGAGTTGGGGTTGACGCCGGCAAGCTCGCTGTCGTCGTACTCGCGCTGCGCAAGGAGCGCCTCGGCGCGCATGGGCGTCGAGGCGGCATAGTCAAGATTCACGGGTATGCGGTTTTGACCTGCGGTCATAAGGGTTTATGCCTCCTGTGCGGCCTCGTTGCCCAGCTTCTGCAGCAGCGCAACCTCGGCAGCGGGATCTTCGGACTTAAATACGGCAGAACCGGCCACGAGCACGTTGGCGCCGGCCTTGACGACCTCGACAATGTTCTTGGAAGAAATGCCACCGTCGACCTCGATGAGGGGCGAAACGCCGTGACGCTCGCACATGGCCCTGAGCTCGTGGAGCTTAGCGATGGTGCCCGGGATAAAGCTCTGACCGCCAAAGCCCGGGTTCACGCTCATGAGCAGCACCATATCGACGACGTCGATGATGCTCTCGAGCACGCACACGGGGGTGGCGGGGTTGAGCACCACGCCGGCCTTAACGCCGCGCTGCTGCAGATGGGTGAGCGTGCGGTGCAGGTGCGTGGAGGCCTCGTAGTGTACGGTGATCATATCGGCGCCGGCGTCTGCGTACCAATCGACCGTCTCGTCGGGGTTCGACACCATGAGGTGCGCATCGACCGGCACGTCGGTGGAGCGCTTGACGGCCTTGAGGATATCAACGCCAAAGGTGAGGTTGCCGGTAAAGTGACCGTCCATGACGTCGAAGTGCACGTAGTCGGCACCGGCGATCTTATCGAGTTCGCCCTTGAGGTTGGCCATGTCGGCCGAGAGGACGGACGGAGCAATTTTGATGGAACCCATGGTAGAAGCCTTTCTGCGCTAGTCGGTGAGTCCGTAGAACTCTTGGGAGGGTACGCGATCGGTAAGAATCTCGAGCGCCCTATCCAAAGTAACACCGTTGTAGAGCGTTTGCTCCACGGCAAAGGTGAGCGGAATGTCTACGCCCAGTGAACGGGCGAGCTCGCTCACGCTGCGGGCGGCGACGGCGCCCTCGACCACCATGTGCGTGCGCGCCTGGTACTCGTCGAGCGACACGCCGTGGGCAAACTCGTAGCCAAAGGTGCGGTTGCGCGAATGCTCCGAGGTACAGGTGGCGATGAGGTCACCCATGCCGGCAAGTCCCATGCAGGTTATGGCCTGCCCGCCGCGGGCGTGCACCAGGCGGCTGATCTCGGCCAGGCCGCGCGTCATGATAAGGGCGAGCGTGTTGTCGCCCGCGCCGGTACCGGCGGAGATGCCGCACACGATGGCGATGACGTTTTTCATAGCGCCGCAAACCTCGACACCGGTCATGTCTTGCGACAGATAGATGCGGAAGGCTGTGGATAGGAGCAGGTCCTTAAAGGTCTCCCCTATCTGCGGATCTTTGCTGGCGATGACGGCGGCAGAAAGTCCACCGCGGCAGATCTCCTCGGCATGGTTGGGGCCCGAGAGCGCCGCTACGCGCGTCTCGTTGCCAATCTCGCGGGCGATGACCTCGCTCATGAGCAGGCCGGATTCGGGCTCAATACCCTTGGTGAGGCAAAGCACCGGGGTATCGGCGGCGATAAAGGGCGCGGCCTGGTGGCACACGCTGCGAAGGTGCGTCGAAGGAACGGCGAAGATGATGGCCTCGGCGCCGTCGATCGCCTGGGTCAGATCCGTCGTGGCAACGACGTTGCCGGGCAGCTCGTAGCCCACAAGGTAGCGGGGGTTGCGGTGTTCGCCATTGATGCCGGCGGCCGTCTGCTCGCTGTGGGCCCACATGGTCACGCGCTCGGCTCGCGCGGCGGCGAGGCCGGCGACGGCGGTTCCCCAGGAGCCGGAGCCAATCAGCGCAACATTCATGACTCTCTCCTACTTATCGTCGGGCTCGGTGACGCGCTTGGTAAACGAGAGCTTGGACTCCTTACCGGTCATGAGCTTTTTGATGTTCGCACGATGGGCCCACACCACGGTGATGCCGATCATCGCCATGCAAAACTTAAGTCCCAGGCTGCTGTACGGAAAGACCGCGCAGGCAGCGATGGGAAGACCGATGGCAGCGGCAAGCGAGCCCACCGACACAAACTTGGTGATGGCGACGGCCACGATAAACATGCCCAGCAGCGACAGGCCAATAGGCCAGTACCAGGCGAGGATGACACCCAGACCAACTGCGATACCCTTGCCGCCATGGAAGTTGAGGTAGGGCGAGAAGATGTGGCCCCATACGGCTGCCAGACAAATGACGCCGAGCATCCAGTCGCCGGGGGCTCCGGGCGCCATGATGTTCGGCGGAAATCCATAGCCCACGCTCGCGATGAGCGGACGGGCGATGACAACGCAGATGGCGCCCTTAAGGCAGTCGAGCAGCAGCGTGAGCGCGGCCACCTTGGGACCGGCCACACGCAGCGCGTTGGTGGTGCCGATGTTGCCGGAGCCCGCCTTGCGAATGTCGGTGTGGTTGAACACGCGGCCCAAGATCAGGCCAAATGGAATCGCCCCGATAAAGAACGAGACTACGGCGCAGATGGCGGTCAGCAGAATCGGATTATGCATCCTTTTGCTCCTTCTTCCTAAAGAAGAGTCGAATGGGTGTGCCGGCAAAGTCGAAGGTCGAGCGCATGCGGTTCTCGATGTAGCGCTGATAGGTGTCGTTGACCAGATCGCTGTGGTTGACGAAGAACGTGAACGTCGGCGGGTTGACGCCCGTCTGGGTCACGTAGTGCATGCGCAGGCGGCGCTTGCCGTCCACCACGGTATGACCGAACTCGCGCAGGTCGGTGAGGAACGTGTTGAGGCGCGAGGTGCTGATCTTTTGCGAGCGCGTCTTCTCGGCGGCGTCGACCATCGTCCAGATCTTCTCGACGCTGCGGCCGGTCAGGGCAGAGATGCGCAGGTACTGGGCCCAGGGAGCCATGACGCCCAGACGGCGGTCGATGGTCTCCATGCAGGCCTCGCGCTTGCGGTCATCGTCGAGCAGGTCCCACTTGTTGAGCAGCACCACGATGGCGCAGCCGCGCTCGATGGCCAAGCCCATGACCTTCTGGTCCTGCTCGGTGACGCCCACGGAGGCGTCGACGACGAGCAGCGCCACGTCGGCGCGGTCGATGGCGCGCAGGCCGCGGACCATGGAGTAGTACTCGATGTTCTCGTACACGGTGCTCTTCTTGCGGATGCCCGCAGTGTCGACCATGCGGTAGTGCTTGCCGTTGCGCTCGACGACCGTGTCGATGGCGTCGCGCGTGGTGCCGGCAATGTTGGACACGATGGAGCGGTCGGCGCCCAGAATGCGGTTGAACAGCGAGGACTTACCGGCGTTGGGGCGGCCGATGATGGCGACGTTCAGCGCGTCGGGGAACTCATCGGCGACCTCGTCCTCTTCCTCCGGAAGCAGGGCCACGATATCGTCGAGCAGGTCGCCCGTGCCATGGCCATGCAGGGCCGAGAGCGGCGTGGGCTCACCGATGCCGAGCGAATAGAACTCCCAGATGCTGTCGTTCTCACGATCGGGGTTGTCGAGCTTGTTCACCAGCAGAAAGACCGGCTTGTCGCAGCGCTTGAGCATGCGGGCGACCGACTCGTCCTCCTCGGTGACGCCGGTACGGCCGTCGACAACAAACAGGATGACGGCGGCTTCCTCGGCGGCGGCGAGGGCCTGGTCGCGGATGGACGTGGCAAAGACGTCGTCGCTCTTGAGCGGCTCGATGCCGCCCGTGTCGACGATGGTGAACTCGCGGCCGTTCCAATCGGCCGTGTGGTATGAGCGATCGCGCGTGACGCCGCGGGACTCGTGGACGATGGCGTCCGAGGTCTGGGCCAGGCGGTTAACGAGCGTGGACTTGCCCACGTTGGGGCGTCCGACGACGGCGACGATAGGTTTCATCAGCTCTCCTTTAATGGATAGGGTCAGCGGAATTGGTAGAGTCTGCGGGCACAATGCCAAGGATATGCTCCAGGGTATCGAGCAGCTCATGCGGCATGGTCGACACCACATGAACCTCGGCGCCGCGACTGGTAAGGCTTGCGAGTAAATCGTCACGATGATACTCGTCAAGCGTCATGCCGTCAGCGTTGAACATGAGCTTAGGCACAAAGAGCATAACCCCCGACAGGTCCTGCGGCAGTTGCTCCAAGATGTCGCAGGCGACGATGAGGCCGGTCACGTCCACGTTGCCGCCAAAGTAGCGGTTTTTAATGGCTGTGACGGTGCCGGCAAGGCCCCGTGGAGACTCCACAAAGCGCGCCACCGTATCGCGTGCGCTGGCGCCCGAGAGGCACAGCAGACGCTGGCCACGGGCGGCGATGCCAGCGCGGACGCGGGCCAGACGCTCGGCGTCGGCGGCAAGCACGTCGTCGGTCTCGTCCAGATACGAGCGAATCATGCCGATGCCGTCGTAGTACTGCGGGTAGCCGTCGTAAAAGTCCGCCTCGGGAGGATCGATGCCGGCGTCCAGATAGAACTCGTCGCTCATCTGGAAGGTGTGGCGGCCAAAGCGTTCGTAGGCACGATCCTGGTAGGGACGGATCATGGCAATGGTCTCGCGCGCCAGCTCGGGCTTGTCGCTGTATGACCAGGTAAAGCGATTCTGGTGCTTGGTAAAGCCCAGCGGCACGATGCCCAGGCTCGTGATCTGCTCGTGCTCCTCGCAAAAGCGCAGGGTCTTTTGCAGCTCCTCGCCGTCGTTCATGCCGGGACACAGCACAATCTGCGCGTGAATCTCGATGCCGGCGGCCATGATGGCCTCGAGCACGTCCATGCCGCGCTGAGCGTTGCGGCCCATCATGCGGCAGCGGACGTCGGGGCTTACGGCGTGGACCGACACGTTCATGGGGCTCATGTTGCGTTGGATGACGTTTTGAACATCTTCGTCGGTGAGGTTCGTGAGCGTGACAAAGTTGCCCTGCAAAAAGCTCAGGCGGTAGTCGTCATCGCGAATATATAGCGTTGAGCGGCCGCCTTTGGGCAGCATGGTCATAAAGCAGAACACGCAGGCGTTCACACAGGTGCGCATGCCATCGAAAATGGGGCCATCGAACTCAAGGCCCCAGTCCTCTCCCGGGAAACGGTCGAGCTCCACGGGGGTGACGCTGTTGTCGCGCGGATCGAAAACCTCAAGATCGACGGTGTCGTCGTCTGCCTCCCAGAGCCACACGATCATGTCGGTGAGTGCCTCGCCGTTGACCGTGAGCACGCGCATGCCCGGCTCGATACCCACATCCCACGCGGGCGATTCGGGACGCACGCTTTTTACGAGCGCGCCCTCACCCGGCTCGGGGTCGCGGCTGCGCCCGTAATCGGCCACCTCGGCGGCGTATGCGGGTACGGTCTGGTCCATGATTAGCGGCAAAGCTCCTTGATGCGCGCGACGGCGCGTTCGATGTGTTCTTGCGGGGTGGAGGCGCCGGCGGTGATACCGATGTGGTGAGCGTCGGTAAACCAAGCGGCTTCGAGCTCGCTTGCCTCCTCGATATGATGCGTGCGCTCGCAGGCGTCTGAGCAAATCTGTGCTAGGCGGCGGGTGTTGCCGGAGTTTTTGCCGCCCACGACGACCATGCAGTCGCAGCGGTTGGCAAGTGCGGCGGCGGCCTGCTGGCGCTCGCTCGTAGCGGCGCAGATGGTGTTGATTACGCGCAGTTCCTGCACGCGCGGGGTGATGGTAGCTACGACCTCGGCGAGGTTCTGTGCGGTCTGGGTGGTCTGCACGACGAGGCCCACCTTGCCCTTGAGCGGCAGAGCGTCCGCATCGGCGGCACAGCTTACGACATGCGCGTCATCGCCGGCGTGGCCCAGGATGCCCTCGACTTCCGGGTGGCCCGGCTCGCCCACGACTACCACGTGGTAGCCCTCGCGTACCAAGCGCTCCGCCGCCACGTGGACCTTTTTCACGTAGGGGCAGGTGGCGTCGACCACGGTAAGACCGCGATCGTGAGCCGCATCGATTACCTGCGGCACCACGCCGTGGGCGCGGATGATTACGGTGCCCGATGCTGCGTCGTCCAGTGTCTCGGCCAAGCCAATGCCAGCTTCGGCGAGCTCTCTCACCACGATGGGGTTATGGATGAGCGGCCCTAGGGTATGGACCTGAGCGCTCTCCCCTGCCTGCGGCGCGGCGGCCAGCGCCATGTCGAGCGCGCGCTGCACGCCGTAGCAGGTGCCGGCGTGGGCTGCGATCTCGATGGTGGGCGCACCGGCTTGGTCGGACGCGGTCGCGGCGGTTTTCGTCACGTTCTCGTCCATGGCTAGAACCTGCCCGGATGCTCGGCGCATAGCTCGTCTCGCATGGCGTAGACGCGATTCATGGCCTCGGACTCAAACCAGGCCAGACGCTCCGTGCGCTTAAGCCCAGCCGGCGCGTCGGAAAGTGAGACGGCCTTGCCGGCGCGAATCCAACACTTCTTGGGACGCATGATCTTTTTGCCCGCAGGCGTGATGTCGGACCAGCCGCAGATGGCGAGTGGATTCACGGGTGCCCTGCCCATCTGGGCGATGAGCGCAAAGCCGCCGTGGACCTCGGGTTTGATCTCGTGAGAGCGGATGCGCGTGCCCTCGGGGAAGATCAGGACGTCCTCGCCGCGCTGCAGCGCATGCTGGGCGGCACGCAGGCACTTCATGTCGGCGGTGCCGCGCTCGACGGGAATGCCGCCCACGCGGCTAAAGGCCCAGCGGATGATCTTGCTCTTGGCAAACTCGGACTTAAAAATGGGGCGGATGCGACGGCCGCCAAAGAACAGCGCCGTCTCTACAGCCAAAAGCTCGGCCATCGAGGTGTGGTTGCAGATGACCACGCTGCCGCGGCCTTCCTGGCGCTCAAACAGCAGGTCGGCGTCCTCGACCTTCCAGCGCCACATGAGCTTGGAGAAGGCCCAAAGGATTGCCATGACTACGGCGACGGTGCCGCGGATAAGCGCGGGGAACTCGGCATAAGGGGCGTTGTAGTAATCCTCGGGCGTCTGTTTAAACAGGCGCATGGGCTACCTCCTTTGGTTGATGAGGTCCTCGATAATGCGGACGACCTCATCGATGGTGTGGGCAGTGGAGTCGACGTGCACGGCGTCCTCGGCGGGCACAAGCGGCGCCACCTCGCGGCTGCTGTCGAGCTTGTCGCGCTGCTTGAGGGCGTCGAGGGTCTCGTCGACCTCGGCCTCGAGCTGCTCGGTGGTGAGCGGCTGGGCGTCGTCCTGGTGGCGCTGCAGCACGCGGCGACGGGCACGCTCACGCGGGTCGGCGGTCAAGAAGACCTTGACCTGCGCGTTGGGGAATACAACGGTTCCGATGTCGCGGCCCTCGGCCACGATATCGCGGTCCTTGGCGGCGCGGCGCTGATGGATGAGCATGGCCGCGCGCACGCCCGGGTAGGCCGAGACCTTGGACACGTTGGCGTCGACCTGCGGGGTGCGAATGGCAGCCGAGGCGTCCTTGCCGTCAATGGTCAGGCGTGTGTCTTCGCCAGTGCCGTTGGTAAAGCGGATTTCGATCTGCTCGGCGAGGGCGTCGATGGCTGCCTCGTCGTCCAGGTCGATGCCGCGGTCGAGCGCGGCGAACGTGACGGCGCGATACATGGCGCCCGTGTCGAGCTTGTTAAAGCCCAGCTGGCGGGCGATCTCCTTGGCGATGGTGGACTTGCCGGAACCGGCGGGGCCGTCGATGGCGACGATCATGCAATGCTTCCTTTCGGTGGTTGACGTGCTGGTATGATGCGCGGGCGCTGTATTGGTTGGCGGTCTGCCTAGCCGGTGTAACGCTCGCGGTAGGTATTGCGCTTGGGTGCGGAGCCGTGGCTGCCGTGGTGACGCGTGCGGCTCGCGGCGTTGGCCTCCGGCGCGGTGCCGCGCTTGGCGTCGGCCTGCTTAGGTGGGATGCCGCCGGCCTTGAGGATCTGCACCTCGCGGTCGGTGAGCTCGCGCCACGAGCCCTTGGCCACGTCCTTGAGCTCCAGGCCGGCAAAGTTGCAGCGATGCAGGCGGATCACGGGATGGTGAATCTTGCCCAGCATGCGCTTGACCTGGTTCTTACGACCCTCGCGGATGATGACCTCCACGGCAGTGGTGCCGGGCTTGACGCCTTGCGGTGCCACGGCCTCGGCTTCGCGCGCGTTGATGATGCGGCAGATCGCCGGCTGACATAGGCCGTCATCGAGCTCGATGCCACGACGTAGCGGCGTGAGGTCGCGGTCGGACAGCTCGCCGTCAACGAGTGCGTGGTAGGTCTTGTAGACGTGCTTGCTGGGGTGCAGCAGGTCCTGAGACAGGTCGCCGTCGGTGGTAAAGAGCAAAAGGCCTGTGGTGTCGCGGTCCAGACGGCCCACCGGGAACAGGCCCGGAAATCGGTCGCGCGGGACCAAGTCGGCCACGCAAGGGCGCTCCTGCGGGTCGCTCATGGTGGTGAGGTAGCCGGTCGGCTTGTAGAGCATCAGGTACACGGCGCCCTGGTTGAGCTTGACGGGCATGCCGTCGACCTCGATGTGATCGCGGTCGACATCGACCTTGGTGCCCAGTTCGGTCGCGACCTCGCCGTTAACAGCCACGCGGCCGGCGGTCATCAGGTCCTCAGAACCGCGGCGGCTCGCCACGCCCGCGCGCGCCAAAAAGCGCTGCAGGCGCATGGTGTGCGGGTAGACGGGCTGGGCGTCGGACTTGTGCACATCCGCGTTGGGCGCCGCAGCGCCGGTGCGCATCTCCCCTGTCTCGTTAGTCTTCGTCATGCGTATCCTCCGCAGTGTCGTCGGTGGACAGCGTTTCCTCGCCGCCGACTTCCTCGACATCATCAATATCGGTATCGAGCAGCTCACGTTCTTCGTCCAGATCCTCAGCCTGCTCCTCAAGCGTGGACTGAATGCTGCGGCCGCTCAGGCGCTCGCGGATAAATTGACGTGACTGCTCGTCGGGGGCAAACTGCTCCAGATCGGGCAGGTCGCGAGTGGAGCGCAGGCCGAACTTCTCCAAAAAGGCGTTGGTCGTGCCGTAGATGATGGCCTGGCCGCGCTGGGGGTCACGGCCGAGCTCGCGCACCAGGCCCTTGTCAACGAGCGACGCGATGACACCGTCGGAGTTGACGCCGCGAATGCCCTTGACCACCTCGCGCGTAACAGGCTGGTGATAGGCGATCACGGCCAGGGTCTCGAGTGCCGCCTGCGACAGTTTTTGCGTATCCCAGCTCAGCACGTAGGCCTCGACCACGTCATGATAGGCGGGATGTGTAAACAGGCGCCAACCTCCGGCGACCTCGCGCAGCTGAAAGCCGCGGTTGGCCTCCTCGTACTCAACTTTGAGCTCGGCGAGCAGCGATGCGCACTCGCCGGGGGCGATATCCAGCGCACCAGCCAGCGCGGGGGCGCTCACCGGATCGCTCGACACCAACAGGAGCGCCTCCAAGGCGCCTTTGAGGCTATTTGTCTCCAGCGTGGAAAGGGTTGACATGATTGCCGCTCCTATTCGGTGAGCTCGGGGCCCTCGCCGGGCACGTAGGCCTCGGCGCCCTCGACGCGGTTGATGCGGATAGTTCCAAAGATCTCGTCCTGGCTCAGCGTGAGCGAGCCACGCTTGGCGAGCTCCAGCATAGCCAGGAAGGTGACGACGAGCTGCTCGGTGGTGGCGTCGCCGTCCAGCAGCTCGCGGAAGGTGCAGGCTTGGTGCGCCATGGTAAAGCGATCGACTGAGGCCACCGTCAGGTCGAGCGGCACGCGATGAGGTGCCACGTGCTCGGCCTCCAGCAGGAAGGTCTGGCGCTTGCCGTCCAGGTCGGCGCAGATGACGGCCAGGCCGCGCAGCGTGATGCCGGCCAGATAGTCGGGCATGAGGCCCAAAAACTCGGGGTCGGGGCCGGCCACGCGAGGGTGCATGCGGCTTTCGGCCTGCATTCGGGCCCCGAGAGCCGCCGCCGCGCCCTTAAACTGCTTGTAGGCGATCAGACGCTGAATCAGGACCTCACGCAGGGCGTCACCGTCGAGCGCGCTAAGTTCCTCGAGGTCATCGTCGAACTCGTCATCGTCGTCGGCTTTGCGCGGGGCCTCCTGCGGCACCAGCGAGGCAGCCTTGATGTCCAAAAGGGTCGCTGCGACCAGCAAAAAGTCGCTCGCCACGTCTAGGTCCAGCGCCTCGATGCGCTCGGCTTCGGCCAGGTATTGCTCGGCCACCTCGCTAATGGAGATAGCGCCGATATCTACTTTTTGACGGGTTACCAGCTGCAGCAGCAGGTCGAACGGTCCGCTGTAGACCTGCGTCGACACGCGATACGACATCTTCGACCTCCTTTGACGGCGCCTTCGCGGCGCGGTTTGGGTGCATGTTGCGACCGTTTTGCACGGTCGACCTGTAAGTTTACCTTAGATGCCGGCGATTGCGAAGTTGAGCAGCTGCTCAGCGAGCGGATACACGGTAACGTCGAAATAGCGGCCGATCACGTCGATGCCGGTCCACATGGGGAGCAGATACAGCACGATGATAAGGATCGGCATGGCGTATTGCTGCAGGCGATAGTAGTTGGCGAGGGCCTTACCTTTGAGGAACGGCACGATGATCGACGAGCCGTCGAGCGGCGGGATTGGGATGAGGTTAAAGAACGCGAGCGATAGGTTGACCACGATAAAGGCAGCGCCGAAGTTCATGATTTGGGAGGCCACGGCAAAAGACATGCTGGCGTAGAGGTTGCCATAGGTCAGGTGCATGAGGGCTGCGGCCAGGCATGCGAGCGCGATATTCGATGCGGGGCCGGCCGCGCTCACCAGGACTTCGTCGCGCTTGGGGTGCTTGAGGTTGTTGAGGTAGACGGGCACGGGCTTGGCGAAGGCGAAGACCGGGCCGCCGGCCGCGAGCATCAGCAGCGGCAGGAGGACGGTGCCAAACGGGTCGATGTGGTTGAGCGGATTGAGCGAGACGCGGCCACGGGAGCGGGCCGTCTTGTCGCCGAGCGCCCAGGCAGCGGCGGCGTGCGCGCTCTCGTGGATAACAATACCTACGATGACGGCGACGGCGCTGGCGAGCAGATTCATGAAGTAGCTGTTGGACATGGCACTCCCCTAGCGGACGCGGCGCGAGGCGCGCGCGAGCAGGTAGTCGGCCACAAACAGGATGACGGCCACGATGGCGTAATCCAAGCGGAACACGCCGCCAAAGGGCGAGGTGATAACGCCGTAGCCGGCGATGGCACTCGGCAGCGCGCGCGAAAGCTCGACGACAAAGCCAACGATCTGCAGCTTGGCGGTGAGGCCGCTAAAGCACAACAGCACGGTCATCGCGCTCATAAAGATGCCGCAGATACGGCAGGCGATAGCGATGATGCTCATCGCCACGGCAGCGGCCTTACGAGAGTTCACGCGCGGTCTCCTCTTCAATCTGGGTGGAAAGCTCGAGCCATTCGTCCTCGAGCTTGGGCAGCTCTTGCTTAAGGCCGTTATATTCCCCCAGCGCGGCGTTGAACTTATCCTGATCGGCATAAAGCTCTTCGCTTGCCATCAATTCCATAAGCTCGTCATAGCGGGCACGCTTTTTGTCGAGCTCCGCCTCGATCTTCTTGAGCTGGTTGCGTACGCCCTTGAGCTTTTTGTTGAGCGCGGCACGGGCCTGGGCCTCGGCGCGCTTTTGCTCCTTGGTCTTTTTGCCCTCGGCCGGCTTGGGGGCGGCGGCGGGGCTACTGGTCTGGGCGGCGCTGGCTTTGGTTATCTTGGTCGCGGCCGGCGCGTTCTCCGTGGACGCCTCGGCGGCGGCGCGGGCTGCCAGGTCCTCGCGCTTATAGAGGTAGTAGTCGTAGTCGCCGTCGTAGACCGTCACCTTGCCGTCGCGGATGTCGATCACGCGGTTGGCCACGGCGCGCACCAGGTGCTCGTCGTGGCTGATCAGCACGATGGTGCCGGGGAAGTTTTGCAGGGCGTTCTCGAGCATGTCCACCGAGTCGATGTCAAGGTGGTTGGTAGGCTCGTCCAGGCACAGGAGTGCCTCGGGGGCCACGAGCATCTTGGCCAGGGCCAGACGCGCCTTTTCACCGCCGGAAAGGACGCGGACCTGCTTTTCGATTGCGTCGTTGTCGCTAAACAGGAAGGCACCCAGCAGGCTGCGCTGCTGCGGCACGGTCCACTTGGGCGTGACGGTGTCGATCTCTTGCAGGACGGTGTTGGACTCGGTCATGCCCTCGAGCGCGTGCTGGGCGTAATAGGCCACACCCACGTTGGTGCCCAGGTCGCGCGTGCCGGTAGTGGGCGGCTCCAGGCCGGCGATGATCTTCATGAGGGTGGACTTACCGGCGCCGTTGGGGCCGACGAGCGCCACGTGCTCACCGCGGTAGAGCTTGAGGTCGATGTCGCTGTAGATATGCTTGTCGCCGTAGGACTTGGAGACTCCCTCCAAGCCCACGACCATGTCGCCGGAGCGTGGCGGATCGGGGAACTTAAAGTCAATGTGCTTGTGGCCCTCGGGCAGGATGACGAGTTCCTTTTTGATCTGCTCGATCTTGCGGATGCGCTCCTGCGCCTGGGCTGCCTTAGTGGGCTTGTAGCGGAACTTGTCGACGAAGACCTGCATGTGGGCGATGTCGCGCTCCTGGGCAGCGCGCTTGGCGCGCATTTGCTCCAGGTTGTCCTCGCGCTGCTTGAGGTAGCTGCTGTAGTTGCCGGTGTAGGTGGTCACGCGGCGGTTCTCGAGTGCGGCGACGTGGTCGACGCAGGCGTCCATGAAGGCGCGGTCGTGGCTGACGATGAGAACGGCGCCGTCGTAGTTGGCGATAAAGCCGCGCAACCACTGAACGCTCTCAAGGTCCAGGTGGTTGGTAGGCTCGTCCAGCAGCAGCAGATCGGGATGGCGCAGGAAGAGCTTTGCCAGCGCAATACGCATCTGCCAGCCGCCGGAGAACTCGGAGCACGGGCGCTCAAAGTCGGTGACCTTAAAGCCCAGGCCAGACAGGATCTTGCGGGCGTTGCTCTCGAGCTCGTAGCCGCCCAGATGCTCAAAGCGGTCCTGGACCTGGCCGTACTCGTTGAGGAGGGCGTCGACGTCCTTGCCCTGCTCGGAGAGCTCGGTGATTTGGGCCTGCAGCTCGTTGGCGCGCTCGCCCATGCGGCGGATTTCCTTGGCGGCGGCCATGACCTCGGCGAGGATGGTGGTGTCCTTTTGCTCCAGATTAGTTTCCTGCTCTAGGTAGCCTACCTGGCAGTCCTTTGCGTACTGGACCTGGCCGGCGTCTGGGCTGTCGATGCCCATGATGATTTTGAGCATGGTGGTTTTGCCGGCCCCGTTGGGTCCCACGAGCGCGAAGCGCTCGCCGGAGTTGATCTGGAAGGACGCGCCGCTAAAGAGGACGCGTGCGCCGAAGCTTTTTTCGATCTTGTCGACCAGGAGTATCATGCTGCCGCCTTTGACCTTGTGTGCCTATATGAAAAAAGGCCCCAACTTGCGTTGGAGCCTCATTCAATGCTCGGGTGGA
>UQWS01000026.1 GCA_900544875.1 uncultured Collinsella sp. | reverse complement strand
GGCCTGGCGTTAGCATGTCGCGATTCAATCTTGAAAACAGCATTGCCCAGTTGACAAAACTATAGGAACACCCCCCGCCGCTCAACTGTTTGAATTTCAATTTTAATAAAGAATCAGTCCCGATAACGAAGCCAAGCTCGAAATGCCGCGAATTTGACCCCAGTAGTCCACGGCGTGCAGCGTTTTTGAGCCGTCTGTCCCAGAAGGAGCACGACGTGGACTGCTTGCTCGACAAAGAGTGTCCCCGGCGACCAGTCGTTTAAGAACGTCCCCAATGACTACCCTAGAGCTCTCAACCCTTCATCTATGGCATTTCTTTTAGCAGGCCCACCATATATAGGGGCAAATACAATATCGCCTTTCCATCCACCACGTTGTCCCGGTGAAGCACGACCGCCCGAGCCAATCCATAGTTTTCAACGCTCATCAGGCGATCGAGGGCAACGTGCTTTGTGCTGTACCTACCCGATTTGACCTCGATAGGCAAAACGACGGGGCTCCGCTTATCCTCGATAATAAAATCGACTTCTCCAACCTTGGCCGCGTTAAAGTAGAACAACGAAGAGTAGCCGCATGCGCGCAGCTCCTGGGCGACCGCATTCTCAAAAGCCTGCCCAAAGTTGATCGATTCCCGCTGCGCAACAATGGCCTCGACATCAGCGGGAGAAAAAGTAGAGAACAGCAGCCCCACATCGCTCAGGTAGAACTTGAAAAAACTGTCTTCCCGCGAGAGACCCAAGGGGAACATGGGCTCGCTCACCCTCTTAACCGGGATCGCAACGCCCGCATTAACAAGCCAGTCAAAATCAGGCTGCAAATCCAAAAATCGTTTCCGCTTGTCTATCCCGGTAACGAGAAAGCGCTTGTTCTCTTTATTGAGCTGCGCGGGCATGGCATCGTAGATCGTCCTGATCCGTTGAGCATGCGCGGGGGCTTCGGCGTACCGTGCGATATCTGCGCGATATGCTTCGAGAATGCCCTGCTGACGAGCGCGCATCGCCTGTGTATCATGAGTTGAGACGAACAGCTGAACGGCCTCAGGCATGCCACCCACAAGGACATACCGATAATACGTCTCGATCAACCGTTCATGAATAAACGGAGGCACTTGTTCCCGTTTGCGATAACAGGCACGAACGACATCCCATAATGATTCGTCGACTCCCAGAGCCCAGGAGAATTCCTCGAAATCCATGGGAAACATCTCGAGGATATCGATAGTACCTACCGGCAACGACCGAAAATGGAACGCCTCAATCCCGAGCATGGAGCCGGAGTAAATGACATCGAAACGATCGTCTTGCGCAAGATAACGCATCCAGGTGATGGCGTCTCCGCAACGCTGCACCTCATCAAAAAACAGAAGCGTCTTTGTATCCGAAGCGATGGGCGATGAGGCCAGTGCGGTGATTCTCACAATGAGGTCATCGAGGCTCCTTGCCTCCCCTATGAGCTCGACCGCGTCGGGTCTCTCCACGAAGTCGATTTTCAGGAAGCTTCTATAGTTGTCACGGGCGAACTGCTCGACAGCGCTTGTTTTGCCAACTTGTCGAGCACCGGTAATAAGCAGTCCCTGCCCGGTTTTAGTCTGTTTCCAGCTTTCAATTTTCTCGATTATTTTACGCTTGAGCATAACTTGCCTCCCTTTTCCCATTTTAACTGGGATAACTGCAAAATTCCAATTGAGTATTTATATATTTCAACATAATCTCAATTGGAATTGACCTCTATTGAACATTTTTAGAAAGCGTTGATCGAATTTCCGACAGCGGGTGGGGCCATAACCAACCTGTCTCTCGAGAAGAGCCCCCCCCCACAAGGAGTGTCCCCAGGTGCCGGCAGAAAGGAACGTCCCCAAGTGCCACCCTTTGGCAAAGAGTGTCCCCGGCGACTAGTCGTTTAAGAACGTCCCCGATGACTGCCGCCGTCCTGCTTTCACTTCTTTTGCAAGTTTTAACTTCTTTTGCTTTCTTTCACTTCTTTTAACAAAGCGCCCGGCGGGCATAAGCTGCTCGCCGGGCGCCTTGGTTAGAACGTTATAAAGCATGGCTTTCGAAATGCGACGGTCAGGCCCACCCCCTAAGGGCCTCACCGTTCGTTTCGATGACATGCTTGTACCAATCAAAGCTCTTCTTCTTGGAGCGCTTGAGGGTGCCGCTACCCGCATCATCGCGGCCGACGTAGATAAAGCCGTAGCGCTTGGACATCTCGCCCGTGCCAGCAGACACCAAGTCGATCGGGCCCCAGGTGGTGTAGCCCAAAAGGTCCACGCCGTCCTCGGTCACCGCGTCGCGCATGGCGGAGATGTGCTGGCGCAGGTAGTCAATGCGGTAGTCGTCGTTGATGGAGCCGTCCTCGAAGTCGAGCATCTTGCGCTGGCCGGAGACCACCGCGTAACGCTCCGGGCCGTGCGGCGCCACATCCACGTTGGCCAGGCCGCGGCCGTCCACGTTGTAGGCGCTTTCGCACTGGTTAGCAGCCGTCGCGCCGCCCCACAGGAAGTCTTTACGGAAAGCCATGCATCAATCCTTTCACACGCTGTTTGTCGCAGGCTCAGTATCCCCGCAAACAGTGCGTGCTCAACGGCAACGGCGCAGGCCGACACTTCTTTTCGCACACGGCGGCCCGGCAGCCGCCCCGCCTGACACTTTCTGATATCCGCCAGCCCCAGCCACCACAAAGGGGACAGGCACCTTTGTAGTGGTTTGGGCCGGTTTGTCTCGATCTGTAACAGGTAGACCGCCAAAACCGGGCCTGGTGTTACAGATCGAGATTGTTCAGTCTGTCCCCTGCAGTTTGTCTAAATCTGTAACAGGTAGAGACGATTTGACCCGTCAGATGTTACAGATCGAGACAAACAGGAAGCCCCCTAGTCGCAGGTGATGTCGAGGTTTTTGCCGATGAGACCTACGTAGCCGCCCTCGGCTGCCTTGGGGCTGTCGGCGTGGCAGAGGACCCACTTGTCGGCCTTCCAGTAGCAGTAGCTGTCACCGGCGGCAGGCATGTCGGTCGCAGCCTCGGGGCGCGGTCCGTTGGTGCCGGCGGGAAGCGCGACCATCACCTGGAAACCGCCGTCGTCGACCATGCAGGGCGTGTAGTGGAGCGTGGTGTTGAAGACCTCGACAACCGTACCCGCCGGCACGCGGAACGCCTTGACGCACGCGGTGTCGAGCTTGCCGTCCTCGATCTCCCAGCGATGCGCCACAAGCAGGATAAAGTCGCGGGCGCCCAGGTTAAACTCGCTGGCACGGTGATACTCCAGGCAGTTGAGTTTCGTGTTGTGGCCGTTGCACCAGCCCAGCTGGAAGGGACGACCGCCAAACATGAGAAAGCCCAGTTTATCGGCATCCTTGACGCCCTCGAGCTCCGGCGCACTTGCTACGTATTTGCTACCCTCGGGGATGGGCGTGGCAGAGAGCGCCTCGAGCACGGGCGACGTGAGCTCGGACGGAACGTTATCCCAAACGTTGCCATAGGATTTGAACTCGGGATCGTTGACAGAGTAGATATGCATGTTCACTCCTGTTCGTTTATGTGACAGTACGAACATTCTAGAACAAACATGAGCGATTTTGAACGCCCATCCCGACCACTCAACAAAAAGGCGCCCCCGCACAAGCGAAGGCGCCCAATGCGCGCGTTTTGGACGATAAAGCCCTTACGCCTGCTGATAATGCAGGTGCTTCTCGTCGATATCGGCCAGGTCACGGTCGAGGTAACGGCGCGCGAGCCAGTTAGCCATGGGAAGGTTCTGGTCCAGATAGTTACCGCACTCCTCGGGAGCAGCACCGGGGACATCGCCCTCAAAGCCGGCAACAAACTCGAACAGCTCACGCACGAGCGGCAGGATCTCCTCGCTCGTCAGCTCACCAAAAACAACCAGGTAAAAACCCGTGCGGCAGCCCATAGGACCAAAGTAGACAATGCGGCTCGACCACTCGACATGGTTGCGAAGGAAGGTGGCGCCCAGATGCTCAATGGTGTGGCACTCTGCCGTGTTCATGACCGGCTCCTTGTTGGGCGTGGTCAGGCGCAGATCAAAGGTAGTGACGGCAGCGCCGGTCGCCGGATCGCGGTCGATGCGGCTCACATACACGCCGGGCTCGAGCAGCAGATGGTCAACGGAAAAACTCGCGATGCGCTCCATGGCAGATCCTCTCGGTAGTCAATTTGGGACGGGGCTCTTTTAGCTGGTTCGAATGGTCGCACTAATCATACCAGTCAAAAAAGCCCCGTCCTAAAAAGACAACTTAGCCCAGGACGCGGGCCATGCGCGTCTTGAACTCGGACAGGAAGCGCGGGGCGTCCACGGTGAGCGCCACGAGCGCGCTCTTATCTGGATCGGACAGGCGGTGCTCGTCGCAGATGGTGCGGCCGCGATACTCGCCCAGCAAGTCAACACGCAGGTTACAGCCGAGCGCACCCACGAGCGTGGGATCAATCGCCACGGCAACCGCCAGCGGATCGTGCAGCGCGCAGCCGCCCAGGTGGGGCGCGTTCATCTCGTACGAACCAATGTAGTGCTCGACCATGCTCGCAAATGCGCAGCCGGCCATGGTTCCCGAACCCGTCCAGCCGGCAATGTCGCGGCGCGTGAGCACCACGCGATGCGTCACGTCCAGGCCCACCATGGTGAGCTTGCGACCTGAGCGCAGCACCGCGTCGGCTGCCTCGGGGTCGCTCACCATGTTGGCCTCGGCGCCCGCGCTCACGTTGCCGGGCACGGTAAGGGCGCCGCCCATCACGACCACACGGCCGATGGACATCATCGCCGCCGCATCGCGCTCCAGGGCGAGCGCCAGATTGGAGAGCGGGCCAGTCGCTACGTAGACCAGATCGGGACCATAAGTGCGCGCGGCATCGATCAAATAATCGACCGCAGCGTTGCCACCGGCCGAGGTCGCTCCCACCGGCTCGTAGGGCGACGCGGGCACGCTCGCGCCGCCGATGCCGTTCTTGCCGTGAATGAGCGCGGTGGACGCCGGCGGCGTATAGGGCTCAGTCGCCTTAATGGGACGATCGGCGCCCAGGTACACCGGCACCTCGGGACGACCCAACAGGTCGAGCACCGCCAGGCAGTTGTGCGCCGATTGCTCGACGCGCACGTTGCCAAAGCACGTGGTGATGCCCACGAGCTCCACCTCGGGGCTCGCGATGGCATAGGCCAGCGCCATCGCATCGTCCACACCCATATCCAGATCAAGGATCAGCTTCTTGATTGCCATTGTTCTACTCCGCTTCTCCGTCTTGTACTAAATCGTCTAAATCAAACACGCGCTCAACTTCGGCACGCGTGGGAATCGACTGCTGAGCGCCCAGGCGTGACACCGTCACTGCCGAGGCGCGAGCACCCGCGGCCATGCACTCAAAGAGCGGCAGGCCCTGCAGGCGAGCCGCCGCAAGCGCGCCGATAAACGTATCGCCCGCAGCCGTGGTGTCGACCACCTCGCTCGAAAGCGCCGGCATGCGCAGCGGCTCACCGTCATCACCAAGCGTAACCGACCCGGCGCCGCCCAACGTGATGACCGCGGCGCCGGCACCCTTGGCGAGCAGGGCATTGAGCGCCGCGACGCAGCTCGCATCATCCGCGGGCAAGATGCCCGTCAGCACCTGACACTCAGTCTCGTTGGGGCAGACCAGGTCGACCGCAGGCCAGGCCTCCGCAGGCAACTCGCAGGCAGGCGCTGGATTAAAGATCGTATAGAACCCCAGCCCGTGGGCGCAAGAGAGCGCCGCGGCCGTCGCCATCAGATCGCATTCGCCCTGGGCGATAAAGACGCTGCCGGCCGCGGGGGCAGTCTCGCTGGCGTCGCCGTCGAGCTCGTCGGCCACCAGATAGCGCAACGCACAGGCCACATCATCGCCTGTAAGCGCATGGTTGGCATCCGGCGACAGCACGATGCGGTTGTCGCTCTCACAGCGAATGATAGTCGCGGTACCGGTCTCCACGTCGTCACGCCGCGCCACGAACTCAACGCCCACGCCGGCATCCTGGAGCCCTGCCACCAGCGCATCGCCAAAGGTATCGCGCCCAACAGCGCCGATCATGCACGTGCGCGCGCCTATGCGCGCGGCGGCGACGGCCTGGTTAGCGCCCTTGCCACCGGCGTTGGTGATAAAACCGCTGCCACCGACCGTCTCGCCCGCGCGCGGCATGCGCTCGCATGCCACCGAAAGGTCCATGTTCATACTGCCGAACACCGCAACAATGCCGTTGTCTGCCATGGAAACCTCCTCGTCTGCAGGCCTTACGCCCACCGTCGGCGTCGATCGTGCGCTCTCGCACCTCTATAACTTTAGTTCACTTTGATGTGAACGCACCCTTGAGGTTGCGCCAGCAGCAAGCATTCACAGGAGCAGGTAGCTACAATGAATATGTGCCGATTATTCTCGTCATTGGATGATGTTTTATGGAACAATTCCCACAATCGAGCCCACGCGGCCCGCGCCGCGCGCCCGATAACCAGGCGCTGCACGAACGCCCGCACACCGAGCGCCGCACCGGCGAGTCGCGACGTGGCCCGAGCCCGCATCGAACGCCCACCAACAAGGGCGCCTCTGCAGCCAAGACCAACACCGGCGCCACACGCTCGTCCGCTACCGACCAGCAGGCGACCGCTCGCCCCAAATCTCGTTACATTCCTGCGCTCGACGGTCTGCGTACGCTCGCCGTCGTCGCGGTGGTGCTCTATCACCTCAACCTCACGTGGGCCCAGGGCGGCCTGCTCGGCGTCACGATCTTCTTTGTGCTTTCGGGCTATCTGATCACGCGCTTGCTGCTCAACGAAGTCGCCAAGACCGACCGCATCGACCTTAAGAGCTTCTGGATTCGCCGCATCCGTCGCCTGGTTCCCGCCGTGGTAACGGTAGTGTTCGTGACCTGCGCGCTGTGCACCATCTTCAACCACGTGATGCTCACCAAGATGCGCCCCGACATCCTGCCATCGCTGCTGTTCTTTAACAACTGGTGGCAGATTATGCAGGACGTCTCGTACTTCAACGCCCTGGGCGACCCCTCGCCGCTTACGCACTTTTGGTCGCTTGCCATCGAGGAACAGTTCTACCTGATTTGGCCGCCACTGCTGTTTGCCATGGTATCCATGCATGTGAGCAAGCCCAACACGCGCCGCGTGGTTCTGGGCCTTGCTGCGGTATCTGCCCTCGCCATGATGGTGCTTTACAACCCCGCCGCCGACCCCAGCCGCGTGTACTACGGCACCGACACCCGCGTGTTCTCGCTGCTGCTGGGTGCTTGGATGGCCTTTATCCCCGATCGCGACCTGGCGCCGGTGCGTCTCGTTCATCGTTTGGGGCTCAATCGCCTGGCTGGCGCCGCCAAGCACGACAAGAACGCCGAGGGCAAACCTAGCGAGAAGGCCGACGAATCAGCCGAGACCGCCCCGGCACAGCCGAGCGCCCTCGTGCGCTTTTGGTCCTCGCCCGCATCCATCGATGTGTTGGGCGTCGTGGGTCTGGTTGGCCTTGCCGCCATGGTCGCGCTCACCAACGGCTACACCGCGTTCCAGTATCGCGGCGGCACGCTGTTATGCTCCATCCTCACGCTCATGGTCATCGCGGCCTGCGTGCAGCCCCAGGGCTTGGTCGCGCGCGCCCTTGCCGCCGAACCGCTTGTGTGGATCGGCAAGCGTTCGTACAGCATCTACCTGTGGCACTATCCGCTACTGTTGCTCATGAACCCGGTCGCCAACATCAACGACACGCCCTGGTGGCAGTACATCTTGCAGGTACTTGTGGTGGTCGCCGTAGCCGAGTGCTCCTATCGCTTTATCGAGACGCCGTTTAGAAAGGGCGCCTTCGGCCGCACCGTCGCCGAGTTCCGCGATGGCACCACCACGCCCGCCAACTGGGCACGCGCACACGTCCCTGTCTGCGCAGCCTGCGCTGTCGTGTTGGTCGTTGCACTGGGCGGCCTGGTCTTTGTGCCCGAGACGTCTGCGCTGAGCGGCGAGGGCGCCGAAGTTCTGAACAAGGAAGCCAAGAGCACCGCTCCCAAAGACCAGCAGGCGGCCGACGACACCGACAAGGACAACGACGGCTTCCCCGATGGCTCCTATGACCTGCTGATGATTGGCGACTCCGTGTCGCTGCGCGCCGTCGATTCCTTTGACGGCGTGTTCCCGCACAGCCATATCGATGCCGAAAAGGGCCGCCAGTTTGATGCGGGCCGCGCAACATTTGAGGGCTATATCCAGCAGAACCTTGCCGGCAAGATCGTGGTTTTTGCCCTGGGCACCAACGGTTTGGTAACTGATGATCAGATCGATGCCATCATGGCCGATGCCGGCGACAAGCGTACCGTCGTATTTGTGAACACACGCAGTCCGCAGCCGTGGGTGGGTTCCACCAACCAGGCTATCGCCAACGCCGCCACGCGCTACAAGAATGTACGCGTTATCGACTGGTACGGGTACAGCGCCAACCGCAACGACCTGTTCGATGGCGATGGCACGCACCTGTCGACTACCGGCGTGGCTGAGTATCTCAACCTGATCCACGATGCGATCAAGAAAGACCTGCCCGTGCACCCCGAGGACCACGTCAACGATCCGCAGCCGGCAGCCGTCAAGTCCGCCGCCGACGCACTCGTCAATGCCCTCGCCTACAAGCCACACAAGCTGGGCACCGACAAGTAACGCGCAGCAAAATCTGTGTACACCCGCAGGGGGCGTCGGCCGTGGCCGACGCCCCCTGCGGCAGTTAGGGACACTCCTTTTGTACCGGCACCCGAAGGCACTCCTGGCACCAGCCAATGAAGACCTCTACGGATGAATTCCAAGCCGCTCCGCCGCTCCAGGCATCGTTTCCGCGCCTCGCGCCTGCCCCAAACAATCAAAACAAGCCCTTTTCGCCGCAACCTCAAAGGTCTGTGGGCAAAAAGGGCAAATATGAGTACTGTTACCATTTTAGTAGCAGGCAAAATCACCCAAAATGACGCCCATGCGGTAGCGCGCGACCCTTCCAGTTGACCAGAATGGCCGGCTTAGGACTTGGAGCTCCGCTTTTAATGAACAGTTTTTTAGATATGTTCATTATTTTCTTTGTCGTAAATGCTATCGGCCAGACAACAGTACTCATATTTGGCATTTTTTGTCCACGCGCATATTACTAACCCCCTATAACAGGCAAAAAAGAGGCCGCAGCCCATGGCCGCGGCCCGCTCGAAACCCAAAAGAGGCGCTACGCGCTGTAGCCCATCGCTTGCAGCACAAACATGACGACCGTCAGCACCGTAATCACGCCGATAGTCGCCCAAGTGAGCACGTTCCACACGCGGCCGTTGCGGTTGGCGCCCATAATGTGGCGATCAGCCGCGATAACCACCTGGAATACCAAGACTACGGGCAGCAGCACGCCGTTGATGACCTGCGAGGTCATCATAATCTGGAACAAATCGACGCCGGGCATGAGCACCAACACGGCAGAAATGCCGATGATGGCCGTAATGATGCCGCGATAAACCGGAGCCTCATCCCAGCTGCGATCGGCGCCGCGCTCCCAACCAAAAGCCTCGCAGATGGCACTCGACGTAACGCCCGGCAGCACGCAGGCAGCCAAAAAGCTCGCCGCGACCAGGCCCGAGGCAAACAGCACCGTGGACCACTGACCCGCAATAGGCTCCAGCGCGCGGGCAGCATCGGCAGCATCGCTAATCTGAATACCCGCTGGGAACAGCACCGTACCGGTCGTGATGATAATAAAGCCCGCAATGATATCAGCAGCGATCGAGCCGCTCACGGTATCAATACGCTGCAGCACGATGTCGTCCTCGCCCGCATTCTTATCGACCACGTTATTCTGCGCCAAGAAAATCATCCACGGCGCGATGGTGGTACCGATCGTTGCGACCACGAGCGACACGTAGCTGGGGTCATTTTGAATGTTAGGCACGACCAGGTCGACCGCGACCTCACCCCAGTTGGGGCCAGCCATAAACGCGGCGACAATATAGGTCACGAAGACGCAGCTTACCAGCAGCAGAATCTTCTCGATGCGCTGGAAACTACCCGACATGGTAAGCATCCACACCAGCAGCGCCACCAACGGCACCGAGATGCTCGCCGGCACGCCAAAGAGAGCAAGGCCGCTGGCGATACCCGCAAACTCCGAAATGGTCACAGCCGTGTTGGCGATCAACAGCGCCGTCATGGCCAGTACGCTCTTGCGCACGCCAAAGCGCTCGCGAATGAGCGATGCCAGGCCCTTGCCCGTAACGCAGCCGCAGCGCGCCGCAGTCTCCTGCGTCACGATGAGCAGCACAGTCATGACGGGAAGCATCCACAGCATCTTGTAGCCATAGCTGGCACCGGCACTGGAATACGTGGCGATGCCGCCGGCGTCATTGCCCGAAAGCGCCGCCAGCAGACCGGGACCCATAGCGCCAAAGATGGCCGCGATGGTCAGCTTTTGCTTGGTGCCCGACTTTTGCTTGGTATTTTGCACGCGACCACCTAACCCATGACTGACATGGCGAGCAGCACCGCGGCGATGCAATACGCCACACACGAGATCATGACGGCAATAACGTTCATGGCGGTGCCCGACGTGTTGAGGTCATGCTCGTCACGCCAAAACAGCACCATCAGGTAAATCACGGCACTCATGTTGCCAACCAGGCAAATGATGGCAGCGATATTAAAGCACCCGGTAAAGAGTTGCTCCTCAAACATGGACGCATCGGGGAACGCAGCGGTGCGCACCAGCTGAGCGCACAGGTAGGTCACGAGTGACAGAATCAGGCCCATGCCCGTGCTCTGGAAGAAGAACCCCAGATACGGCTTGGGCTCGTCGTCGTGACCGTCATACTCCAGGAAGTAGTTCTTGACGAACGACACCATGCGCGAGGCAGCCAGCAGCACGAGCGGCATGGCGCACATGGGGAACACCACCAGATGCGCGGAGCCCAGTGCCGTCCCCAGCACCGTTGCCATAATGCACGAGGCAATGCCCCACACGACAACCCAGTACTGGCGATGCACAAACCAGCTGAGCACATTCGTCGAGTCGTCGGACGCGCTATCACCCGAGCCGACGCCTGCGATCTGCAGGTCCTCCTGGTGCTCCTCGGCGATAACGTCCATGGCGTCGTCAAAGGTCACGATACCCAGGATGTGGCGGTTCTCGTCACAGACGGGGATAGCCACCAGGTCATACTTGGTCATCTCATCCGTCACGTCTTCCTGGTCCTCGTCGGGCGACACATAGACCAGGTCGCGATAGGCAAGCTGGCCCAGCGTGGCGTCGCGGTCGGCTACGATCAGCGTTCGCAGCGAAAGCACGCCGGTCAGCATGCCGCTCGGATCCTCGGTATAGACGTAGTAGACGCTCTCGAAGTCCTCGTCGAGCTCGCGAATCGCCTCGATGGCGTCACCGACCGTTGCCGTGGCGGGCAGGGAGACAAACTCCGAGGTCATGATGCGGCCGGCGGTGTTGTCCTCATACCCTAGCAGGTTACGAATCGCCTTCTCCTCCTTGACGCCCATCAGGCGCAGGAGCTTCTCGGCCTTCTCGTAATCGAGCTCGTCGATCAGGTCGGCCGCATCGTCCGGGTCCATCATGGCCAGCATCGACGATGCGTCCGTGTCGGACAGGCCCTCGAGCATCTCGGTCATAAGCTCGTCGTCATCGAACTCCGAGATGGCCTCGGCGGCCTGTGCGGTATCGAGCTGCGCAAACACCTGCGCGCGTAGGCGCGGGTCGAGCTGCTCGATAATGTCGGCGATGTCGGCAGGGTGCAGCTCGCCGAGCGTCTTGTGCGACACCGAGAGCTGGATATTCTTGGTCGAACGATCGAGCAGGTCCATGTAGGACCAGGCGATGATATCCTCGCTCAACGGCTTGCCCAAGTGCTTCATAAAGCCCTCGGCAACATGCTCGAGCGTGGGGCTGATCGCGCGCAGCAAGCCGCGGGCGCCAACCTCGGCACCTAGTAGACGCAGCTGGTTTTCGCCCGACATGGAAAACTTGATGTCGTTGACGCGCACGACCTTCATGCCCTGCGTGTCGACGATCTGCTTGTTGAGCACGTCGCGCGCGAGCAAGAGCTCGGTCGGCTGCAGGTACGAGAAGCGAATATTGGTGGCAGACGTGTTGAGATACACGCCCGTCTCGTCGATACGGTCGACCCATTTGCGCCAGCTGATCATAAACGGCGTCTTGCCGGGGCCGCGGAACGCGAGCGACGTCACGTGCGGAAAAACTTCGCCGGTAGCAATGCCAAAATCGTTGACCACGCCGAGCTTTTCGCCGTCGACGTCCAAGACCGGCAATTTGAGCATCTCACTCAGATAATTCAATGGTGCTCCCCATCATTATTCCTCCGGACGCGGCCGCGCGTGCGGCGTCCGGGGGCTTCTGGATATGTATACGCATGCGCGGGCGGCACGCCGCTCGACGCTTACACCCCGTGCATGCGCAAAAAGCACCTGCATGGGGTCATCGACTGTATGGTCGAGGTTTGGATTTCACCTGTAACCTTTCTCTTGACCCTCATTAACCGCAGTAACTATAGCATCAGCATCGCTCTGCGGCATCGAATTTATGCGCTGCACATTGCAGGCATACCAAACGCTGACGTATCCGTGACATAGCCATTGGGGACGTTCTTAAACGACTACCCAATGACTACTCTGTGGTGTCATCGTCCTCGGCAAGTTGGGGGAACACGGCGTCCTTAGGCATGGTGACCTTCGTCAGCGAGGTGAGCTTTTTGCTCAGCGACGTGTCCGTCTTGACCAGGTCGCTGAGCGTCACGATCTTGTAGCCGTCGGCGACAAGACCGTCGATAATCTGCGGCAGCGCCTCGAGCGTCTGCTCGGCGCATTCGTCTCTATCGGTGAGCAGCACGATATTGCCCGGCGTCACCGAATCGAGCACCGTTGAGACCTGCTCGTCGGCACCGTTGAGCAGCCAGTCGCCCGAGTCAATATTCCACGAGACCACGGCGGAGACCAGGTCCATCGCATCAATCCAGTTTTGCTCGTCAAAGGCAGCGTAGGGAGCACGCAGCAGCATCGTCTTCACGCCGGTCGCCGACTTAATCGCATCGGTGCCTTTCGTGATCTGTTCGCGTACCGTCTCACGGTCCTGACCCTTGAGCGAATCGTCGCTGTAGCTGTTGGATCCGATCTCGCACCCGGCATCGACAATCGCCTTGGCCGTGGCAGGCGAGGCCTCGGCCGCATCGCCCGAAAGGAAGAACGTCGCGGTAACGCCCTTTTCCTTGAGCACCTGCAAGATCTGTTTGGTGGCGCCGCTCGGACCCTCGTCAAACGTCAGCGCCACGTACTTTTTGTTGCCCTTGGGCGCCACGCTGGCGCACGCAACGACGCAATCGGTGGCGGGCACAACCTCGCCGCGGTCCTGCGTCTTGCCCGACTGCTCACCGACCCACACCTCGGAGCGGCCCTGGACACCCCATGTCTGCACATACTCGATAGCGCCCGTGCCCTCGACCTTGAGCTTGGGCTCGATAACCGTAGCCTGAACCTCATGCTTCTCGTAGGTGTTACGGCCATCCTTGACCGTCACCTTCTCGCCACCCTCAAGTTCGCGGCTATCCCATTTGCCCTGTTTTATGCGCTTGCCGTCCACCTTAACCGACAGCTTTTCGCCGCCATGGCGCTTGAGCACGCTGTCATCGACGGCCAGCAGGTCGCCTGCGTCGTAGGTGTCAGTCAACTCCTGGTCGTCGATGAGATTCTGCAGCGTAGAGCCGACGCGCACCGCGGTCTTCCGGCCGTTGAGCTCCACGTCCACGCTGCGGTTGACGTAGCCCACGACGGCAGCGATAAACAGCACGAGTGCGCAACCCACGGCGATGAGCGCATAGGGCAGACGGGACGGTCGGCGCGGCGAGCGCCCGTTGCCGATGCGCGCGCTGCGGTCGCTAAACCCGCGGCTATGGTTGAGGTACATCGCGCCGGGCTTACGGCGGCGACGGCGCTGACCGCTGGGCAGCTGCCCCAGATCGCGGCGCGCCGTCGGACGCGTACCCGAACGCCCGTTTAAGTTGGATCCGTTTTGGCGCATATGCCCTCCCCCATAAACACAGCAAGCCGGAGCAACAGGTCTCCGGCTTGCCTCCCATCATTTGGTACGTCGCTATTTTGTAGCTTTTGACGAGCCTCCGCTCGCCTTTTGGTATTCGTCCTTAAAGGCCTTGAACATGCCGCGCGTCTTGCCGAGCTGCTTGCCCAGTGCGCGACTGCCCTTGTCCACGGCAACCGATCCCTTGTCATCGAGCACCTTGGCGCCCTTCTTGACCTTATCGCCCACCACGACACTGGCCTCGGCAGCCTTGGCGGCCGCGCCGCCCGAATACCCGAGCGCCTTGACCTCGTCCGAGACAATCATCGCGCCGTTCTCGTAGCCGCGCAGCATCGTCGGCGGCACCTGCGTGTCACCAACCAAAACACTCGAAGCAGCACCGGCGGTCACATAGAATGCCTGCACGATGCCCGAGCGCGGCTTGAACTCGACGTCCGAGCAATAGCCCACGACGTCGCCCGATTCCGTGCGCACGTCCATACCGACCCAGATGATGCAATCGTCCAGGTTGATGTCGAGGCGCTTGGCGGCGGCGGCATCGTACGTGTCCTTAACGTCATCGACCGCAATGGCGCCCTCGTAGACACCAATGGCGTCGAGCGCTACGAATCGGTCGGGACGCTCGATCATGCCCGCGATATCGGACTGGCGAACCATAAAGCCGACCACACGCGTACCGCCCGGGGTAAAGACCGGAAAGTGAATCTTCCCGAGCTTTTTAGGGCTGCGCGGCGTGCCGTCCTTTTTGGTGCGCTTGTCCTCGGTAGGCTTGCGATAGATCTTGGCGCCGACAAAATCCCCGGCGCGCATTATGCCTCGGTCGAGGGCTCCGCAGCCTCGGCATCAGCCTCGACGGCGTTCTCGACCACGACGTCGGCGGCAGGCGTCACGTTGCCGCCCGAAATGGCGTCGTTGAGCTGCTCGCGCAGCTGGTCCATGCGCTCGCGGGCCAGGTCGACCTTGGCGCGTAGGTCGTCAGTCTTGGCGTCGACCATCGGGCCAAAGTCATTCACCGCGGCACGGGCCTCCTCGGCGCTGTGCTCGTAGGTGTCGCGCATATTGTCCCAGGCGTCGTTGGCGATATCGGCAGCCATGGCGCGGGTCTCGGCGCCCGAGCGTGGGGCCAGAGCAACACCGATAATAGCGCCAGCAGCAGCACCAAAAAGTGCGCCGGAGACAAAGCTGAAAGTCTTACCCATGATCATTCCTCTCCTGCGGGCACGTCGGTGCCCACCGTTTGAATGCTGTCCATTATACCCGCAGCGCATCACTTGCCGCTCCGCTCATCTGCGTACGGCAAAGGCGCAGGTACGTGATGGTGATAAACGCGTAGGCCTACTCCTGAGGCATAGCCGGCATGGCCACCGTGGCACCCGGGTCCTCGCCGGCGCCGTCCACGAGCGGCAGGCCGCCCTCATGCGCAGGTCCCGCCGGAACCGTCGCCGCACCGCCAAAGACGGCAGCGGAGGCCTCGTGGTTCTCGGCAACCGCGCCCTCGGTATCAATCGCCACCTGGGGCTCGTCGTCAAAGTTGGGGACGCCCTGGGGCTCGGTGGGAACGGGCTCGGCGGTCGCATCGGCAACGGGCTCGGCGTCGACCGGCACATCGCCCTCGTCAGCGCCCTCGTCCTCGGCAGCATCTTCGCCGTTCGCAGCGGCGACGGCCTCGTGAGGATCCTTGCCCTCGGCCTCGGCGCGCATGCCCAGCACCAGGTTGCGCAGGCCCGCGACCGTGCCTTCCACGTCGGGGGCAGGCTGGTCGGCGTGCAGGTACGCCCAGTCCATCATAAAGGTGGCCGACGACAGCGCACCGATGGCCAGTGCGTCGTCGGGGCACGAAAGCTCGACCTCAAAGACACGCTCGTCATGCTCGCTTACGCGCGTGCGGCCGCACGAGATGCTACCGGCAAGACCGGTCTCGTTCATGAGCTCGACCGTCACGTGCTCCAGCAGGTGGCAGAGCTCGGTCTGACCCATGCAGTCCTGGAACTCGCGGCCGGAATCGCCCAGGCACAGGTGCTTGGCAATCGCCGGCACCAGGTAGTACACGCGCGCCGTGGCCTCGATATCCTCCGAGGTCATGAGCGGCATGCCGGGGTTCACCAGCACGTGCGCGCAGATCTTGTCCTCGCTGACGGTGACCTTAAGGATGTTGAACAGGCCTGCCATAACTCTCCCCTACTCTTCCTTGTCCTACTCGTCGCCGTCGTGCGGATTCGCGGAACCCGCACCCGACGTCGTCGGCTCGTCTACCGAAGACTCGGAATCCTTCTTATCGGTTTCGGCCGGAGCGATCACGCGAATGAGCGAGATGCGCTGGCCACGCATCGACTGCACTTTAAACTTGTACCCCGCGACCTCAAACACCTCTCCGATGTCGGGCACCGAGTCGCAAAGCTCCAAAATCCAGCCGGCGATGGTCTCATAATCATCGCTTTCCTCAAGCGGCCAACCAAGCTCAATCGCGTCATCGCACGAAAAACGCCCATCAACGAGCCACTCGCGGCGCGAAAGGCGCGTGAGGTACTTGTTGTCGGGGTCGAACTCGTCCTCAATCTCGCCCACGATCTCCTCGACGATATCCTCGATGGTGATGATGCCGGCCGTGCCGCCGTACTCATCCACGACGACCACGATCTGGTCGTGCGAGGTCTGCATCTCGGACAGCAGCGGCAGGATGTCCTTGGTGTCGGGCACAAAGGTGGCGTCGCGCAAAAAGCCGGCGATGGGCTGGTCGCCCTTGCCGTCGAGCGCGGGCTGGATCAGGTCCTTGATGTGCGCGATGCCCGCGACGTTGTCGGGGTCCTCGTGATAGACGGGGATGCGGCTGAAGCCGGTCTGGCGCATGGTGGATAGCACGCTGGCGACCGTCTCGTCGTCCTCGCACATGGTGGTGTCCACGCGCGGCACCATGACCTCGCGGGCAACGGTGTCGCCCAGGTCGAAGATCTCGTGGATCATGCGCTTTTCCTCGTCGAGCAGGTCGTCCTGCTCCGAGACCATGTACTTGATCTCTTCTTCCGAGACGTTCTGACGGTCGTCGGCACTCTTGATACGCAAGATGCGGGCCAGGCCATCGGAGCAAGCGCCAGTCAGCCACACGAGCGGACGGGCGATCTTCTGGAACACGGAAAGCGGGCCCACGACCTGCTTGGACACGCCCTCGGCATTGGCCAGGCCGATGCGCTTGGGGACGAGCTCGCCGATCACGATGGACACGAAGGCGACCGCGACGGTGATGATGACCGGCGCCAGGCCGCGCGCGATAGCGGAGAGCGGCGCGATGCCAAAGCTCATGAGCCACGTGGCAAGCGGGTCGGACAGGCTCGTCGAGGCGACGGCGGACGAGGCGAAGCCCACGAGCGTGATGGCGACCTGGATGGTGGCGAGCAGCTGGTCGGAGTCGGCGGCCAGCTTAATGGCACGCTCGGCGCGCTTGTCGCCTTCCTCGGCCTCATGCTCCAGCACGGCGCGCTTGGCCGTGGTGAGCGCCATCTCGGACATAGAGAAGTAGCCGTTGATGAGGGTCAAAACGAGGGTAGTGATAAGGGAGATGGTTATGTCCATCGGGAGTTTCTCGAACCTCCAAGATTCGGGACGTCAGGTCGTAAGCGTAGGTGGCGGATAGGGCAATTGCGCCGGTCGCCCGTGTGAGCGGGGCCGTGGGCGCGGTCGCTAGATTACGAAGAAGATCACCGCCATGAACTGGAAGATGCTGCCGGCGAGCACCCACAAGTGGAAAACACTGTGCAGATAGCGCACGTTTTTCGCGATATAGAACGGCACGCCCACGGTATAGCACACGCCGCCGACGGCGAGCAGGGCAAGTGCCACGGGGTTGAGCAGCGACACGAGCTCGGGTAGCTTAAAGACGACGAGCCAGCCCATCAGCAGATAGACCAGGCCGCTTACCCAATGCGGCTGGCGCTCGCGCAAAAAGCACTCGAGGGCAATCCCGACGATGGCGATGGCCCATACGGCAAAGAACAGCACGGGACCACCGTCGTTTGCGAGCGTGATGAGGCAAAACGGCGTATAGCTGCCGGCTATGAGCAGGTAGATGCAGCTGTGGTCGATGATGCGAAACACGCGCTTGGCGCGCGCAGGCTGAATCGCGTGATAGAGCGTGGAGGCCAAGTATTCGAGGATGATACTGACGCCATAGACAATCGCCGCGGCCATGTGGGCCGGGCCTCCGCCGCGCAGGGCAGCGAATACGATCAGGAGCACCAGGCCCGCGATACCCAGCAGGCAGCCGACACCATGGGTGACGGAGTTCATGATCTCCTCGCCCACCGTGTAGTGTGGAACGGCCGCGGCCTTGGGTCGCGGTTTAGAACTGTCGCTCGAATCGGACATGCCGGTTACATCCTCCAACGTAAAGAGTTCTCAACACTATATCAAAGCGTCTGGGTGCGTGCGAAATTTGCACCATACGTGACCCTTTGTTTACCCATTCTTTGCCTGTTGACGCATCAACGGTGAACGTCCATAATGCGCTTGCATTAAATGTTGATGTATTAACATCTTATAGGAGAATACCGCATGGCTCAAAACGCACATTCCCATCGAAAGCTCAAGATAGCCGGCATCGTTGCACTGGTGGTTGTCATTGCGCTGTTCGGATTTGCCGGCAACTTTCTGTTTGACTTCGCGCTGAATCCCCGCGCGCCATACACCATGAAGATGATGCAGGACGGCAAGGACGACAAAGAAGGTGAGCAGCCGGATGCCGAGGACACCGAGGCGCGGGCATGGTTTAAAAAGAATCGCGAGAGCAGCAGCCTCACCGCAGATGACGGAACCGAGCTCTCCGCTTGGTATTTTGCCGCCTCGGAGAACACCCACGATTACGCCGTCTGCCTGCATGGATATACCGACGAGCCCATCGGCATGGCCCGATACGTCAAACGATTCCACGACCGCGGCATGAACGTACTCGCACCCGCCGCCCGCGCCCACGAGCGCTCCGGCGGCGACTATATCGGCATGGGCTGGCCCGAGCGGCTCGATGTCGTTGCATGGATTGGGCGGATCGTTCAGGCTGACCCCGAGGCGCGCATCCTGGTCTTTGGCGAGTCGATGGGTGCGGCAACCGCCATGGACGTCGCGGGGGAATCTCTGCCCGCAAACGTGAAATGCATTATCGAAGACTGTGGTTATACGAGTGTTTGGGACGAGTTTTCTCTGCAGCTCAAGGACGTGTTCGGGCTGCCCAGCTTTCCCTTGCTCGATGTAGCAAACTTGGTGTGCAACGTGCGCGCAGGCTACGACTTTCATAAGGCGAGCAGCGTGGAACAGCTCAAGCGCGCGACGGTTCCCATGCTTTTTATCCACGGTGACCAAGACACCTTTGTACCGTACAGCATGCTCGACCAAAACTACGAGGCGTGCGCCAGCAAGGTTAAACAGAAGCTCACTATCCACGGCGCCACCCACGCCAAGAGCGCGCAAGTCGACCCCGAGCTCTACTGGAATACGGTCGACGACTTCCTCGGCGAGTATTTTTAGGCAAATAGCACGGTTTACTGGTCTATCTGACTCCCTAGCACTTCCGAAAAGCCGCCCGTGGGCACTGTGCTCGCGGGCGGCTTTTACTAACGTTGCACTACAAAAGCGCTTGATATGTCCAATGGTTAGGTGCTACTTGACCTCGATGAGCTCGTACTTGCTCGTGCCCAGGCCGATCTTCTCGGCATGCGCGATGCACGCGCGCCAGTCGGTGTCGGGATGCGTGATGCAGAAGGGATCCTTGGCCTGCTCGCCCTCCAGATGCTCGTGATTATGCTCCATCTTGGCCGCGCTGTCGGTAAGCTCGGTGTTAGGCAGCGGCTCGGACGCCAGGACGGCGTCGGCGCAGGCCTGGTCGATGGCGACCGGGTCGAAGCTCGCGAACATGCCGATATCGTTGACGATAGGCGTGTCGTTTTCGGGATGGCAGTCGCAGTTGGGGCTGATATCCATGGCAAGCGAGATGTGGAAGCTCGGGCGGCCGTCAACGACGGCTTTGGTGTACTCGGCGATCTTGTAGTTGAGTACGTCGGCCGCGGCATCATAGTCGGGCTTGATGCAGTCCTGGTTGCACGCCGCAATGCAGCGTCCGCAGCCCACGCAGCGATCGTGGTCGATGGCAGCCACGTGAACCGTGCGAGTGCTGCCGTTGGCAAGCTCGCGCTCACGCGTACCGTCAAACGTGATGGCGCTGTGCGCGCATATCTTCTCGCAGGCACGGCAGCCAACGCAGTTGGTGGTATCGACGCTTGGCTTGCCGGCAGCATGCTGCTCCATCTTGCCGGCACGGCTGCCGCCGCCCATGCCCAGGTTCTTCATGGCGCCGCCAAAGCCAGCCTGCTCATGACCCTTAAAGTGCGTGAGGCTGATCACGATGTCGGCATCCATGAGCGCCTGGCCGATCTTGGCCTCGCGCACGTACTCACCGCCCTCGACCGGGACGAGCGCCTCGTCGGTGCCCTTGAGGCCGTCGGCGATGATGATCTGGCAGCCCGTGGCGTACGGGGTAAAGCCGTTCTGGTAGGCGGTGTCGATGTGCTCGAGCGCGTTTTTGCGGCTACCGACGTAGAGCGTGTTGCAGTCGGTGAGGAAGGGCTTGCCGCCCAGCTCCTTCACGACATCCGCGACGGCGCGGGCGTAGTTGGGGCGCAAAAAGCTCAGATTGCCCAGCTCGCCAAAGTGAATCTTGATGGCGACGAACTTGTTCTCAAAGTCGATCTGCTCAATACCAGCGCGACGGACGAGGCGCTTGAGCTTGTCGAGCTGGCTCTCGCGAGCATGCGTGCGCAGGTTGGTGAAGTACACCTTGGCGGGTGCGACAGGTGCAGTTGCGGTCATAGATATTTCCCCTCGGTCTATATGGCGTTACAGACATAGAGGATGGTACCCGTTAAAGCGGGGTTGAAGTCAAGCGCCGCACCTGGCCACTCATTGGGGACAGACATGAGTGCCGCCAGGGACAGTCCTTGCCAGCCCGGCCGGCGAGCCGGCGATCCGGCAAAGACAGTCCCCGATGACTAGTCGTTTAAGAACGTCCCCGATGGCTACTCTTGCACCTTGAGAGCTTCGGCCAGGCTGACGCGCTTGATCGAGCGCATGTGCAGCAGCGCCACGACCAGGTACGTTGCAAAGCCGATCCCTGCGCACGCCGCCATGGACCAGCTTGGCACATAAATCTCGATATTGCCGTTATAGGCGAGCAACATGGAGCGGAAAATAGCCGTAAGCGAGCAGATAATCAACGGCAGGCTCAGCACGAGCGATGCCGCCACGCACAGCGTGATCGAGCGGATGTACAGATGCGAGATCTCGCCATCGCGATAGCCAAAGACCTTCATATAGCTGATCGAGCGGGCGCTATGGTCGATAACGGCCTTGGTTAGCAGGTACATAAACAGCAGGAAGATAAACACCGCGAGCCCGACCATCATGCCGATCATGTCGCTCATCATGCCGATGAACTGGTCACCCACGGCGCGCATGTCGTCGGGCGTGGTGTCGCCGGCAAAGTAGCGCGCGTCGAGGTCGAGCTTCTCGTCGCTCACATAGCCGTTGAAGTAGGCGGCATCGTTGCCGAACAGCTCGTTAAAGTCATCGATGCTCATATAGATATTCATGTCCGACTTTGAACCCCAGATGCAGTCCTTACCCGCGTACTCAAGAGAATAATCCCGAGCCTCGTACTTGTCGCGAAGCTCGACCTTCTGGCCCTCGCTCCAGCCAAACTTGTCGAGCAGACCGCCGCCAAAGACGACACGGCCATCGCCGACGTTGAGGTCTTTCCAATAGCGCGAATCGGACGAGATGCCGTAGACGGAAATCGTCTCCTCGCCATTACCATCGCCGCGGTCGTATTGCAGCTGGTAAACGGCATATTTCTCGGCCTGCTCGATTGCGCCCGCGCCGTTGTCGGTCGTATTGACCGGGTGGATGTCGTCGTTGTCGGTGTCGATCTTAGAGGCCTTGTCAATCAAATCGATGGTCTCGTCGCGGTTGCAGCCGAGGGCATCGGCAAGATCGTCAAGGCGCATGTAGAGCGCATCCTTCTTGTCCTGGACCTTGGCAAGCGCATCCTGCGCCGCAGTCAGGCTCTCGGCAGACGGAGATGCGGTCGTGGCATCGGCTGCCGTCTGCGCCGCATCGGCCGCGTCATCGAACTCGTCACTGGCGTCCTGAGCGGCGGAGAGCAGCGCGCTGTCAACCGACTGCAAGCGCTCGAGTGCCGACCACTGCTCACGCTCCTCGGCAGTGCCCTCGAGCTCCAGCGGAGCCTTGAGCGTGTACTGGTGCTCGGCGACCAGGCTTGTCTCGAGGTTGTCCGCGTAGTGCGTCATCGTGGGCAGAATCGCCAGGCCAAAGAGCAGCAGCAGCGAGGCAAATGCAATGCCCACGAAAAGCGTGGCGAAGTTGCCCAGGTTGCGCAGGAAGACGCGCAGGCGGAAGCGGGAGACAAAGCCCATGCGTTCCGGCAGCTGCAGACCGCGCTTGGTACCCGACTTACCGCTCGCCTCGTGACGGAGAAACTGCAGCGGAGTCTTGCCCATCTTGCGGAGCAGACCCACCAGCGTAATGAGGATGAGCGCGGCGGCGGGAACCACGGCGCACTTCACGAAGATCTCCCAGCTCCAGTACACCTGGAAGGGAGGCAGGCTATACGAACCATAATAGAGGCCGCGCATGGGCTCGGTAAAGAACGCGACGCCGAGCGCGGTGCCCAAAAGCGCCGCGAGCACGCCCACGATGGCGGGAAGTGCCAGGTAGTGCAGCACGATCTCGCGGCGGCGATAGCCGCTGGCGAGCAGTGTGCCAATGATGGCGCTCTCCTCCTCGATGGTGGCGTCGGTGAGCACCACAAAGACAAACGCCATGATCACGATGATAATGTCGAGCAACGTCATCCACATCATGGAGTCGCCGTCCACGTCGTCGCGCGCGTAGCCAATACCCTGGTTGGAATCGGCGTCGATCAGATCGTCCACGCGCGCATCGGCATCGGTCAGCGCCTCGACCATATCCTGCTCCGCATCGATGCGATCCGCGGTGGGGAGGTCACGATCGGTAAAAGCAAAGGAGTAGGTGTAGGCAGGTGCACCACCGGCATCCTCGAGCGCGGCAAAGCCGGCGTCGGTGACCTCGGCCACACCATAGGTGATGGTGTTCACCGTAAAGTCCGAATTGTTGAGGAACAGCGCCTGGCTATCGGGCTGGGTCATGATGCCGCAGATGGTGTAGGTGCGGCCCTCAAGCTCAACCTTATCGCCCACGACAAGGTCGTTGTTGGTGGCAAAAACGCGGTCGATAGCCACCTCATCGTCCGTCTTGGGCTCCTTGCCCTTACAGTAGGACGCGATATCGACCTTGGTGCGGTGCGCATAGGTGCGCAACGTGCGCTTGGTGCCGTCGTCGCCGGCGGTCTTTTTGATGATGGCGTCGATGGAGAAATTCTTGTAGAGCGTGACGCCGCCGACGTCGCCGGCTGCATCCTCGGCTGCCTTGAGCTGGTCTTTGGTGGCCTCGAAGGAGGTGGTCACGCGGCCGTCCTCAATCGTGTACGCATCGCGCATATCGTCGATAAGGCAACCGATGGAATGCGCCGCGAGCAAAAAGCCCGAGGTAAGGGCGATGCTCCCGCACATAAGCAAAAAGATGCCCAGGTACTTGCCGATATTGCGGCGCAGCTCGCGCGGGAGACGTTTTGCGAGAGGTGTCATGACGCCGCCTACCAATCGAGCTCGGCGGCCGCGACGGGCGACTCGTTGAGCTCGTCCTCGACGATGCACCCGTCGCGCAAGCGCAGCACGCGATTGGCCATGCGCGCGATGGCGGCGTTGTGGGTGACAATGATGATGGTGCAGCCGTACTCGTGATTGACATCCTCCATGAGCTGCAGGATTTCCTTGGATGTCTTGTAGTCGAGCGCGCCCGTGGGCTCATCGCACAGCAGCAGGCCCGGATTTTTGACGAGCGCACGGCCGATGGCGCAGCGCTGCTGCTGGCCGCCTGAGACCTGGCGCGGAAACTTGTTGCGGTGCTCGTAGAGGCCCAGCGAGCGCAGCAGATCGTCGACGTCGAGCGGTTTTTTGGACAGGTGCGCCGTGACCTCGATGTTTTCCTTGATAGTAAGGTCGGGCACCAGGTTGTAGAACTGGAAGACAAAGCCCAGCTCGCGGCGTCGGTACTCGCCCAGATCGGCGGGCTTGAGCGCCGTGAGATCGCAGCCGTCCACCATGATGGAGCCGCCGTCGGCATCCTCCAGGCCGCCGATCAGGTTGAGAAAGGTCGACTTACCCGAGCCCGAGGGCCCCAGCATGACGCAGATCTCGCCGCGGTTGATGGACGTGTCGATGCCGTCGAGCACCGTCAGGCGCGCATCACCGTCGCCATAGTGTTTCTTGAGCCCTTTGACCTGGACATAGGCTTGCTTTGTCGCCATGCTATCCCCCGTTGTTAGCCTTCTGCTACTTTTCTAGGGTAATAGTAAACCCCGGCGAACTATTTTTAAGCGACAGGCGCAATTTTTTCCAAACCAGTCATTGGGTACTCATTGGGGACAGACTTAAATGACTGAAACCACTCATTTAAGTCTGTCCCCAATGAGTGGTCGTCGTTTAAGAACGTCCCCAATGACTACCCAATGACTAGGTGGAAAGGAGTGTCCCCATCTGCCGGCAGAAACGATATGAGCAGGACATAAAAACATTGAGAGCCCCTGCTGCATGAAAGACCGCGGATTAGGCCGACAATGGTGAGTGTCTAATCCGGCCGCGGCGGCCACGCCGCATTCATGGAAGGGGCTCCCATGCTCGATACTACCACCTTCGTCGGCCTCGACGTCCAC
>UQWS01000025.1 GCA_900544875.1 uncultured Collinsella sp. | reverse complement strand
GCCTGGCGTTAGCATGTCGCGATTCAATCTTGAAAACAGCATTGCCCAGTTGACAAAACTATAGGAACACCCCCCGCAATAGCTCATCGATGGCGGGATTCTCTATACTGAGTCACATATGACGGTATCGCGCCAAAGGAGAACACCGTGACCACGTCGCAGATATCCCTGCTCGCGCTCATCTTGGTTGGGGGCATCGGCATCCTGCTTATCGGAGTGAGCGCGCTCATGAAGGCCGCCGCCCGCAAGAAAGCCAAGGCCTGTACCGCCGTGACCATGGGGACGGTCATCGACCATCGCTTTATGGGTGAAGGCAGAATGAATCCCGTTTTGGAATACACCGTCGACGGCACGCAATACCGCGCGAAAAAACAATTCCGTGGCATAAAGACCAAAAGCTTGTCGGGACTCCCCATCCGCACGCAAGCCACCGCCTACGAAGACGCCAAGGGCTGGCTGCACGTGCAGACAGGCCCCATCGCCCGCCTAGGCACCCTCGCGGAGCAGCTTTGGCCCCTCGGTAGCCAAATGACCGTGTACTACAACCCCAGCAACCCAGACAAAAGCTATGTCGAACGCCCCATCGTGGGCAACTTTGCCACACTGATGTTTAACATCGCAGGCTTCTTGCTCATCGCGATGAGCATCTTGCTCTATGTTCTTATCCAGCGCTAGCTCAAACTGATGCGCCCCGCGCCCCATGCGCCGCAACGACCGCCACGACACCAAGGATCAGCCATGGCAACACTTTCCGAACAAGAACGTAAGCGCATCCAGCGATACTGCATCTGTCCCAAGGTTGCCGGCGCGGCGCTTGCCATGGCGTTTGTGCTGCCTTTTTTGATCATTCCCTTCGAAATGATTGACGATATCGTCTTCCATCATGAAAGCTTCCAGGAGACGGGCATGATGACCGCCTTGGCGCTCACCGCCGTCGAGCTCGCCATCTTCTGCTACTGCGCGCTCGCGCCGCGCTTTGGCATGCGCGGCAAGCAGTGGAAAGAAATGCAGCACCGACTCGTCGTCGAGCAGGCTGAGAAAGACCGCTCGGCACAAATCGCAGGTGTTATCGGTACGCAGGCCGCCGCGCGCCTGCTCAAGAACAGCGACAACGAGACCGCGCGCAACCTGGGCGGCGCGGCAGAAGTCGCCGCTGCCGTAGGCGCCGTCGCCACCGCAGCAGATGTGCTTACCGAAAGCTTTGCCAACGCAAAGGCCATGGCAGAGGCCTGTGGCGTGCCCGTCCCCCGTGCAAAAAAGTGGATCGTCGCGCTTGTGGCGCTGCCCCTCGCAATCGTGTGTGGTGCCTATATCCCACAGCTGGCGCAGGGAAACATCGAGATGCAGGAGAATGCCGCGGCCGCGGCCGAGCAGATCGCCATCGCCCGCAAGGCATTAGAGCCCGCATGCGAGTACGTGTCCGCCGATGACCCTTACGAGCGATATCAAGATTACGGCTATCACGTCCGCGGCTATCTGCACGAAGGCGACTCAGGTACCCAGAAGGCCTATACCTATCTGGACTTTGACAACAAGGGGACACTCAAGGAAGTGAGCTACGCGGCAGAGGTCGACCCCAGCGCGAGCCTTGAGGACAACCTCGCCCGCATCGAGCTCGACTTGGACGAGCTTTCCTCTGCTGTCCAAACCGTAGACGTCAAGACCGTGAGTCCCGAGCTCCTGGCACCGCAAAAGCTCCCCGAAGAGTTTAGGCAGACTTTTTTGAACGGTTCGCTCTACGAGAGAATCTCTATCAGGACGAGTGACGACCCCGTCAAAACGTACTATTCGTTTGACACGGATCCCGAGGATGAATTTGACGAGTACACCCATCCAAGCATCCGTATCACATTGATGGGCAAAACGAGCTAGCCACCCAATGTGACAAAGGGACTGTCCCTTTGTCACATTATTCGGAGCGTAGGGCTTCCACAGGGTCTTTCTTGGATGCGCTGCGAGCCGGCAGCAGGCCGGCAACGACCGTCAGCAGCACCGAAATTACAATGAGCATCAGCGCGTCTTGAACGGGCAGGCTCATCAGGTTGGGCACCTGCTTGGCCGCAAGCGCCCAGGCATTAACCGGAAAGCTCACGGCCACCACGACGACAATGGCAAAGACGCCGGCAATGAGGCCTTCGATAAAGGTCTCAGCGTTGAACACGTTTGCCACGTTGCGCTTTGACGCGCCGATCGCGCGCAGGATGCCAATCTCCTTTTTGCGCTCCAGCACGCTGATGTAGGTGATGATGCCGATCATGATGGAGCTCACCACCAAACTGATACTCACGAATGCGATGAGCACCAAGCTGATGGTGTTTACGATGTCGGTCACCGAGCCCATGATGATGCCCATGTAGTCGGTATACGAGATTGCCTGCTCATCGTGACCAGCGGCTTTGACCTGCTTGTTGTACGCATCGATATAATCGAGCACGCGCTCCTTGGCCTCAAAGTCGCGCGGGAAAATCTTGACCGAAATGGGGTCCGCCTCGTCCGCATAGCCCAACGTGGTCAGATTGTTGTCGTAGGTGAGCTTCGACGCCTTGGCATAGCTCATCATGAGCGAACTCAGGTCCTCAGCGTCCATGTTAAAGTGGATAGCGCGAGCAAAGGCGTTTGCATCCACGCGCATGGCGCTCGCCAAGTTGGCAAAACTCGAAGACATCTGCGTCGCCATTTGGTCCATGAGCCCTGCCGCACCCGCCTTGAGCTGGGTTGATACCGTCGTCGCAATCTGCTCGCTGACCGCCTTCATCACCTGATCCATAGACTGCTGCAAATACGGAGCCAGCTGCTTTTGCACATAGTCGCCCATCACCTGCTGCAGACGCTCGGCCAGGGCATCGCCGCCGAGTGCCCTGAGCTGAGCCAGGTATTGCTGGGCGTCGGCATCATGCTCAAGATACGTCGAGAATGCGGCAGCAAGCTTTGACGCGTCCTTAAGGTCTTCGGGCGACAGCGCCTTAAACTGGTCGGACTGCATAAAGCCCTCAAACAGCTGATTGGCAAGCGTTCCCACCTGCTGCATTTGCTCGGGCGTGAGCTCCAGACCGTCAAAGATGCCCGAGAAATCCGGAGCCGGCGCCTTGGCCATGATGTCACTAAAGTCGATGTCTCGCCCAACACCCGAAAGGTCAATATCCAGCCCGGACAAATCAAGGCTAGAAAGGTCCATGCCGCCGGCCGCACCCGAGAGCGCAGATGCATCGAACGAGAACGCGCTCTTGAGCGCCGCCTCGTCCACACTGAACATGCTGCTCAGATCCACGCCTTGCTTGGCCTCGCTCTGCAGCTCGTCGAAGGTTTTGCCCGTAAAGACATCCGTCTCGGGGTGGGCAAGCTGCTCCTGCACAATCTGCGAATCGGCGGCGCGCTTCATAAGCTGGCAAGTCAGCGCATGCGTATAGGCAATGCCCGGAGTCAATGCGCTCGCGTTGGCCGTCTCGTTGGGTCGCACCACGCCCACAATGCGCACGTCAATACCGTCGGCAACCTTGGCGGCCATAAAGTCGGCGTCGCCAGACATGTCGGTCCACATGCCGGTCTCTTCGTTTTTGCGATAGGCATCGGCCGGCGACAACACCTTAAATGTCGTGGACAGCGCATCGTCGTAGGTAAAGTCGGTGCCGGTCTCGGGCGTCTCGACCTTGCCGTCGGCCGTCATGGCGCTGTTGACCAGGTCGTTGAGCTCATCGATATCCAGCGCGCCGATGCTATAGAGCGTATAGTCGCCCACCGTGCCGCGGTCCGAAAGCACCATCACGGCTTCGTTGGCGGACGTGGGCCAATGGCCGGCAACGACATCGTATTGGCTGTCGAGCAGGCTCTGGTCGTCAATCATCTCGTTAAAGACCGAGGTCCCCATGGAATCCATGCTCACCGTTGCCGCCGAGCTTGCGCCTCCGCTCATGGCCTCGGTCATAGCGTTGGGAACAAGCCGAACGGGCCTCTCGTCGCCCTTGCTCAAACGATAGACAACCGGCGTCACGCCGTAGCCGTACTGGATAGCGTTGACCTCTTTGTCGATACCGTCACCGCCGCCGTCAAGCCATGCCTTAAAGCTCGTCATATCGTTAGATTTAACGCTTGCGAACATATCCTTTACGGCCGTGACCACGGGAATCTTATCCGTTCCCTTAGCCTTGCCACCGGTAGCGTCATCGGACGAGGCCTCGCCCTTGGATACCTCCTCATCGGTAGCCCCCTGTCCGCCCATCATGGACGACAGGTCGTAATCTTGTTTGGAAATCGTAAGCGGGTAGCTTGAGAGCGTGTCCTCCTCGACCTTTTTGATGTAGCCGTTTACGCCGTTGGAGAGCGCCAGAATCGCTGCGATACCAATAATGCCAATCGAACCTGCGAAGGCAGTCATGGCCGTACGGCCCTTCTTGGTCATGAGGTTTCGGGCAGAAAGCCCCAGCGCCGTCACAAAGCTCATCGAGGTTTTGCGCGTGGGCTTGGCCTCGCGACGCGCGGCCTCGGTAGCATCAAAGGGATCTGAATCGTCGGTGACCTTGCCGTCCGCCAGGCTGACGATGCGCGTGGCGTACTGGTACGCCAGCTCGGGATTGTGCGTGACCATGATGACCAGACGATCGCGCGCAACGTCCTTGAGCAAATCCATAACCTGCACGGATGTCGTTGAGTCCAAGGCGCCGGTCGGCTCGTCAGCCAGCACGATTTCGGGGTCGTTGATCAAGGCGCGGGCAATGGCCACGCGCTGCATCTGCCCGCCCGAAAGCTGGTTCGGGCGTTTGTCAACGTGCTCGCCCAGACCAACCGCCTCGAGCGCCTTACGCGCACGCTGGCGGCGCTCGGCATGTCCCACGCCCGTGAGTGTAAGCGCCAATTCCACGTTTTCCAAAATGCTCTGATGCGGAATGAGGTTGTAGCTCTGAAACACAAAGCCAATGCGATTGTTTCTGTAGGCATCCCAATCGCGGTCGCTGAAGTCCTTGGTCGAGATGCCATCGATCAGCAGGTCGCCGGAATCGAAATGGTCGAGTCCACCAATGACGTTGAGCATCGTAGTTTTACCCGAGCCCGAAGGACCCAGGATGGCTACAAACTCGTTATCGCGAAAAGACAGGCTTACGCTGTCGAGCGCTACCTGCGTAAACGACTGCGTAACGTACCTTTTGCAAATAACTCTGAGATCCAGCATGGACGGCAACCTCTCCCCCGCCGTTCGCATCCAACGCGTTTGACCTACTCTATCAGCTTTTTTGCCGGTACCAGCAAGGAATGTAACGAACAAAAATGTAACGAACAAAAAACGGGACGGCACGCCGCATGGCGCACCATCCCGCACATAACATCGAAGGTGTGACAAAGGGACTGCCCCTTTGTCATACCTTTGTCGCATTCGAACCTACTGTTCGCTCTTCGCGAGTGCCTGATCGATCAGTTTGTTGAGCGCCTCGCGCTGCTCAGCAGAGTTGATACCGCCCATGATCGGCTCTCCCACGATGTTGCCGTTCTGGTCGATCACATAGGTGGTCGGGAACGAGTACAGGTTGGAGGTGAACTTTCCGGCCTCGCTGTCCGACTTAAACCAGATGTTTTTATACGTCACGCCCTTCTTGGAAAGCACGTCCTTGGCATCGGCCACCTCGTCTTTTTTGCCGTCGAGCGTAAAGGAATTAACGCCCACGACCTGGCCGCCCTTCTCGGCAAGCTCCTTGTTGAGCTTCTCCAGATCGCCCAGCTCTCCCACGCACGGCTTGCAGGTGGTAAACCAGAAGTTCATGACGGTGACCTTGTTCTTGGAGAACAGCTCGTCGCTGTTTACATCGTTGCCGTCCAAGTCCTTGCCCTTAAAGCTGGGGAACTTCGTCTCCCCGCTCTCACCGTTGGTCATGCCTGCGGTCGAGGCATCAACGCTCTCCCCCTCGCCGGGCGTGCTTCCACAGCCGGGGAACTCCTTCTCCAAGCTCTCGAGCTTGTCCTCGATCTCCTTGATCTGCTGTGCACCGACCTTGAGTGTCTTAAGCTCATCCGCCGTGAACTCATCCTTGGCGCCGTCGATGGTCTTGAGCAGGAAATCGCCGTAATTGCTGCCGTCCTCAATCATTGCCGAGTCTTTATTTGCCGCATTGAATACCTTTTCCCACAGCGCGTTATCACTCGAAAAGATCTCGTTCTCCTTCTGCATGAGCTTCGCATACAGCTCGGCGGCCTCGTCGGCATTGGCCGGCTTCTGCGCAGTGAGTTCTGCGATCTTAGGATCGGAGCTCGCAGATTCGCTCACATTGCCACCGGGCGCCGAACATGCCACAAGGCACAAGGCCAATACCGGCACCATAAACAGGGCCGCAATCTTAGAAAGCTTCATAGTCATTCCTCCGTTTTGTCGAAGCTTGTTTACTTTTTATCGGCGGTCAAGGGAAGTTTTTCCGCTGACACATCCAGGCCATAGCGATAGCTGATGGCATCGACGGGACAGGCCCCGATGCACTTTCCGCACCGGATACATTCGGCATGATTGGGCGCGCGGACCACATCAACGTCCATCTGACAAACCCTTGAACACTTGCCACACGAGACGCATTTGCACGCGTCAACCTGAATCCCCAACAAGGACACCCTATTCATGAGCGCATAGAATGCGCCGAGCGGGCAAATCCATTTGCAGAAGGGGCGGTAGAACAAAACACTCAGCACTACCACGGCAATGAGAACGACAAGTTTCCAAGTAAAGAGATGTCCCAACGCAGATCGAATGCCGGCATTGGCAATGGCCAGCGGAATGGCACCCTCGAGCACACCCTGCGGACAGATGTACTTACAAAAGAACGGGTCGCCCATGCCCACGTCGTTAACCACCAAGACGGGCAGCAGCACCACGGCAAACAGCAGCACGACGTACTTGATGTACGTGAGCGGCTTAAGCTTTTTCGTGGAGAACTTTTTACCGGGAATCTTATGAAGCAGCTCCTGCAGCCAGCCAAACGGACACAGAAAGCCGCATACAAAGCGTCCCAGCAGCACGCCGAGCAAAATGAGCGTACCGGTAACGTAGTAGGAGAAGTTAAACTTGGATGAGCCTACCACCGACTGGAACGACCCGATGGGGCACGCACCCGATGCCGCGGGGCACGAATAGCAATTAAGTCCAGGTACGCAGACGGTTTTTCCCGCGCCCTGATAGATGCCGCCTTTGGCAAAGTTCGGCAGGTGAATGTTGGTAATAAGTGTTGCCGCCGCCTGAATGAATCCGCGAAATCGGGCCAAAACATGCGACGCAGTGTTTTCTCTTTTATCCAATTCCGATACACTCCAAGCACAGACTAATCGCTTTGGCCAGCACGGCATCCGCCTCGCCACGCATAACACCAAAGCACACCATGGCAATTCCGACGATCAACAAAGCGACCTGTACCACGGGTTTTACCGCTTTGAACAACCCAACCACTCCTTTCGTTACGTGACCATTGGACCATATCGACTATAAAATCCGTGTTAAGCGCGATTTGGAATGTGCAAGGAGACTGTTATGCGTATTTTGATCGTCGAAGACGAGCGGGCGCTGTGTGATGCGATCGCGCGCAGCTTGCGAAACTTGGCGTACAGCGTCGACTGCTGTCACGACGGACAGGAGGCGCTCGACCTACTGAACGTTGAGGCCTTCGACCTCGTGGTGCTCGACCTCAACCTTCCCCGTATCGACGGCATGACCGTACTCAGGGAACTTAGGAAAACTGACTGCGAGACTAAGATACTGATTCTGTCCGCACGTGGCGAAGTATCCGATAAAGTCGCCGGACTCGATGCCGGCGCCAACGATTACCTTACCAAGCCGTTTCATCTGGACGAGCTTGCGGCAAGGATCCGCAGCCTTACCCTCAGGCGCTTTGCACAAAGCGACATAGTTTTAACCTGCGGAAAGCTCAGCTTTGACACCAAGGCGCGCATCGCTTCCGTGGACAGCGAGGCTTTATCTCTTACGCGCAAGGAGACGGGAATCTTGGAATACCTGATGCTTAATCAGGGGCGTCCGGTAAGTCAAGAGGAGCTTATCGAGCACGTTTGGGATAGCACCGTGAACAGCTTTAGCAACGCAACCCGCGTTCATATCTCATCGCTCCGCAAAAAGCTACGCAGCGCTTTGGGATACGACCCGATTCGCAATCGGATTGGAGAGGGCTACGTTATGGAGGATGGCGAATGAAAAGGCTTTCGCTGCAATGGCGCATAACGATTATGACGGCACTGCTGACGTGTGCGGCGTGCGTGCTGACGAACTGCCTGGTCGGCTATACGGGCATGCGCTACATGGATGCCATCGGCAGTGACATCTCAGCCTTTAACGCAACCGGCGAAGATTCGCCCCAGGCGTTCGACCCGACGAAAGCGGTCCCCGATGACAGGGTCACGATCGTCGTAAACGACGCACAGGAGTCTTTTGGCACGACAACCTGGTGCATCACGGCTGGAGTCACACTCATTGGCGGCGTGCTGGCATACTTTGTGAGCGGCCGTGCACTCAAACCGCTACGGGATTTCGCCGCCCAGGTAGAGCGCGTGCAGCCTGACAACCTAAGCGAAATCAGACTCAGTGAAGATGTGCCCACCGAGCTGCAACGATGCAGCGCCTCTTTCAACGACATGATCGCCCGTCTTGGCGAAGGGTTCTCTGCACAGCGTCAGTTTACCGGCAACGCCGCACACGAGCTGCGCACCCCGCTCGCTCTTATGCAAGCACAGATTGAACTATTCGTCTCCGAGCACTCCGGTTTGCAACCCGAAACAGCCGAGCTGCTCGACCTGCTACAAGAACAAACCGAACGGATGTCGCGAATGACCAAGGTATTGCTCGAGATGAGTGAGCTCCGCAGCGTTCCTTGCGAGGACGATGTTGAACTTGGCCCCTTGTCCGAAGAGGTCCTCACCGACCTTGCGCCACTTGCCGAGAATAAGGGCATAGCCCTCAATTGTGCTGGAGACGCTTTGACAATCGGAAGTGATACGCTCCTCTATCGGCTGGTGTTCAATCTGGTCGAAAACGCCATCCGTTACAGCCGCCCCGGCTCGACTGTCAACGTCTCCATCAGCGACAGCGACAGCCACGTGCTCCTGCGAGTCAAAGATGAGGGCCCGGGAATACCCAAACAGTACCGAGAGAGCATCTTCCAGCCGTTCTTTCGTCTAGATAAATCCCGCAGCAGGGCATACGGCGGCGCAGGACTCGGGCTAGCGCTTGTTTGGGAGATTGCAGCCCTACACGGCGGCACGGTAGAGGTCGAAGCAAGTTCCGAGAACGGGACCACCATGCTCGTGACCCTCTCAAAGGGGGCCACCACGTGATCCGACTGTCCAGGGGTCCCACTCGGCATTGCGAAACGCGTCCCAAAACTTGGACATGAGAAATGGGAGGCAGTTCGCATCTGTGCCGAGGACGAAGTCCTGGCGGGAATTCAGGATGCGCAGAGGAAGCTTACGGCAGAAAACCCCGACAGAGTCGTGACCGTCGGCGGCAACTGTATGGCGTCGCTTGCCCTCTTCGATTACCTGCACGGGAAATACGAGAACGTTGGAATCGTCTGGATCTATGCGCATCCGGATGTATCCACGCTGAATGATGGCTACCCCAACGCTCACGCCATGGTACTTGGCAACCTTTTGGAACAGGGTGCACCGCAACTCGTTTCGCGGATGCGGCATCCGGTGTTTAAGCCGAGCGATGTCCTGCATGTCGGGCTACAGCAGCTCCACGACTATCAGGAAGTTTGCTTAAACAAGCATAGGTGTTGCGGTTTTAGCCGATGTCCTCATGGAGGAAAACGACATGCTGGGTCTGTCTGATTAAAGTCCAACAGTTTCCATGAGGCATCTAGCACGGTAAAAGCTAAAGACCCGGGAGATCCCAAACTGTCAACCATCTTTACGGGTGCAAGGGAAACGGGCAAGACAGCCCCCTCTCGCTCCTATCCGAAACGGCGCTTGAACACGGCTGGATTGCAGCGAATGTCTCCGCCATGCCCGGCATGCTCGAAGATATCATCGAGCACACAAAGGAGGCCGCAGGCCGTTACCTCTCGCAGCCCCATACACGCGTGAGCGGAGTTCAAGTTGGGCAGCGGGGCGGTTTAGCGCGCCAATATAATCAAATCGTGCACTTCCATAGCCTCTCGTCTACGTGGTGTACCGTCGTCTCCCCTTTTATCAGAGTTGGGCGATTTCAGGCACCCGAGCTGAACTCAAATTGAACTCAACGATGCCTTATCGGTCGAGGGCGTCCTAGCGAGAATATACAGAGGCGCACATTTCGCAGGGAACCTCCCATTCGTTATCATATCGGGATGCTGTCAAGGCAGCGTCAATGCGTTCGACCTACACCTTCTCGCTTTTCGAGGCCTCGTCTGCAGGACCATCGGAATCGATACGGAATCGATCGGCATACCATTCATCCGAAGCAATCACCTTATGGAGCATCTGGAGATGCAGGTCGACATAGTGGCAGAACGCCTTGCCGCATTCCACGAGAGGCGCATTGTTTCTCTCGTTGGGCTCGGCTCCAAAATTAAACTCGACCTCATAGCCCTCCCCAGGCACACCCATGCTCGGCAGAACATCAATGGAGAAGTGGACGAATCCAGACGTCACCTTGTATACATCTTTTACCTTTGGATCGAACTTCTCGAGTAAGTCTTGAAGTCTTCCATCGGACATCTTCTCACCCGAGAAATCTTTCAGCTTGTTCACAGGCACACCTTGAAACACCTGCTTGAGAAAGTCATCCTGGTCTTCGGCGGCGAATAATGCGAATGTCCGCAGGCAGACTCCAACCTGTGCGCGGAGAAGCTGGGCGACGCAAACAAGATTCCTCGACTCGAGCATGGAGATGAATCCGTCTATCAGTCTCATCGCATACTCAGAGGAGGATGCCAGATATAGATCCCATTGGGTAAAGTCGCCGTTCATGAAGGGAATCACTGCATTGCGCTCGGCGACTCTCAAGGCACTCAGGCTTTGTTCTATTTTCTCAGCTTCTTGTTTGAACTGTTCGCTATCCAAAATGCCCCCAAATGCCGGCTTCTCAACAAATCAAAAAAGCAGGAGAGACAGAGATTAGGTTCCTGCTCCACTGAACCCGCGCTTCCAGTCGAGACACTCCTCCTCGAAGATCTCCCCAGAGTCCCGTCTCTCGCGCCCCTCACGGAACTGTCCATATCAGTGTAGCCAATCCAAGCACAGCCCCACCGCACGGCCCAGTCGCTTCCGGTCCTGCGTGGCCCCATGAAGGCGGAAGGGCGTGGTTGTCGTCATCGCGTTCCTTTCTCCTCATACCTTTTGGGCATGCGTCACGGGCCCCCGCGCGGCGCCGAGAGCGAATCGGCGCAGGCTTGGGGCCAGTTGCGTAGAGGTTGAGGTTCGGGTTTCGCCGGCTTACGCAGCTTGGCGGGCAGAGCGCCCGGGCTCGCTGCGCCTAGGGCGCGGCGGGATCCGCGACGCCGGAGGTGTCGATCTCGCCCAGATTGGCGAGCTGCTCGATGAGGGGGAGGCCCATCGGGTCGTCCACCTCGACGCCGCCGAGCACGATGGTGCTGTCGCGCGTGTCGATTTGGGTTGTGAACACGGCCGGGTCGAAGCCCGAAGCGATAAAGCCAATGCCCGCGAGGACAACACCCGCGGCAACGAGCCCGCCCGCCACGGCGAGGTAGATCTTCTTCGCGCTGGTCATGGTACTCACTCCTTTCTACGCCGCGAGATGCGCGGCAGCGCCGCCCTTCTCGCCCTTGCCCTTCCAGAAGGGCGAGGCGGCCTTCCTCGCCCAGAGCGCCGAAAGGCGCGCAATTTGTTTTGCGGCGGCCCAAGCGCCAGCACCAACGAAGAGCGCCACGCCGACGAGGCCGAGCCCCACGCCCGCCGAGGCGAGGGCGTACGGGAAGTGGCCGATGGTGACGCCGCTTACGGCAAGCAGGAGCTCAACTACGCCCACGCCCCCGAGTGCCGCCGCGACGATCCACACGCAGAGTGCCAGCAGCCAGATGCAGATATAGACCGTGACGGCCACGGCGGCGAAGGCGGCGAGCAGTGGCACCCACACCGGGGAGCCCACGATGGTCAGCACCCACAGCAGCGTGGTGCTGCGCCGGCGCGTCCTCGCGATCGCGCGCGGCACGGCGGGCAGGTCGTCGAGCGTGGCCTCCGCCACCTCGCCGGGTGTGCCCATGGCGGCCACGGCCTCCTCCTCGCTCATACCGTCCTCCATGCGGTCGGCGATGGCCTCCGCATAGAACGCCTTGGTCTCCTCCACCTGCTCGGCCGGCAGGCAGGCGAGCAGCTCGCCCAACCGGCCCAGAAACTCATCGCGCGTCATGGTGCGCCCCCTCAACGTATGCGTAAATCTCCCGTACGGACGGCCACTCGGCCAGGAACTCCTCGATGCGTGCTCGCCCGTCGTCCGTGATGCGGTAGTACCGGCGCAGCCGCCCGTTGTGCTCGGCGGAGCGCGCCGTGATGCACCCGGCTTTCTCCAGGCGCTTGAGCAGCGGGTAGAGCGTCGACTCCGTGAGCCCCATGCTCGCCGGTACGTCCTTCACGATCTGGTAGCCGTAGGACTCCTCGCCGGAGACGGCCGCGAGCACGCAGGCCTCCAGGAAGCCGCGCTTCATCTGTGCCTCCATCCGCACACCTCCTCTCGTCATATACTATGCTATACACACTATACGATGCAAGGTATTAGACGTCAACTCTCATCGCGAAGATTCTCCGGCCCCTGCGCGCTGCGAACGTGATGTCGCGGGGCGGTTGGCATTATGCATGAAACGTCAAGTAACGCTCTTTTGATCCACTTCCACTCGGCCCCATTCGCCTTGTACAACGCCCCCTTTCAACCTTGGGTTCAAGAGAGCCGCTAGGCTGGACGTGCCGGACGGTAAAGTCCTGGACGCCATGGTGAACTTCTCCGATGCCATGGGGGTCATGGGTCTACGCCGATGGAGTCCCACGTACGCGGCAGGGCTCGCCCGTCACCGCTGGTCGCCGGACGGTCCCCACGCCCCGCTCGCCAACGCGCAGGCGACAGCAGCAGTCCAGCGCTGGCTGGAGACGCCGGAATGCCCAGAAGATGCGTTTCCCATCGCTGCGGCAGAGCTTTTTGCAGGGGTGGCAGTTTTTCTATATCCCAAGGCCAGATAGGCTTCGGTAGCCACCTTGGAAGCATCGCCAATAGACTCTTCCTTTATACGTTCGGCATAATCGTAGGCGATACCCACAAATTCCAGTCCCGAGCAACAGGAGTACAATTGCTGCAATTGTTGCCAGCTGTTGGGAGATGGAAGATGGACTGCGATGGCTACCCGCGCATTCCCATGCCGTTGATGTGCACCGCCTTTGTGCCGGGGCAGATTGACGCTGCGGTTGCAGGCATTTCCGACCCCGATTCACGCACCATCGCCACGGCAGAAGCGCTGTACTTTCGCGGACAGGCCACGCTCGCTGCCAAGACGGCGCGCCCCTATCTTGACGCCACCGATCCCGCACTGCGCTATTCCGCATGCCTTATCTGCGGATATGCCAGTCTGTCGCTCAACCGTATCGCCGACGCCCGCCGGTGCCTTGCTGGCATCCTCGATACGCCAACTGACGAGGAATCGCCCGCCGTCCACGCCACGCATATCCTGTTCGCCTCGGCCGCGAGTGTCCTGCTGCACTTGCCTTCCCCGTATTCTGCTGAAGAGTTTTATCCACTTGCGGCGCATCTGCCCGAAGGCCTGCGCCTATTCGCCAGCTACGTGATGGCGCACGCCTTGTACCTGCGCGGCGATTACGGCCGCAGCCTGGGCATGGCGGAAAACGCCCTGATTATGAAACAGGGAAGCTATCCCATCTCGGAGCTGTTCCTGCACCTGGCAGCTTCCATGGCATGCATGAGCCTCAAGGACATCGACGCCGCAAAAACGCACTTCGGAGCTGCTTGGAACGTTGCGCGCCCCGACGGCCTTGTCGAACTTATCGGCGAGCACCACGGCCTTTTGCAGGGGCTTATCGAGGCGTGTCTAAAAACGCAATACCCTGACGACTTCGCACGCATCATCGAGATTACGTATCGATTCAGCTACGGCTGGCGGCGCATCCACAACCCCGATTCGGGCGAGGACGTGGCCGACGATCTAACGACCACGGAATTCACCATGGCCATGCTCGCCTGTCGCGGGTGGACCAACGCCGAAATCGCACGCCATATGGGAGTATCGCCGGGCACCGTCAAAAACCGCCTATCAGGAGTGTATGCCAAGCTTGGTATCGGAACTCGCGCCGAGCTGGTTGCCCACATGTTGCGCTAGCGGCCAGACTGCCCGGCGTATCGAAAGCACTCCGGGGGCCTAGCGCTTTCGCGCGCTCAAATTGGACATTTTGACCCTCGAACGGCACTACCGCCACGGGGCACCTTCTCGCAAAATTGGATTATTTCCACCGAAATTTGCGGGATGGGAGCCCAAAATGCTTGATCGCCGTTCGCTACTTATCGCCGGAACATCCTCGCTAGCGAGCATTATGTTGCCTCGCGTGCCGGGAAGCGAAAATGCCTTCCTGCTGCCGTTCGCGCCCACCGCGGCCCATGCCGACGAAGAAGACCCCTTCAAGGTCCTGGTGCTCTCGCGCACCATGTTTGGTGTGGTTGTGATCGACGTCGCCAACAAGAATATGCCCATCAAGGGAGCCCAGGTCACGCTCGCGTCGCGTTATGCCGCGGGCAAGCAGCTCTCCGCCACTACCGACGACGAGGGCACGGCCATCTTTGAGGTCGCGCCTCTTTCGGAAGGCTACGTGGACGAGGCAACGCTTCTCGACGCGTACGACTTTAACGGCGGCATCTCCATTAGCATGGCGGGCTACCGTGATGTCGAGATTCCCCTTGCGCGTATCCAGGGCGGCACCGCCATAACCGCGCCCACGCGTCCGCTTTCCGACGGCGAGCCGTACTTCCGCCAGCTCACATTCGACGAATGGGACATCCAGTACGCTGAAGCCACGTTCATGACATTGCCGAAGGACGACACGGCAAACGAGCAGCCCGATACGCACGCCTTTACCGTGCAGGCACATCTGCCACAGGGTGGACAGGCAACGCTGCGCATCAACAAAGTGACGCCTGCCGCGGGCAGCTCACCCGAAACCTTCACGCAGATTGGCCAAGTCAAGGCCAGCGCATCGGGTGCGGATAATCTGGCAACGTTCACGCTTGAAGACACGTTCCTCGATGCAGCTTCGGGCCTTCTGGAAGAAGGGTGCAAGCTGCGCTTTGTCCTCGACTACCAGGGCAAAACCTACACGCTCTCATCCCCTATGGCCGTTGTTACCGCGCCGGCGGCAAAGGCGGAATCCGGATCGACCACTATCGTCCCCACTACCATGGACCAAGAGATCACTCCGTTTGATTTCCCGGCGGCGTTTCCCGGCATCGGCGGCAATAAGTTCACGTGCTGGATGCCCTCGTTCCCCGTTTTGTTCGATTTCTCGTTTGCTGGGTACGTGCTGTTTGGCGGAGGATACAAACCGGTCGGCTACATGAACGATTCGGGCAATCCGGATCCGGAGTACTGGAAGAAGTCACCACGCGAGTCGGGTGCCAAGCAGGCAAACCGCTACCTCGACGAGATGGAGGGGAAGTGGAATCAGTACAAGAGTATGAGTGCCGGTTCGGGAACCGATTCAAGAAACACTAAGCTCCTTCGCCACCATTGCACGCTGCTGTTCACGATGGATATCGCCACACAGCTGTACGGCTCGCTCGCCTACGATTGGGTGGGCAAAACCTGGGGTAACAACAACGACCCCGCATACGGCAATATTAAGGCACTCTTTCAAGTAAGAACCGACCTCAATTGGACCGAGCAGTTTACCCTAGGACCGGTGCCGTTTTTCCTAAACGTCAACCCCTGGGTGCTGGCGAAGCTGGCGCTCGCCGTGGGTGCCCACACGCACGGCAGCGGCGCGGCGTTTTTTAAAAACATTTCGCTCGACTATTCAAACACCTCGGGCTCGTTCACCATCCAGATCGGGCTTGCCGTCACCTTTGGCGCCGGCGTTGCAGGCGTCGCTTCGTCTGCCGTGCGCGGCGCCGCATCCCTCACGCTGTTCATTGGGTACGAGAAGGCAGATGGACACCAGCTTCCGCGACTGCGCGTAGGTGCAGACGTCGATGTCGATGTGATACTCCAGTTCGTAATGTTCAAGTGGACCACCAAGGCTTGGTCGGGGTCGTGGCCCACACTCCTCGATTCGTGGAATATGTCGGTGAACAATGGCAACCAGTATGTGCTCCAGCGCTCTGAGCTCGCATTGGGTGGAGATACGCCTTACACGTTGGATGCCCGCTTCGGCACGCCCAGCAACATCGAGGCGGGCGGCGTGCCGCAATTTATCGCATCGGCCACCATCGTCACCAACGCCGAGCTGCTCGCACGCGCCGAGGTTAAGGCCGCTGTCGTAAACGTCGCGCCTGTCGTGCGCGATTGGGATCAAGCGGTTACGCGCATTGAGCTCGAGGCGAACGCGGAGAGCGACGACACGGGACAGGTCGAACATTTCGTCCACGCGCTGATGGAGAACGACGAAAATGCCGCACCGATGTATGAGTACACCTACATCGGTCAGTCAACGAACGCCGTTGCGGACCCCAACACCAATTCTGCCGGCGTGTCGGAGGACGAGCGTGGCGGCATCAAGCCCTCGAGTGACAACGTGCTGTTTGCTGGCGTGCTCAGCGAAGCCCACATGAAGCTGGCAATGATTGCCGGCGTAGAATGTCTGTTCCGTATCGCCTCGGTGCGCTACGGCGACAATGGCCGCTCGCGCCTAGTGGTGCACACAAAGGCAAACGGCACGTGGTCCGCTCCCACGCCCGTGGACTTCCCCCTTGGGTTTGGCGAGGGCGACGTGGAGCGCAGCGGCATATTCGATTACGACTTCGACGTGGTGGAATATACAGACGGGAGGGGAAACCAAGACGCCTACGTGCTGCTGGTCTCGGGCGAGCGCCCCGCCGGCGACAACACCCATTTCGATACGGCGAGCACATCCGGCATGCTGTCCGTTGTGCGCCTGCGCATCAGCAACGACGGAGTTCGCGTGGTATCGCACACGTCGTGGCGCAGCATCTCGCGCGGCCGCCTTCAGGAGGATGGCCACCATTGTCTGCAGTGCCCACGCATCACGGTGGGCAAGGCGCTGGTCGACGGACGTCTGTCGGGCGCTTACCTCCACCGCCGCGGGACCACCGCAGAAAAGGCGCTCGGCAGCGAGGCTGAGGTTGCGCTGGAGTGCTTTACCCTATGGTCGGACGTTTCGGGCGACAGCCTGACGTTCCGCCAAGTTCTCCGCTTTCCGCAAGCACCGTCGAGTATCGAGCTGGGTGAGCCCGAGAATATCAACGGCAAAATGGTGGTGCCCGTTGCATACGAGACCGCAGACGGTTGCGGCTGCGCATCGTACGCCGTGATCGGCCAGTCCATCGCGGGCTGGGGCGTTATATCGCCAGATGCCACAGTACCCCACGCGGTGCCGTGGCCGCAGCACACGGGCTTTTTGGCAACTGTCAACGAGCAGCTGCAGCATGTTACGTGGACGCGAGGCGCATCGGCATTTGCAACGCAGCCCGTGGGTGCCGCAGGCTGTGGCCCGGCATCGTTTAGCGTAAGCAACAACGGCAGGTGCGTGCTCTATGTAGAGAACACCGACGGCAAGGTGGGACAAACCTACGACGAAGAAGGCAACCCGGTCGCAGTGATGGGCAAGCACTTCCGCATCTTCGCCAGCACCTTGGCGGGCGATCTGTTCACGGAGCCGTTTGTGATGTGCGAGCTGGACCATCCCGTCGATCAGATAACGACATTTTTGACGTCGGGAGGCATGCTCTCCGCGCTCGCCACGCACATTGTGAGCGCGGAGAAGAGCGAGGCAGAGCTGCACGACATCGAAGTGCCCTTGGTGGCGTGTGCCACTCCGACGGGCGCCGTTGCTACCTCGGGCGCGGTGGTGCCCGGAGCAGCAGGCGAATCCTTCATGGTCACGGTGCGAAACGACGGCAACACCTTACTGACCGCCGGCACGATCGATCTGTACCGAGAGGGCTCCAGCCAGCCGTTCTCCAGCGCATCCATCGGATTTGGAGTAAACGCACGCATGGCTTCGATCTACGATCCAGAGCTTGCCGAGGACGCTTCGGCCAACGATATGGCACACGTGAAGTACGCGCTCGAGACGCTGGGCGCACGTTTTGCAACGCACCCGCTGGTAGCCGACAACGGCAACGCCGTGCTGGCACCGGGTTGCACGGCACAGTTCCGTATGAGCTTCGCCATCCCCGAGAGTTGGAACGACGAAGTGGGCAAACGCGTAACGCTGTATGCGAAGGCGCGTAATCTGGTGGCGCTCGATCCCGTAACGCTCGAAGAAATTCGACCGGGCGCAAACTCCGCGCTGGGCGCTGTGCTGCACGAGCTTCATGTGCCCGACGCGGCATGCGAACGCTCAGAAGTTCAGGTCGGTGTATGCGACAGCGCGGATACGACAGGACTTCACGACGCCCCGATGACAGCAGACGGCGATGGTGGCTCGAGTGGCGGCGGTACTAACGAGGGCGGCGGCTCCGGCGGAAGCAGCTCCGGCAGCGGCAAGGACCACGGCAATAACAAGCGCTCCGGAAAAGCGGGTGCGCTTGCGGGCACGGGCGATGTCAACGCTCCCCTTACGGCAGCCGCTGCAGCACTCGCCGCGGCAGGCGCCGGCCTCGTCGCCTACAGCGCCCGCCGCACGGCGCTCGAAAAAGACACCGCCGATGAGGTCAATTCGGATAAGCCTCGCTAGCTCCAAGTTACTTTTGCGAGAGACGCCGACCCGGCTCATCGAACACCAAAAGGGGCTGGCCCCGATAACTCGGAGCCAGCCCTGAGTCGCCTGACGTGAGAATCGCGGCGTTATTTGAGCTTCAGTGCCTCCATCATGGGCACGGCGGCGTCCCAGTCGATCTTCCAGCCAATCGACACGCGGACGGTCTCGCCCGTCGCGGGAGCCGTCGCAAACAGTGTATGGCCGTTGTCGGGACCGGTAAAGCGCAGCCACGTTATGCCGTTGCACTCGACCTGGTCGGTTGTTGTCTCCTTGCCTTCGTAGACCTGCTCTAGGCTTGCAACCTCTTCCTCCGGCGAGCGCGGGAAGATGCTGATGTTCAGGCGTCCTCCAGTCTCGTCGTGGAAGAAGTTTGCCTTTTCGCGCTCTTCGTCGGACGAATCCAGCGTGTACCCATCGGCGGCCTCGATGCTGTACGATGCGCAGTCGATGCCCGTTAAATCTGCCTTCTCGCCAGAATCGGCCACGCCGCCGGCCGCCTTGAACTCCTTGGTCTCGCATCCCGTGGTGTCAAAGTGCATGGCCTCATGATTCTTGGCGGGGGCGTAAGCGTCTACGAACTCGACAGTGATGGGCCCGTAGTACGCCGTCTTGGGGGCCCAGAAATACACGTACTCAACGGTCTCGCCCGGGCCGATATCTGGCCTCTTGGAAAGATCGATGCCCTCGTGAAGCTCATCGGGAGCCTCGCTTGCAACGTAGTCGAGCACGGCCGCCTTGCCGGAAGTAAACAACGGGTCGCCTGCCTCAAGATCGCCCTGGGCAGCATGCACACGTTAAAGGAACTGAACGTCCTGTTCTTTGTGTTGTTGTTGGTAATCTTGATGTGCAGGTAAAAGCCGTCCTGCTTCTTGGCATCACCGCGATAGAACGTACCGTGAGCCACCGACTCATAGGTAATGCCAGCCACCTCGACCGTCTGCGACTCATAGGCCTTGGCTTTCTTGGACTTCTCCTGCACAGGCGCGCTACCACCCGAGCCACTCGGCGCATTACCGCCGCAGCCGGCAAGCGTACACGCCAACACAGCCGAAAGCGTCACGGTGGGAATTCCTAACAGCAGCTTCTTCGTCATGGGCTTCATCATCCTCACCGCTCCTTTCGCTTGCAGCTCATCCGTTGCCCGAGGCCTTCGCCGTCCCCGTGGCATCGGCTTCCACTATGAGCGTATGACGAAACACGGCGCGGGCGAAGTGACCCACGGCCCAAATAACGACCCGCCAGCGTTCCTTATGGGCCAAAGGGACTCGCACACGCACGCCCGTGGCCCATAAAACGAGACGCTTGTCCCAATGTTCGATTCGATCCATCCGCAAACAAGATAGGGCGCCTCCAGCCGCCTTCAAACTTACTCGGACAGAACCGACTCGGTTTTGTCCGAGTAAACGAATCTCCATCGAACTCCGAACGATTGTTCGATGGATTTCGTGTTAGGTGGAATCGCCCACGGCCTGGGCTATGCTACCTTGACTATCTATATGACTTAAACGCAGCAAAAGGAGCACCGAGAGAGCGAGTATGGCAAAAAACACCGCAAACTATGGTAACGACAGTATCCGCCAGCTCAAGGACGAGGAGCGCGTACGCCTGCGCCCTGCCGTCATCTTTGGCTCGGACGGACTCGACGGTTGCGCGCATGCCGCCTTCGAGATCCTGTCCAACGCCGTTGACGAGGCGCGCCAGGGCTACGGCAAGCTCATCACCCTTACCGCCTTTCGCGATGGCTCCATCCAGGTAGAGGACAACGGCCGTGGCTGCCCGCTCGACTGGAACCCCTCCGAGAAGCGCTTTAACTGGGAACTCGTCTTTTGCGAGCTTTACGCCGGCGGCAAGTACAACAACAACCAGGGCGGCGACTACGACTTCTCGCTCGGCACCAACGGCCTGGGCTCGTGCGCGACCCAGTACGCCTCCGAATACATGGACGTCACGGTTTGGCGCGACGGTAACAAGTACTCTCTGCACTTTAAGAAGGGCAAGGTCGTCGGCGCCAAAAAGAAGGCACTCGAGATTGAGCCCAGCGATGAGGACCGCACCGGCACCACCATCAAGTGGCGCCCCGATCTTGAGGTCTTCACCTCCATCAGCATCCCCCACGATTGGTATCGCGAGACCATGCGCCGTCAGGCCGTGGTCAACGCCAACGTGACCTTCCGCCTGCGCATTGAGGGCGACGATGGCGAGTTTTCCGAAGAGGACTTTTGCTACCCCAAGGGCATCGAGGACTACGTGCTCGAGAAGGTCGGTGCCGACTACCTCACCGAGCCCTTCTTTATCGAGGCCGACCGCCGCGGTCGCGACCGCGAGGACCTGCCCGACTACAACGTTAAGATCACCGCGTGCATGTGCTTCTCGCGCACCTTCATGATGCAGGAGTACTACCACAACTCCTCCTGGCTCGAGAACGGCGGTTCGCCCGAGAAGGCGGCCCGTAGCGCTCTGACCAGCGCCATCGATGCCTACATCAAGCAACAGGGCAAGTACAACAAAAACGAGAGCGGCATCAAATGGCAGGACGTCCAGGACTGCCTGGTTCTGGTGACTAACTGCTTCTCCACCCAGACGTCCTACGAAAACCAGACCAAGAAGGCCATCAACAACCGCTTTATCCAGCAGGCCATGACTGCCTTCTTTAAGGAGCGCCTCTCGACCTACTTGATCGAGAACAAAGACGCTGCCAACAAGATCATGGAGCAGGTGCTCATCAACAAGCGTTCGCGCGAGAACGCCGAGAAGACGCGCCAGAGCATCAAGACCAATCTGCAGCAGAAGACCGACATGGCCAACCGCGTGCAGAAGTTCATCGACTGCCGCTCCAAGGACAAGGACCGTCGCGAGATCTACATCGTAGAGGGCGACTCGGCAGCAGGCGCCATCCGCACCTCGCGTGATGCCGAGTTCCAGGGTGTTATGCCCGTCCGCGGCAAGATCCTCAACTGCCTAAAGGAAGATTATCCGCGCATCTTTAAGTCCGACATCATCATGGACCTCATGCGCGTGCTGGGCTGCGGTGTGGAGATCAAGGACAAGCGTATCAAGAACCTTGGCGCCTTCGACCTGGACAACCTCAACTGGAACAAGGTCATCATCTGTACGGACGCCGACGTCGACGGTTATCACATCCGCACGCTCGTACTCACCATGCTCTACCGCCTGGTGCCCACGCTTATCGACGAGGGCTACGTGTATATCGCCGAGTCGCCGCTCTACGAGATCAACTGCAAAGAGAAGACCTACTTTGCCTACACCGAGCTCGAGAAGAACGGCATCCTCAAGGAGATCGGCGACCAGAAGTGCTCCATCAACCGTTCCAAGGGTCTTGGTGAGAACGACCCGGACATGATGTGGCTCACCACTATGAACCCCGAGACGCGTCGCCTGATCAAGGTGGAGCCCGAGGACGTCACCAAGATGGAAACCATGTTCAACCTGCTGCTGGGCAACGACGAGGCGGGCCGCAAGCGCTATATCTCCGAGCACGGCAAGGAATACCTGGACCAGCTGGACCTGCAGTAGCAGCAAATCGATAACGACGGCCCATAAGAAGTTCAAGAGGAAATCGTGGCAAAGAAGAAGACGAAGAACCAGCCAAAGAAAAAGCAGGTCAACGCCGAGAACGTCATCGGCCTGCACTCCGAGGTCACCGATCAGCCGATCACGCAGACGCTCGAGGTCAACTACATGCCCTACGCAATGAGCGTCAACGTCTCGCGTGCATTCCCTGAGATTGACGGCTTTAAGCCCTCGCACCGCAAGCTGCTCTACACCATGTACAAGATGGGTCTGCTCAAGGGCGAGCGCCAGAAGAGCGCCAACATCGTGGGCCAGACCATGAAGCTCAACCCGCACGGCGATGCCGCGATCTACGAGACGATGGTGCGCCTGGCCACCGGCAACGAGGCGCTGCTCGCCCCCTTCGTGGAGTCGAAGGGTAACTTTGGCAAGTACTATTCGGGCGACCTGAGCTACGCCGCCTCGCGTTATACCGAAGCCAAGCTCTCCCCCATCAGCGCCGAGATCTTCAAAGACATCGACAAGGACCCGGTCGACTTCGTCGACAGCTACGACGGTGCCATGAAGGAGCCGCGCCTGCTGCCCACCACGTTCCCCAACATCCTCGTCTCGGCCAACAAGGGCATCGGCGTCGCCATGGCGTCTGACATCTGCGGCTTTAACCTCAACGAGGTCTGCACCGCCACCATGCACTACCTGCAGGATCCCGACTGCGACCTGCTCGAGTACATGCCCATGCCCGATTTCTCCACCGGCGGCGAGATCATCTACCGCCGCGAGGAGATGGAAAAGATTATCGAGACCGGCCTTGGCAGCTTCCAAATCCGCTCCCGCTGGCGCTGGATTCCCGAAGAGCGCATCATCGAGGTGTACGAGATCCCCTACACCACCAAGACCGATGTCATCATCGAGCGCATCGTCAAGCTTTCCAAAGAGGGCAAGGTCAAGGAGATCGCTGACATCCGCGACGAAACCGACCTATCGGGCTTGCGCATCGCCATCGACCTTAAGCGCGGTGTCGACCCCGACAAGCTCATGGCCAAGCTCTATCGCTCGACCACGCTGCAGGATTCGTTCTCGTGCAACTTTAACGTGCTGGTCGACGGCTATCCCCGCGTTATGGGCGTGCGCCAGATCTTGCACGAGTGGGTCAAGTGGCGTATTGAGTCCACGCGGCGCCGCATTAACTTTGACCTGGGCAAAAAGTCCGAGCGTCTGCACCTGCTGCACGGCCTCGAGGCCATCTTGCTCGACATCGACAAGGCGATCGCCATCATCCGTGGCACCAAGCTCGAGGCCGAGGTCGTGCCCAACCTTATGAAGGGTTTCGACATCGACGAGACCCAGGCCGAGTTTGTTGCCGAACTTAAGCTCCGCAACATCAACGAGGAGTACATCCTCAACCGCACCAAGGACATTGCCAAGCTTGAGGGCGAGATTGCCGAGCTTGAGGAGATCCTCTCCAGCGAGGAGAACATCAAGAAGGTCATCAGCGACGAGCTGGCCGCGGTCAACAAGAAATATGTGATGCCGCGCCGCACGGGCAGGATCGAGCCCCATGAGGTCATCGAGGTAAGCCTGGAGCCCGAGGTCGAGGAATATCCGGTTACCATCATGCTCTCGCGCGATAGCTACCTTAAGAAGATGACGGACCGCGTACTCAAAAAGGCGACCACGCTCAAGTACAAGGACGGCGACAAACCCTTTATCGAGTTCCCGTCCTCCAACACGCACGAGCTGCTCGTGTTTACCAACAAGAGCCAGGTGTACAAGTGCAAGGTTGCGGCATTTGAGGACACCAAGTCGGCCCAGCTGGGCTCGTACCTGCCGACCGATCTTGAGATGGAACCCGACGAGAGTGTCATCTGGGTCATCGACCCCGAGGACTACAAGGCCGACGTGTTGTTCGTCTTTGAGAACGGCCGCGTGGTGCGCGTCGCGCTTTCTGGATACGTCACCAAGACCAACCGCAAACGCCTGAAGAACGCTATCTACGGCGGCAGCAAGCTGCTGTATGCCCAGGTACTCAAGGAAGATCGCGACATCGCACTGGTCTCGAGCGACTATCGTTTGATGAACTTCAACACGTCGCTGCTCAAGACCAAGACGACTACCAACACGCAGGGCGTACAGGCCTTTACGGCCAAGAAGGGCCGCTCGGTCACCACCGTCGGCACAACCGAGGAGATCCTTGGCGCCGGCGTCTCCGCCGAGAAGTTCACCGCGCAGAGCCTGCCTTCTGCCGGTGCCCTCATGAAGGAAAACGACATGCCAAGCCTGTTTGACTAGGTACCACGGCAACGAGATCGTTAGATACTTCGCAAAGCGACGAGGCCCGGAACGCAACGGCATTGCGCCCGGGACTCGTCGTTTTTCTTCTCAACTATTTTTTAACGCAGATAAATTGATTTCTGCTTATTTTTCTGCGTAAAAAATGTCAGCGTCACTGCTTCGATGCCCTTTGGTCAGTCGTTAGCAAAACTTGCAAATTTTAGCAAAAGTTGCAAAAATTAGCAAAACTTGCAAAGGAGCTACCATGGAGTGCAGCAAGACCTTGATTGGCAACTTCATCCGAACACTTCCCACATTCATCCGTACATGTACGGATGAATGTGGGAACCCGATACCCTGAGGGCCGGACCGGCCGGCCCCGGGAGATCGGAGGACGGCATGTCCGGAAAGAGGAAGAAGGGGGCCGGGAAGGCGGCCCCGAGGGCCTACGGCAGGCTCACCAGGCACGAGCGGGACACGCTCCAGAGGATGCTGGAGCGCGGGGCCTCGTGCAGGCGGATAGCGAGGGAGCTGGGCAGGTCGCCCTCGACGGTGAGCTCCGAGGTGGCGTCGCACAGGTTCGTGACGGCGCCGAGGGAGAGGCGCGGCGAGCGCGTGGACGCCTCCGCCGACCTG
>UQWS01000024.1 GCA_900544875.1 uncultured Collinsella sp. | reverse complement strand
GCCTTTTTAATGGAAGCAGACGACACGCCCAGGCGCATGAGGATGTCCATGGCCATGCCGTTGCCCTCTTCGACGATGCCGATCAGCAAGTGCTCGGTCGACACGTAGGTCTGGTTGTTCTCGCGTGCCACACGGAAGGAGCGCTCCATCACGCTGATGACGAGCGGCGTAAAGGCGAGCTTGGCAGCCTCGGTCTCCTCGCTGGGCTCGGGAACCGTGGTCTGGACCTCTTTGAGGGTATCCATGATGTCATCGTAGGAGATGTCGAGCGAACGCAGCGCCTCAGCGGCAATGCCCTCGTCCTCCTTGGCAAGCGCGAGCAGCAGGTGCTCGGTGCCCACCTTATTTGAGTGCAGATCGAGCGCCTCCTGCTTGGCCATGGACATGACCTTGCGCGCGCGATCGGTAAAACGGTCTAACATGCTAGTTCCTCTTAGACGAGCTAGTTTTTCAAACGCAAAGCGCCACCCCGCGGCAGCGCTTTGGTCTCTTTACCCATATGGAGTATATGTTAACCGTTGGGACCTTTCCTGCCCGTAGCCGCGCGACAACGTCTACAAAAAAGGAATTGCCAGGTGCCTCTGCATCGGCCCAACGAGCGTGGATTTTCGGACACCCATTCCACGAGCGTGGATAATCTCCCGTCTTGAGCCCGTAAACAGGCCAAAAACGGGAGATTATCCACGTTCATGTTTTGCGGATCAGTTTCATTTGCACCAATTAGCTGGTGTGGCGCCAGCGGGGGTCGGTGAGGGTTCTCGCCACACCCAGGCCAACGGGCAGAAACGCCACAATGAGCACTGCACGCACAAACCAGCCGAGCATATTGACCGTGTCGAAGGTGCACATGTAATACATCGAGCGATACAGATACAAGCCCGGCACCATAATGACAATCGATGGCACCGTGAGGGCGATACGTGGGTAGGTGAGCTTGATTTCGGCTAAGCTCGCGAGCAGGCCCGATACCAGCGCACCGATAAACGCTGCTGCCTCGGGAGGCATACCCACGCTCAGACCCAGGAAGGGAAACAGCGTCGGCGCATCGACGAGCGTAAGGCGCAAGGTATTAGACACGGCGCCGATGAGCCCTGCCGCCGCTGCCATCTTTACCGGGCTGTTGAACATCACTGAGAAGCCGAATACGCCAACGAAGCTCATTAGCACGCGCAAGAGCGTAAGGGCAAGCGGCGAAAGGCCGAGCGGCGCAAAGTCGTCCGGCGCCAGGCCAACACACTCGGCAACCATCCAACCTACGAGCGTCGCCATCACAATAATCGACACAGCATACGAAAGACGCTCAATGCCGCTTCGCATGTCGAGCTTAGCGATGTCGAGACCTGCCGTAATGAGAGGAAAGCCGGGGATCACAAAGAGCATGGCGCCGATATAGCCTTCTTGGTGCGACATTGCCCCCGGTATGACCTGGCCAAGACCGAGCAATGCCAGCAGATACGAGACGCAAGCGAGTGCAACGCCGATCGTCAGCGCGCTAAACTGGCCAAGGCCCTGCTTAAGAATATGGGAGCGAGCAAAGTTACCGACACCAGCGCCCACAAATGCACAGACCATCTCGATAGGACCGCCGCCGAGCAAAAAGACGAAGGCGCCGCAAGCACAGGCCGCCGCAAGGCCCTGTTGCCAGGAAGTGTAATCAGGTTTTGAACTCTCAACGGTCTTGAGCATCTCGTGATACTCATGCACCGTAAAACGACGGCCATATGTCTCGATTTCCTTAAGGAAGCTCTCCATCATCCAAATGCGATGGGTATTGACGCCCGTTGTGGGCAAGCTGACGACTTCGTTAAAGCAGTGACCATCTTCAATACAAGTACACTCAAACGACAGGAGACTTAAGTCAACGTGGATGGTGACACCGAGCACGGCGGCGACGCGATTCATGGTATCGCGTACACGCCAGGCACCCGTTCCGCTCGCGAGCATAAGCATGCCGGTGCGGCAAATGATGGATGATTTGTCGATAAGTGGCGCATCGACGGCAAGCTCATCGCCTGCCGTCACGATCTGGCGCCAGTCAGTTTTCATATGGAGCGCGCCGGCACGGACACCGTGGTGCAAAGAAATTCTCGAAAGCAGCGAGTCGGGGCGCGAAGGCTGTGGGGGTTCCGTCGATTCATTCTCAACCTCATCAGCCCCTTCACCCACTAGGTCAAATGAGTCAAGCGATGCCGGCTCGCGACGGTCGATCGGCTCCTCGTCCTCATCATCAAAGTAATTAAACTGATCGAGCATGTCCTCTTCGATCGCGCGCTCGCTCGCATCGTCCATCCCGATGCTCCCTTCCTATCGACTAACCCCCATCCTAGGCAGCGACGGCTAAAGGAAACATAAAAGAGACGGCTGTCGGGCACGGGAGACGCAAAATCGTCAATGCGCCGGTGCGGTCGTTGGGTAGTCATTGGGGACGTTCTTGAATGACTAGTCGTTTAAGAACGTCCCCAATGACTACATCGATGTGTTGGCAACGTCAGCGAGCGGGTCGCATTTGTGACAAGGTGACGTGAAACGAAAGGGCGCTGACCTCCTGGTCGCGCCCTTGAAGTTGAACGTCAGATTGTCCAAATGCGGCCCGCGCAGCGTCGAGCCGTTACGCGGTTCGTAGAACCGCGTAACTAGTTAGTACATCTTTGCGCCGGCGGGGATGGAAGCGTCGAGCTGGATCAGGTTGAGACGCTCCTCGCCCTCCTCCTCGTGGATGGCGCTGATGAGCATACCGCAGCTGGGGATGCCCATCATCTTGCGCGGAGGCAGGTTGGTGATGGCGAGCAGGGTCTTGCCGACCAGGTCCTCGGGCTCGTAATAATCGTGAATGCCGGAGAGGATGGTGCGGTCGGTGCCGGTGCCGTCATCGAGCGTAAAGTTCAGCAGCTTCTTGGACTTCTTGACGGCCTCGCATGCCTTGACCTTCACGGCGCGGAAGTCGCTCTTGGAGAAGGTATCAAAGTCGACGAACTCCTCAAACAGCGGCTCAACGGCAATCTTGGAATAATCAACCGTGGGCTTAAGCGGCTTGACGAAGGGGCTCGCGGCGTTGCCGGCCTCGGCGGCCTTGGCGGCAGCGGCACCGGACTGGAAACCCTTCTCGGGCTTCATGTGCGGGAACAGCAGCACGTCGCGGATGGAAGCCTGGTTGGTGAGCAGCATGACCACGCGGTCGATACCGATGCCGATGCCGCCCGCGGGAGGCATACCGTACTCGAGGGCACGCACGTAATCCTCATCGTACTCCATGGCCTCATCGTCGCCGCCGGCCTTCTCGGCCATCTGGGCAGCGAAGCGCTCGGCCTGGTCGACCGGGTCGTTGAGCTCGGAGAACGCGTTGGCGTACTCGTGACCGGCGATAACCAGCTCAAAGCGGTGCGTCAGGCGCGGGTCGTCCTCAAAGCGCTTGGCAAGCGGGCTGACCTCGATGGGGTAATCGCAAACGAACGTGGGGTTGACAATGGTGTCCTCGCCCAGCTCATCGTAGATCTCGGCGATAATCTTGCCGGCGGTCCACTCGGGCTTAATCTCCAGGCCCTTCTCGCGCGCGGCGGCAGCAAGCTCCTCGACCGGCGTGTCGATGGTGACCTGCTTGCCGAGCACGTCGGAAACGATGTCGGTCATGGGACGGCTGGCCCACTCACCAGAAAGGTCGATGGTCTGGCCCTGGTACTCGATGACCTCGGGGTTGCCGATGGCCTTGTTAGCCGCCTTAATGACACCCTGGGCGAGCGCCTTCATGCCCTCGAGGTCGGAGAAGGCACGATAGGCCTCCATCGTGGTGAACTCGGGGTTGTGGGTAAGGTCCATGCCCTCGTTACGGAAGATACGGCCGATCTCGAACACGCGCTCAAAACCGCCGACGATGCAGCGCTTGAGGTGCAGCTCGGTAGCAATGCGCAGGTAGCACTCCTGATCGAGCGCGTTGAAGTGGGTAATGAACGGCTTGGCAGTAGCGCCGCCCTGGATGGTCTGCAGGATGGGGGTCTCGACCTCCATGTAGCCGTCGGACTCCATAAAGCGACGGAAGGTGGAGAGAATCTGCGAACGCTTACGGAACGTCTCGCGAACGTCGTCGTTGGCGATCAGGTCAACATAGCGCTGGCGATAGCGGGTCTCCTTGTCGGAAAGACCGTGGAACTTCTCGGGCAGCGGACGAACGGCCTTGGCAAGCAGGGTCGCGCTCTTAGGGGCAACGGAAAGCTGACCGCGCTGGGTGCGCACAACCACGCCGGTCACGCCCAGGATGTCGCCCAGGTCGAGGGACTTGAGCGTATTCCAGGCAGCCTCGTCCATGTCGTTGATGCGGCAGAACAGCTGAATCTCGGCAGTCGCATCGCGCACGACGATGAACATGATCTTGCCCTGACCGCGCTTGGCGACCACACGGCCGGCGATCTTCACGACGTCCTCGGTGTCCTCGCCATCGGCAAGCTCGGCATACTTAGCCTCGATATCGGCAACGTAGTCCTCAAGCTCAGAGTGCTCGGGATAGGGGTTCTGGCCCGCCTCGAACAGGGCGGCGCGCTTGGCCAGGCGGGTGGCGCGCTCGTCGTTGAGCGTCGATGCCTGATCTGCGGCGTTCTGGTTCTCTGCCATAAGTTAGCTCCTCAAACTAAAACGCTCCCCAGGATTCGGTCCCAGGGAGCGAAAACATACCTTTACGCGGGACCGTGGTCTAGCGTGCAATCTTGGCGATGGTGTAGACGCGAGTCTTGCCGGAAGGCGTAACGACCTCGACGGAGTCGCCCTCGCCGTGACCAATGATGGCGTGACCGACCGGAGACTCGTTGGAAATCTTGTGCTCGAGCGAGTTGGTCTCGGTGGTACCGACGAGCGTGACTTCCATGACCTCGCCGTTGGGATCAATCAGCGAAACGGTGGAACCGATGGAGACGGTCAGGTCGCCCGTGGTGGCAGCAACCTGAGCGTTGGCGAGGATGGCCTGGATCTCGGCAATACGAGCGGCGTTCTGGGCCTGCTTGTCCTTAGCGGCGTCGTACTCGGAGTTCTCCGAAAGGTCGCCGAACGCGCGGGCTTCCTTGATGTCCTCGACGATCTCCTTGGCGTAATCGCCCTCACGCCAAGCGAGCTCCTCGACGAGCTTCTGGCGGCCCTCAGCGGTCAGTACGATCTGGCTTGCGTCCATACGGATATCTCCCCAACTCTGATCAAACAATCAACTGTCAACAAAACGAAAAAGACCGGCTAGCCTGCGGGCAAGCCGGTCAGGTGCTCACCCCAAAGGGATGGGACTACTCTGCGTCCGCGTCGCTGTCCTCTGCCTGCTTCTTCTTGGCAGCAGCGAGCTTGGCCTCGAGCTCAGCGATCTCCTTGTCCTCCTCGGACTGCTCGACCACGACCTCCTCGGCCTGCTTGGTCTCGGCCTTATCGTCGCCCTCCATACCCTCACGGATATTCTTGACGGTAGAGCCGAGGGACTTGCCGAGCTTCGGCAGGTTCTTGGGCCCGAAGATAATCAGGACAACGACGAGAATAATGATGAGCTCAGGAGCCCTCAGTCCAAACATGTAGACCTCCACAATACAGCGAGACAAGCTCGAATGAGTATACCGCGGGTATCGCGGTATCACAACACTAGCTAAAAAAAGGGACCGCAAGAAGCGGTCCCTCCTCATGCTCTGGTCGGGTTGACTGGATTTGAACCAGCGACCCCTGCGTCCCGAACGCAGTGCTCTACCAAACTGAGCCACAACCCGTTAGCTCGACTATAGTAACAAAGATTTCCGCCGCATGCTAGAGAAATTTTTACTTCTTTGGCACTTCGACGCGAACCGTGTTGGGAATGAACTGCGTCGCGCAGGACCACCAGCCGTTTTGCTGGGCAGCGTCGGCAAGCCTTTCGGCCGTGACGGCGGTGTCGCAAATGGCAAACGAGCAGGCACCCGATCCGCACACATCTACAGCAACGGTGCCATCCTGTTTATGCAGCCAGTCGAGGACCGTTTGAATCTGCGGCTCCATCTGTGCGGAAATGACACCCAAGTTGTTAGGGATGAGTGCATATGCCGTCTCGGCATCACCAGCACGCAAGGCAGAAGCTATCGCGCCGGGCTTGTCCACAGGCACCGGGGCCTCGTCAAAACGTCGATAGGCTTCAATTGTCGAAACACTTGCCTCGCGCGGCTTGACCAACACGACGGGCGTTGCGGGCAGCGCGGGGTACTCAGTTGCCAGCACGTCTCCCCCACCTACGTAGAACGCAGGACTCGCGTGCAAAAAGAACGGGACGTCAGCACCAATGCCCCGCGCAATGTCGTCGAGCGCTGGGTCGGTGCGATCAATGCCCCAGAGCTCCGCCAAGGCGACAATGACCGCGGCCGCATCCGTCGAGGGGCCGCCCAAGCCGGCGCACAATGGAATGCGCTTCTCAATCGTCACGCAGATGTTTGCCTCGCGACCATAATGATCGGCCATAGCAACCGCAGCCCGATACGCCGTATTCTTTTGCATGGGAAAATCTGATGCCGGAACCGTCTGAACGGTCAGCGCCTGCGCCGGCGTGACCGTCACGGTATCGGAAAGACCGACGGCTGCCATCAGGGAATCGACCCTGTGGTAGCCGCGGTCATCGCGCTCGGCATGAACCCCCAGGTAGAGGTTAATCTTCGCCGGCGCGGAAAGAGTCAGGGACCGATCGGTCACCGTTAGTGCTCCTCGAGCTGATTGCCGAGCGGGGTAAAGATATGCTCGCCGCTCTCGGGGTCGAACAGCTCGACCTGACCGGTGAGGACATCGATATACTGGTAGGACTGACGCGACTTACGGCCACGGCGCTCGTCGACCTCGACAATGAAGACGGCGGGGTGGACGCTCTTGATGGTGCCCATGCGCTCGACAACGCGGGTGCGGCCCATGTTGGCCTTAACCTTGACGCGATCGCCCACCATATCGGTCAGCTTCTCGTGGATGTCGTCGACGTGATTGACTTCCATCTCTTCCATGAACAGGGCCTCCAGAAGGTGCAATTCAAAAAGGGGATAATACCCCTAAGATAGACAAAACTCTAATACTATAGCACCCTGCTGCCGTCATACGCAAGTAGCTTAAAAAGCCCGGTCCCAAATTGACTACTTACAGACTATCGGTGTCCAAGACGATGGTGAACGGACCGTCGTTGACAAGATCGACTTTCATGTCGGCGCCAAAGATACCGTGCGCCACATGCTCAACGTCCTCGTGCACAAGCGTCAGGAAGTACTCGTAGAGCTCGTTGGCGACATCGGGGGCGCCGGCATCCGTAAACGATGGGCGGCGACCGTGGCGGCAGTCGGCGAACAGCGTGAACTGCGACACCACGAGCACCTCGCCGTCGACATCGGCAAGCGCCAAGTTGGTCTTGCCGTTCTCGTCCTCGTTGATACGCAGCCCGCGGAGCTTGCTCCACAGCTTGTCGGCCTCGGCACGCGTATCGCCATGGCCCACACCCAGCAGCACCAGGTAGCCGCGTCCAATGCGGCCCACGCACTCGCCGTCGACCGTCACGCCGGCGTTGAGTACGCGCTGCACCACCGCACGCACGGCCTACTCCTCGCCCGTCAGCTTGGCGGACAGATGCTCGAGCGCGTGGAAACGATGGCTGATGGCGTTCTTCTCGTCCGCCGTCAGCTCGGCCATGGTCTTGCCCGGCGTGTCGACCGGCAGGAACAGCGGGTCGTAGCCAAAGCCGTGATCGCCGCGGCCCTCGTGCGCGATAACGCCCTCGCAGGCGCCCTCGCCATAGGTGACCAAACCGTCCGTGTCGATGAGCGCGACGACGCTCATAAAGCGCGCAGTGCGGTCCTCGTCGGCCACGCCCTCCAGATTCACGAGAAGCTTGGCGTTGTTGGCGGCATCGTCTCCGTGCACGCCCGCATAGCGCGCGCTATACACACCGGGCTCACCGTCCAGCGCGTCGACGACCAAGCCCGAATCGTCGGCAATGGCCATAAGGCCCGTCTCCTGAACCGCAGCCTGCGCCTTGATGATGGCGTTCTCCAAAAACGTCGTGCCGTTTTCCTCGGGATCCTCAAAATCGCCCAGCTGGCCGAGTGCCACAAAGCGCACCTCGGGCATAACCTTGCCCAAAATGGCCTCGATCTCGGTGAGCTTATGGGCGTTGCCCGTTGCCACGACGATGGTCGCCGCCGGGTCGAGGGTGTCGATGTCGATCTTCTCAAGTGCCATGAGTGGTCTCCTTGTCTCTATAGCAATGCCGCGCCGAGGGCGACGAGGGCCTCTGCCTCTCCCCTCTCAATCAACGGCTGTCTTGTGCCTAGACGTCTCCGCAGATAAAACCTACCAAAATAAACCTGTCCCTTTTTGGCAGGTTAGGCGAGGGCTTGGCGCTGAAGCTCGATGAGCTCGGCGATACCCTTGTCGCCCAGGTCGAGCAGGGCGTTGAGGCGCTTGCGGTCGAAGGGCGCCTGCTCGCCGGTACCCTGGAGCTCGATCATCTCACCGGTGTCGGTGGCGACGAGGTTCATGTCGACCTCGGCATGGCTGTCCTCGGAATAATCGAGGTCAAGCAGCGTATTGCCGTCGACAACGCCCATGGAGATGGCAGCCACCTGGCCGGTAAGCGGGATGCGATCGATCTTGCCCGCCTCGACCCACATGGCGAGGGCGTCGTGCAGCGCCACCCAGGCGCCGGTGATGCTCGCTGTACGCGTGCCGCCATCGGCCTGAATCACATCGCAGTCGACGGTGACGGTGTACTCGCCGAGCGCCTTCATGTTGACGACGGTACGCAGGCTGCGGCCAATGAGGCGCTCGATCTCCATGGAGCGACCCTTGCGGTTGGCGTGCTCGCGCTTGCAGCGCTTGCCGGTCGACGCCGGCAGCATGGCGTATTCCGCGGTCACCCAGCCGGCCTTAGCTCCCTTTCGCCAGCCCGGCACGCCCTCCTCGATAGTGGCGGCGCACAGCACGCGCGTGTCGCCGAACTCGGCCAGGCACGAGCCGTGGGCGTGCTTCATGACGCCACGGGTGAGCTTAACGGGGCGCAACTCGTTGGCGGCGCGACCGTTGGCGCGGTTGACCTGCATGTACTCCATAGAAATATCCTTTCGGCAAAAGATGTGGCGAAGGCTTTGGCGGCTGCCTTACATCTATTTCAGCTCATCGATATCGATGTGTTCGATGCTCTTGAGCGGCTGACCAAAGATAAAGCTGCCCGCCACCGCAAACTCGGCAATGTTATCGGCCGTCGTGGCAAAACGATGCTGCGGCTCGGCGGCGTCGCCCGCCAGCTGCTCGCGGCGCGTGAGGATATCGGTCAGCTCGCGCGTGGTCTCCTCGGCGGAACTCACGACGCGCACCCCAGGCCCCAGCGCATGCCGGATAGGTCCCACCAACAGCGGAAAATGCGTACAGCCGAGCACCACGGTATCGATACCGTGGTCGCGCAGCGGCTCAACCGTGGCACCCACCAGCGCACGCACGGCAGGCGTATCGAAGATGTCCTCGTTCTCAAGCCACTGTTCCTGCAGATGTGCACCCGAGGCGAGCTCGTGTTCGACAACCTCGACAAAGCTCGAGGCAGGACAGCCGTATACATCGACGCCGGCATCTAGATCCTGAATGGCGCGCGTGTAGGCGCCCGAGCGAATGGTGAGGTTGGTGGCGAGCACGCCCACACGACGCGAGCGGGTGCTGTTGATTGCCGCACGGGCACCCGGCGCGATCACGCCGATCACGGGAACGTCGAGCACCTGCTGGGCCAGACGCAAGGCCGCAGCGGTCGCCGTGTTGCAGGCGATGACCATAATCTTGACGTCGTGCTTCGAAAGCCAACGACCCGCCTGCAACGCAAACGAGCGCACCTCATCCTCGGTGCGCGTGCCGTAGGGGCAGCGCTTGGTGTCGCCAAAGTAGTAGACGGACTCGTGCGGCAGCGCCGTCGCGATGGCGCGCGCAACCGTCAGACCGCCCAAACCAGAATCGAACACGCCAATCGGGCGCGTGTCGCCTGCCGGATTCTCGATATCGGACATTACCTCACCAGTCTCTCTCGAAAAGACATGTCCAAGTGCGGCGGCGCCGCGCTACGAACGCGCCGCGACCAGCAGCTCTGCCGTCGCCGCCCAACCGTCGACAATTTTGCCGCGCGTAACGAAAGCGTTCTCGCAAGCAGCCAGGAACTCGGGCGCGCCGGCGCTCGTCAGGCCATTCTCGACCAGGCAGAACGTGCCCACGTGATCGGCCATGTAGAAGTCGGACTCGGAATCGCCGAGCGCGAGCGTCTCCTCGCGCTCGATCCCTAGGTGCTCGCAGAAGCGCGCAATGGCGACGCCTTTGTTGAGGCCCGCGGGGTTGATGTTGAATGCGCGACCGTCCTCGACGCGATCGAGCTCGAGCGTCGTCGGCTTGGACAGGTGAGTCAGATGGCCGTTGCAAGCCCAGATCAGACCGCAGCCGGCCTCGTCCAGGATGGCCTGGGCCTCATCGTCGGGCACATCGCCGCGCATGCCGACGGTGACCTCACGGTATTTGTAGCCGGTCGACATGTCGTTGTGATACTCGATCTTGTGCGGCCAGCGGGCGAGGATCTTCTCGCACACGCCGGTCTGCTCGATCACCTGGTGCGGAGTAAGGCCGCAAGAGGGGTCGTAAGGCATGTCGCCGGTCAGATACTCCCAATCGTTGGCCTTGAGGTCGTACATAACCAGGCCGCCCATCTCACCAATGTAGGAGTTGAGGCCGAGCACGCGCGCGTCCTCGTGGATCATGGTACGGTTGCGGCCCGAGGTGGGAACCACCTGAATACCAGCGCGAGCGAGCGCCACGACGGCCTCGACGAGTTTGGTCGAGGGGTTGCCGTCGTTGTCGCGCAGCACGCACGAGCCGGGTGCGAGCATCGTGGCATCCAGGTCGGTAAAGACGTACTTGACCTTGGCCAAGCGCTCGCGCATCTCGCCCGAAAGCTCGGCAACGGTCGGCAGGGTGTTGTGGGACATGGTTACTCCGTTTACGTAGAAGGGTTTGGACTTGGACGGCATGTTTTGATTGAGGGAGCACGCTTATGGCGACAGCGCACTCAGGGCGCCGCCGCCATCATGGTTCATTAGTCAAACTGGGTAACATCGATCAGGCGATTGGTCAGCGAAAGGTCGCTCTCGATGGGCACGAACTCGTCGCCCACGTGCATGAGCTCCTCGTCACCCTTTGCCAGCAGCAAGACAATGGTGGGAGCATCGGGGTTGACGTACTCCTCGCGCGCCGCCTTGAACGCCGCATGCACGGCGGCTTCGCGGTCGAGGATGATCTTGTTCGGCGTATCGTCGGGAACATGCTCGGCAAGCTCGCGACAGACCTTCATCGGGTCCTCGTGAGCCGGGTCCTCGTTGGCAAAGATCATCAGGTCGGAATATGGTGCGGCCTCGCGCGGAAGCTGCTCGCGGCGCTCCTGTGCCTTGCCACCGGCAGCGCCAAACAGCGCAATGACGGGGCTAGCGGGAAACGCGCGCTTGACCGACGAGAAAAGCGAACGGAACGAAAGCTGGTTGTGCGCATAGTCAACGACGCAGATCACGCGGCCGTCCTTCGACTCCACGACCTCCATGCGGCCCGGCACACGCAGTTTGGAGAGGCCCTTCTTGATAGCCTCGATACCGATGCCGATCTCGCGCGCAGCGGCGATAGCGACCAGCGCGTTTTCCACGTTAAAGTCGCCCGCGATACCCAGCAGGACCTTCTCCCCCGCCTCGGGCTCGTCGGCGCTCATGCCGTGCAAGTTGAACTCGATGTTAAAGCCGAGCATGCGGACATCGCTCGCCCACAGGCTTGCCTCGGGATGCTCGACGCCAACGGTCACCAAGCGCTCGGCCGTCGACGCTGCCTCTAGCACACGGTCAACCTCATCGGTGCCCAGATTCACCACGGCGGTCTTTGCCTGGTCAAAGATCCTAAGCTTGCTCTCAAAATAATCCTCAAACGTGGGGTGTTCGATCGGCGAGATGTGGTCGCGGCCGATGTTGAGGAAGCACGCCACGTCAAACGGCAGATTCTCGACGCGTTGGTACTTGAGCGCCTGGCTCGAGACCTCCATGACCATGGACTGGCGACCGGACGTGCGGCAGTTGGCGATATGGCGCCAAACCTCGGGGGCCTCGGGCGTGGTGTTGGTGCTCTCGTAGCACTCGATACCATCGTCGGTACTCACCGAGCCGATCATGCCGCAGGACTCGCCCGCCGCCTTGATGATGGACTGGAGCATAAAAGCGGCCGTGGTCTTTCCCTTAGTGCCGGTGATGCCCACGATCTTGACGTCGTGGTCGGGACGGTCGTAGATCTCCGGCGGCAACAGGGCCATGGCCGTGCGAACACTATCAACAACCAGCATCGCAGCACCGCTCTCCTTCGCCAGCGGCTCCAGAGACTCGACCAGCGACTCCTCGCACACAAATGCGACGGCGCCCGCATCGAGCGCCATGCTCAAAAACGCGGGCTTAAAGGCAGCACCTTTGCAAAAGAATACGTCACCTGCCGAGACCGCGCGCGAATCAAACGAGCAGCCGGTCACGGCACGCTCGTCAACCTGCTCTGATGCGCGCAGCTCGCCGCACACATCGAGAAGCTTGGCAAGCGTATCGACCGTGGTCACGGTCGCGGAATCCGAATGGTGCATCTTTCACCTTTCTCAGCCATTTGGCAGGGACGGTTTTATAGTAACTGAAACGCACCCACGCAAAAACGGCTCCCGGAGGAGCCGTTACGCGCAGGCATTCGTAGGCCGAGACTAGGCAGCCTGAACAGAAGGCTGGCCCTCGTCGATAAAGAAGCGCTTGTACCACACTAGGAACACGAGCGGCGTATAGATCTTGCGCTGGAAATCGCCCTTGCCCGCAAAGTGCAGATCGAGCAGGTGCATGAGCTCGTCGGTATTGAAGAACTCGCTTGCCCACGGCGCGGTGAAGTACTCCTTGACATAGTCGTACCACTTTTGCTCGCGCAGCCAGTAGACAATCGGCACCGGGAAGCCCACCTTGGGACGGGTGGCCCACTCATCGGGCAGCGACTTGTTGGCAGCGTGGCGGAGTACCTGTTTGTTGCCGTTCTCGTTGATGCGGTAGCGGTCGGGAATGTGCTCGGCGAACTCCATGACTTTGCGGTCCAGGAAGGGCACGCGCAGCTCCAGTGAGTGTGCCATGCACATCTTGTCGGCCTTGAGCAGAATGTCGCCCGGGAGCCACATGTTCATGTCCAGGTACTGCTTCTTGACCAGCTCGGGCTGACCCTTCACGCGCGCATAGATGGGAGCGGCAAGCTCGAAGGCGCCGTCGCCGGTGTTGTACTCGGGCTTGAGCACGCCGTCGACCTCGCGCTCCGGCCATACCAGAGCCTGTCCCAGGAACGACTTCTCGGGGATCTCGGCACCCTTGACCAGGAAGTTATGTCCCTTGAAGTACGGCATATGCAGCGCCAGGTTACCGAGCGCGCGACGGATGGGCAGCGGCACCATCTTTTTGTACTTGCGCACCGGGACCGTATCCTCGTAGTAGGCGTAGCCGCCAAAGAGTTCGTCGGCGCCTTCGCCCGAAAGCACCACGGTGACGTCCTTGCGGGCCATCTCGGCCAAGAACCACAGCGGCACGGAAGACAGGTTGGACTGCGGCTCGTCCATGTGATACTGGATGTCCTCGAGCGCACCGAAGAACTCGTCGGCGGTAATCATCTTGCGAACGTTCTCGACGCCGAGCTTATCGGAAAGCTCCTTGGCGTAGTTGGTCTCGTTGAAGTTCTTGTAGTCAAAGCCCACCGAGAAGGTCTTGTCGGGCATGAGGCAAGCGGCAATGTAGCTGGAGTCGACGCCACCGGAGAGGAACGACGCGACCTTGACGTCGGCGATGCGATGGGCCTCGACGCTCTCGTGCACGACCTCGTCCAGCTCGTCGACGTACTCCTCGAACGGCTTCTCGACGGCAGAGTAATCGCAATCCCAGTAGCGCTCGATGTTCATCTTGCCGGTCGGGATATCGACGGTAAAGTAGTGCGCCGGCGGCAGCTTGTAGACACCCTCGAAGAAGGTCTCCTCGGTTGCCGAATACTGCAGCGTCATGTACGGACGCAGGGCCTTTTTGTTGACCGCCTTGTGGAAGTGCGGGTAGTCCAGGAAGCTCTTGATCTCGGAACCAAAGAGCACGCCCGGAGCGCCGTCGCCCGCATCGGCCATGGGATAGTAGTAGAGCGGCTTGATGCCAAAGATGTCGCGGGCGCCAAAAAGCTTGTTCTTCTTTTTGTCCCAGATGACGAAGGCGTACATACCGCGCAGGCGATCGAGGACGGCCTCGCCCCACTCCTCGTAGCCGTGCAGGAGACTCTCGGTGTCGGCGCCGCAGTGGAACTTGTAGCCCTTGGCCTCGAGCTCGGAACGGAGTTCTTGGAAGTTGTAGATCTCGCCGTTGAAGACAATGACGACGCTGCCGTCCTCATTGGCCATGGGCTGGGCGCCGGCCTCGGTCAGGTCGAGGATCGACAGGCGGCGGAAGCCGAGGGCAACGCGGCCGTCGATAAACTGACCGCCCATGTCGGGACCGCGATGGACGATGCGGTCCATCATCTTGGTGAGCACCTCGGATTGGTTATCCGTCCCACCGACAAAACCGACAAAACCGCACATATACTATCCCCTCTGCTGTTGCTGGGCATCAAATCGAATCAGTAGCTTTTGAGTATACCCGAGGGCGTAAAGAGGGGCGGAATGTTCAGGCAATCTCAACTGAATCAGCTCCGCTGTGACACGTGCCAGTTACCTTTAATGGATATGAGATGAATGAGGCGATTGTTTTGCTATACTCTCTCCGCACGGGCGATTGGCGCAACGGTTAGCGCAGGTGCTTTACACGCACAAGGCTGGGGGTTCGAATCCCTCATCGCCCACCACTGAATTGTTAGGCTCCCAGCAATGGGAGCCTTTCTTTTTTGGGCCCATCGCAGAGGGATTCGAACCCGCCAGGGTGCGGAGCTGAGGAAACGCGAAGCGTTTTCCAGCGCAGCACGCGAGGGCCGTAGGCCCGAAGCGAGAGCGGGCGGCGCCAGCCGCACGCGGACATCCCTCATCGCCCACCACAGAATTGGAAACGGTCCTCGCAAGGGGACCGTTTTTGTTTGGGCCCATTGCAGAAGGATTCGAACCCACCAGCACGTCTGTCACAAAGGCCGTGGCCAAAAAATGGCGAAAATGAGTACTGCTACTTTGTTTGCAACATATAAAAAGATAGTATTTGCTTAAGTTACGCAGCATATGTCCATTATTAGGACTAACAGTTGGATCAAAATCGTGCATTCATCGCCATTTCGACTTGCCATCTGGCCTTATTAGTCCAAAATTGCTGCTACCAAATCGGTAACACTACTCATATTTGATGTTGTTTGACCAGCAGGTCTCCCTGCCTTAGCAAATCTAAGGCAAAACGGGCTCCAGACCGCTGAATCATGCCGCATAGGGCACGTCCGCAGTCCGGAACCCGGTCCAAATTGAGTTATTGCGCCGCGTTAGCCCAAGACACCCGACAGAATCTCGATCAGACTGTCCACGTCGACTTCCTCGCAGACGAGCGGCGGCAAGAAACGCAGCGTATGAGCACCCGTAGCGTTAATCACGGCACCGGCGGCCAGCGCGCGGGCAACAATATCATGTGCGTCGCCCGCGGCATCATCCAAATCACAGCCGAGCATCAGGCCACGGCCACGCACCTCTACCACATGCGGAAGCTTAGCCAGCGCCTGCTCCATATAGGCACCCACCTTGGCAGCATGCTCGGCATAATCGCCGCGCACAAGCGCGGAGAGCGTCGCGGCACACGCCGCGATGGCCAAGCAGCTACCGCCAAAGGTCGAGCCGTGGTCGCCCGGCTTAAACACGTCGGCAATCTCCTTCTTTGCCACGACGGCACCCATGGGCACGCCGTCGGCAATGCCCTTGGCAAGGCTCATGATGTCGGGCTCCACGTCATAGGTTTGGAACGCAAATGGCTTGCCGGAGCGGAAGATGCCGCACTGGACCTCGTCGGCGATAAGCACGGCGCCCACTTCGTGTGCCAGGTCGCGCGCTGCCGCCATAAACTCCTCGGTCATAGGGTGCACGCCACTCTCACCCTGGATCGGTTCGAGCATTACAGCGCATATTTCACTGCCCAGCTGCTTAAAGATCGCACGCAGTTCATCGACATCGTTGGGCGTGCAGGCCACAAAGCCACCCGGCAGCGGGCGGAAGCTGTCCTGCAGCCAATCCTGCATGGTGGCGGCAATGGTCTCGAGCGTACGGCCGTGGAAGCCGCCGCGCATGCACACGATGGTGTTGCCGCCATTACCGGCACGCTTGGCGTACAGGCGCGCGAGCTTCATCGAGCCCTCGTTGGCCTCGGCGCCGGAATTGGCAAAGAACGTCTCCCACACCTGCTCGCCCGCAGCCGGGGCACCAAGAGCAGCTGCCGTGGTCTCATCGCCGGCGGCAATGGCATCGGCAAGCACGCGCGCACCATCTACGTCGTCGTTAGCAAGCTTGGACAGCAGCGCCGCGACCTGTCCGCGCTGCTCGATGTAAAAGTAATTGGAGACATGCATGAGCTTTTTGGTCTGCGCCTCGAGCGCCGAGAGCACAGCCAGGTTGCCATGACCTAGGCTGCACACGCCGATGCCGGCAAGAAAGTCGAGGTACTCACGGCCATCGTCGCCGGTGAGCTTCATGCCGTGGCCCTCGACAAACTCGACCGGAGAGCGGCCAAAGGTATGCATAACGTAATGGGATTCAAGCGATTGCTGAGCTGCAAGTGACATGGGATGCCTTTCGTTGAGCGCCGGACGGCGCGGGGCTATGGATGCAGGAATGGGGCGGCTGCGGGTCAGCTAGACCGTCTGAAGCTTCTCGACCTCGTCGAGGTTCTCGGTCAGACGCGCAGCAAACGTCGAAAGCGGATGCGGATGCGTATCGAACTCGTAAGCCGTCTCGGTGGAATGGATCACGGTACCGACGCCGGCATCGGTCAGCAGCTCCAGCAGCAGCGAATGCGGCGTGGTGCCGTTGATGATGTGAGCACGAAATACGCCGCCGGCAAGCGCATCGACGGCCGCGCGCAGTTTGGGAATCATGCCCTTATCGACCTCGCCGCCGTAGAGCATCTCGTTAACCTCGTCGAGCGTTAGGTTGGAGATAAGCGAGTCCTTGTCGCTAAAGTCCTTGTACAGGCCATCGACATCGGTCAAAAAGATCGCCTTATGCGCGTGGAGCGCCGCAGCAACGGCACCGGCGGCGGTATCGGCGTTGATGTTGAAGAAACCGCCGTCCTCCCCCGCCGCGACGGTAGCGATGACGGGGATGTACTCGCTATCGAGTAAGCGCTCGATATAGTCGGTGTTGACGTGCGTCACTTTGCCCACGCGACCGAGCTCGGGGTCGAACGGCTCGGCGATGAGCGTGCCGGCATCGCTGCCCGACACGCCCACGGCCAGGTTGCCGTGGTGGTTGATGGCAGCAACCAGCTCCTGGTTAACCTTGCCGCCCAGCACCTCGCGCACGATATCCATAGTCGCCGGCGTGGTCACGCGCTGGCCGTTCTTAAACTCGACGGGAATATCGTAATGGCTCAGCGCCTCGTTGATAGCCTTGCCGCCGCCGTGCACGATGACGGGGCGCATACCGATGATCTTGAGCAAAACGATGTCGCTCATCACGTCGCGGCGCAGCTGCTCATCAACCATGGCGGCTCCGCCATATTTGATAACAACCGTCTTGCCGGTCAGGTTCTTAATCCACGGCAGCGCTTCGAACAGCAGCTGCGCGGTTGCTTCGTTGGATTCGCTCGAACGACAATCGCGTGCGAATTTCATAATCTGCCTCGTCTTTCGTATCATTATCGCGCCGTGCTCCGCTGTCCGCAATCGCGGCAAGATGCGCAGCGTGCCCGGAATCTAGGAACGGTAGTCGCCGTTGATGGAGATGTACTCATGCGTGAGGTCGCAGGTCCACACGGTCGTTGCCGCGTCGCCTGCGCCCAGGTCGGCCGAGATCACGATCTCTGGCGCCTCGAAACGTCGTAGAGCCTCGTCCTCGTCAAAGGGAACAGTCAGACCGTCGCGACAGACAGGCATGCCCATCATGTCGATGGAAACGTCTTCCTGATTAAACTTTACGCCGCACTTACCGAGCGCCATAGCAACGCGGCCCCAGTTGCAGTCGTGGCCGGCGATGCAGGTCTTAACGAGCGGCGAGTTGGCAACGGCACGGGCGGCGATATCGGCCTCCTCGTCGTTCACAGCGCCGGTAACGTTGACCGTAACAAGCTTGGATGCGCCCTCACCATCGGCGGCGATATTGCGCGCCAGGCTCTCGCACACCTCGTGCACGGCAAATGTCAACTCGTCAAAGGCATCAGAGCCCTCGACGATAGGCTCGGCATCTGCGGCAGCGGCGCCGGAGGCAAGCATGATGCAGGTGTCGTTGGTCGAGGTGTCGGAATCGACCGTTACCTTGTTAAAGGTCTGTTTGACGGTCGAGAGCAGCAGGGCATGAAGTGCCGCAGGCTCGACGGGGGCATCGGTGGTGATAACTGCGATCATGGTGGCCATGTTGGGCATGATCATGCCCGAGCCCTTGCACATGCCGCCCACCGTATAGGCGTTGCCCGCATGACCCGCAGCCTCACTGACGTAGGACACGGCGTACTCCTTGGAGTGCGTGTCGGTCGTCATGATGGCGCGAGCGGCATCGGCGCCACCGTGGGCGGAGAGCGCCTCGTAGGCAGCAGGAATGGCGGTCTCAAACGTGTCGGTCGGCAGAATCTGGCCAATCACACCCGTGGAGGCAACCAGAATCTGTTGGGGCTCGCAGCCGATGACCTGCGATGCGATGCTGCACGTCTCGCGCGCGCATGCAAGGCCGGTCTCACCCGTGGCGGCGTTAGCATTGCCAGAGTTAACCGAAACGCCGGCGATGATTCCGTAGCCCTTGTCGGCACCGCCCAGGTTGGCACGGCTCACCTGCACGGGCGCCGCGCAAAAGCGATTGGTGGTAAACACGCCGGCACCGGGACAGGGTTTATCGGGCACGACGAGCGCGTAATCCAGACGCTCGGGGTTCTTGCGGAACCCAGCGTGGATGCCTGCAGCCTTAAAACCAGCCGCAGCCGTAACGCCACCCTCGACGGCGCGAATCTTGATATCAAACAGCTCGGTATTCATCGTCTTTATGACTCCTTATGTCAAACAAAAAACGGACATCGGTTGGTGCGCCATGCCAGTCGTGATCATGAGACCAGCTTAAGAGTGGCGCCCCACTCGATGCCCGACTACCAAATCGTTAACAATCGAATGTGCTACACCGGGCACGCCACTGTGGGCAAGCCTCGTCGCTCGTCAAAGCCAAAGACGATATTGGCGCACTGGACTGCTTGGCCCGCAGCGCCCTTGCACAGATTGTCGATGGCGCCCGTCGCCACCAGCACGCCCGCGCGCTTGTTGAGCGCGAGGCCGATCTGGGCGGCGTTGGTGCCGACGACCGAAGCCGTCTTGGGCTGTTGGTTGGCATCGAGCACGCGCACAAAGGTGTGACCGGCATAGAACTGCTTGTAATAGTCGACAACGTCCTCAAGAGCCAAGGAGTCGATGGCCTGCGGCGCGAGCGGCATCGTCACCGTGGAAAGCAGGCCGCGCTTGAGCGGTGCCAGGTGCGGGGTAAAGACGACGCGATCGGTCAGGCCAAGGATTTGCTCAATCTCGGGCGTGTGGCGATGCTTGCCTACGCCATAGGCCTCCAGGTTCTCGTCTGCGCTACAAAAATGGGTGCGAGCGTTACAGGACTTACCGGCACCCGTCACACCGCTGATGGCATCGACAATCACGGGACCGTTCTCTGCCACCCAGCCCGCACGCACGGCAGGAGCAGCAGCAAGACTCGTTGCGGTGGGATAGCAGCCGGCGCAGGCGACCAAAACGGGCTTTCCGGCGGCATGGCTGGAAGCAGCGGTCTCTAAGTCCTGACAGAACAGCTCGGGCAGGCCAAAAGCGCGGGTCTTGAGCAACTCGGGGCTCGTATGCTCGGCGGCATACCAGGCCTCAAAGGTGGCCGGATCGCTCAGGCGATAGTCGGCCGAGAGGTCAATGCAGGAGACTCCCGCGGCAAGCAGGGCGGGCACCTGAGCCATGGCAGCCGTGTGCGGCACGGCCAAAAATACCGCGTCGCAGTTCTTGAGCTCGGGGGCATCATGCGTCGTGAAGACAAGATCGCTTACGCCGGTGAAGCTCGGGTACACCGCAGACAACGGCTGGCCGGCATCGGCGTTGGACGTAATGGCGACAAGTTCAAACTCGGGATGACCGAGCACGAGGCGAATGAGCTCAGCTCCGGCATATCCAGCCGCGCCGACGATTCCAACCTTCAAAGACATATCAGACTCCTTGTCTGCGATTTATGCACCGATGCGCATTTCGCAGCGGTCGTTATGAAGTGGGTTGAAACTTTAGCACCAAAAGATGCATTAACACGTAAATGGTTTACATATTCATGCATTGAAACATTCCCGACACATTCGCTTGAAGGAATTGACAAATGGAGCGGGCCCCGTATTGACCGGCGCTCCTAACGGCGCCGGGCAATACGGGGCCCGCCCATGCGAAAACCAAGTTGTTAGGATGAGCCAGCTGGCTAGAGCTCGACCGGCACCCATTCGTCGTGATTGCAGATAAAAGCCTCGGGATCCTCGACGCTAAAGAAGACGAGCGTGGGGTCGTTAGGCCCCTCATAGTGCTCGCCCAGGCGCTCTAGATGCTTCCAACCGGCTTCGCGCATTTCGTCTAAAGCCCGGTCATCCAAGCCGGCACGCCCGCGCAAGATGAGCCAGCCATGGCCCGGCCACCAACTCGTGGCCTCAAAGCGCTGGTTTTGCAGCAGCTCCTGCCACACATCTTTAGTGCGCGCTGTCACAAACCACAGCCTGCCGTCCTGAATCTGCGCAAACGAAAACGGACGCACATGTGGCTGCCCGTCCACGCTCGTCGCCAGATACCACGCCGGCACCGACGTCAGATACTCCAAAACCGTATTCAATCCGTCCACGTTTCCTCCTGTACTAGCTAGTTTGGGAGCCTGGTTTGTGCTTGTTAGAGCTCCAGGCGCTCCTCGCTGCCGTCGATATCACAAAAGCGCGCGGCAATGTTGCGGACCGAAAAGAAAGCAAGGCGGCCGTCGTTGACGCTCTCGTGTTCCTCACCGATGCCCACCATGTGCTTAAAACCCGCTTGACGCACCTTGTCGCTCGCAACTGCGTCGTCCTCAAGTGCGGCCTCGCCGGTCAACACGATCCAGCACTCCCCCGGCTTCCAGCCCGAGAGTTCAAACTTGGGATTCGCACTCAGCTCCGCCCACACATCCTTGTCGCGCGATGTGCAAAACCACAGCTTGCCGTCATCGACCATGGCAAACGAAAACGGCCTCACGCGAGGCTGATGCCCGTCGGCCACATCGGTCGTGGCCAGATACCACGCCGGAATGCGCCTGAGATATGAACAGGCGCGCTCAAGCTGAGCCGTGCGGTCGTTGTCGGTCATAGGGACCCCTTTCTTGCGCTCGAATCGCGCCTAAACAAGTTGAAGGTTGATGAGGATGACGCAGATGAGCAGCAACGCCGTCACCACCGCCGCCAACGCATCGCTGCGGTCAAATGCAAGCGCATGCAGACGTGTGCGGCCCTGCTCGCCATGATAGCAACGGGCATCCATGGCGGCTGAAAGCGTCTCGGCATGACGGAACACGCCCGTGAACAGCGGAATCGCCACACTGCCGAGCATACGCACGCCGCCGAGCGGGCCTCCCGTCACGCGCGCACCGCGGCTCGCTTGCGCATCGGCCGTCTGCTTCATCTCGGTGGCAAACTGCGGCATAAAGCGCAGCGCGATACCCATAATCATGCCGAGCTCGTGCGCAGGGAGCCCCACGCGCGCAAATGGTGCGAGCAGACGTTCAAAGCCCGCGGTGAGGTCGAGTGTCGGCGTGGTGAGTGTAATGGCGCTCATGCCGGCCATCATCAACGTCAGGCGGCACGCCATAAAGGCGGCAGAACGCAGTGAGCCCTCGCTTATCTGCAGAAAGCCGAGCTGCCACAGGATGCGCCCACTCTGATCGGTAAACAAGTTGAGCACCGCGACCACGACGACGATTGCCAGCAGCGGCGCCATCGACGACAGAACGCGACGAACCGGCACCCGAGACACGGCATAGGTCAGCACAACGAAAATTGCGACCGGGGCCAGTCCGCGGAAGCCACTGACCGTGAGCGTCGTGATCAGAAACACAAAGCCCAAGAGCAACTTGGTTCGCGGGTCCAGGCGGTGGATTGCACTATCGCCGGGATAGTAGCTGCCAAACGAAAACGCCTCCATCAGCAGCCCTCCTCTCGCGCGACCGTCTTGGATTTAGCAATGTCCGAGACGTTAGAAGAACCGTCTGAGCGACCGATCAGCAAATTTGCCAACTCGTCGGCCAACAACTCAACCGTATAGAGCCCGCCGCGACGCAGCGGCACGCCCACCTCCGTAAGCGCCAGCGCCATACGCTGGGCGGCGGGAACGCCCAAGCCGATCGACTTGAGCTCATCGGCATGCGCAAACACCTGCGCGGGGGTTCCCTCGGCAAACACCGCGCCTTCGTTCATTACGACGATGCGGTCGCAGCAATTGGCCAGGTCATCCATGCTGTGCGAAACCATGACAACGGTCAGGCCCTCGCGATGGAGCCGATCGATGAGCCCTAGGAAATCCCTGCGGGCAGCCGGATCGAGCCCCGCCATGGGTTCATCGAGCACCAGGACTTCGGGCTCCATGGCGAGCACGCCGGCGAATGCCACACGCCGTTGCTGACCGCCCGAAAGCTCAAAGGGACTCTTGTCGCCGACCGTGGAAAGATCGAGGCCCACGCGCGAGAGCGATGACTCGACACGACGGTCGACTTCATCTTGCGGCAAGCCAAGGTTGTGCGGACCAAACGCCACGTCCTGCGCCACGGTTTCGGCAAACAGCTGACGCTCAGGATACTGAAACACCACGCCGACCTTGGCCTTAACCGCGGCGGCGTCTTTCTTGTTTGACAGATCGAGCCCCAGCGCGCAAACGCTTCCCTCCTGGGGACGAATCAAACCGTTGAGATGCTGGACCAGCGTCGACTTACCCGAACCGGTATGACCTGCCAAACCCAGGAACTCGCCGCGACGCACCGTCAGCGATACATCGCGCAGCGCCCACGGGCTGCTGGGGTCGTTTCCCCAGAGAGCCTGTTTGTTCGATTTGCCCGCAGTGGCCGAGCGCTTATGCCAGCGGCGGCGCTCGCGCGGACTGAGCGAATAACTGTACGAAACACGGGATAGCTCGATGACGGGCTCCGACGCGTTGCCCTCGTTGTCTACCGGAACAGTGCCGTCAGCGATTTCCAACTGGGATACGGAAGACTGCCCCGCGATGTCTGCCCCACTTCGCTCGGCATAAGCCTGCGCAATCTCGGCGACCATATCCGCCTCACGCACCTGTGCGCAAACGGGCACACCCTTCGCACGAAGCGACCTGCCCAGACAGCACGACGCCGGCATATCCAGGTTGAGCTGCGCAAGTTCGTCTGCCCGCGTCAAGATTTCCTCGGGCTTACCGAGCATGGCAACGCGCCCCGCCCGAAACACCGCGACACGATCGGCCTCGGCGGCCTCTTCCATAAAGTGCGTAATCATCACGATGGTCATGCCGCGAGCGTGCAACGCGCGGCAAGCCTTCATGAGGCCCTTGCGTCCACGCGGATCGAGCATCGAGGAAGCCTCGTCCAATATGAGCACGCGCGGTTCCATGGTGAGCACGCCGGCAAGCGCCACGCGCTGCTTTTGGCCGCCCGAAAGCGCATGGGTCTCGTGGCGCTCAAAGCCCACCAGGCCCACGCCCTTCAGCGCCTCGCGTACGCGCTGCGCAATTTGCGCCGATGGCACGCCAAGGTTTTCGGGACCGAACGCAACGTCATCTTCGACAAGCGTTGCCACCAGCTGGTCGTCGGGATTCTGGAACACCATGCCTGCGGTCGAACGAATGTCGTAGACCAGCTCGGGATCGGACGCATCCATACCGTTGATACGTACCGTGCCCGCATCGGGCTGCAGCAGCGCATTCAGATGCTTGGCAAACGTCGACTTGCCCGACCCATTGCCACCGAGGATGCAGAAAAACTCCCCGTCCTCGATGTTCAGATCGACACCGTCGAGTGCCGACACGGCACCGTCATAGCTAAAGGAAACGCCCCGACACTCAATCATGCGCGGCCTTTGACCTGGTCCTTTTTAGGCGTGATGAGGTTGGAGACTGCTTTATACACCGCTAGCGTCAACACCGAGTTAAGCACGGTCTTGATAAGGTTGAACGGCAGCACGGCAGGAATCATAAGCGGGGCGATCACATCGACCGAGCCATACCAGAACCATACGCCAATGGTAAGGTTTGCGACCATAGACAACGCCGTAGCGGCAATGACACCGAACACTAGGCCAATCACGGCACCCTTATAGGTATGCATCTTCTGGTACACGATAGCCGCGGGCAGAATGTAGCCCAGCGTAGCAACCAGGTTCATAAGTGCGCCGACCCAATCGCCCGTGGTAAGCGCATGGATAACAATCGCCATAGCGGCAACAGCAGTACCGGCGCCAGGACCATACGCAAAACCGCACACCATCGCCGGCACCAGCGACGGGTCATACGTCAAAAACGGCGCCGAAGGAAGGATAGGCAGCTGCACGTACATAAACAGGGCGCCCAAGGCACACATCAGCGCCATGGTAACGAGCTGTTTGGTGCTCCACCTATTCGTGTTCTCAAAATGGATATGCTGCGACTGTTCAGACATTAAGATCACCTGCCTCTTTCATCCGGACTCTAACCGTTGGTACTGGGATCTCACCAGTTCAGCCGGCATGCGAACCAACACACGCACGGGTCGCGGACTCATCGGCTCGACGCAGGTCCTCGCCTGCGCCACGGCACCCCTTTGGCACCGCCCAATTTACCGCCAGTGGGGAATTCCACCCCGCCCTGAAACAGCAACTGCAAGTGTAGCACGAGAGGGTATTCGTGCAAGTATGCTGAGGCTAATTTATGGCGGGGGGAACGCTCCAGAAATGCGAGCGGGACAAGTTAACGCGATAACCCCGTTCTCCGTCCACGCCAAAGTAACGCGCCTTTCGCGGCAAAGCCGCGAAACAGCGACCGGGACACGTATCCCCATCAGCCACGATCTCCGCCCACGCCGACCTCAAGGCCGTAAACGCAGGGGATCCGGGGGCGTGACGGGGTTTCTCTCCGGAACATTCCGCACTGATATTTTCTGTATTGAAGACGTCGATGATGCACCCGTATACCATTGACGTCGACACCATCAGA
>UQWS01000023.1 GCA_900544875.1 uncultured Collinsella sp. | reverse complement strand
ACGTAACCGGATCGACCAACGATGACCTGCTCGAAGCAGGAAAACAGGGAGCGCCGCACGGCACAGGACTTGCCGCCCGGACTCAGACAGCAGGACGCGGCCGACGCGGCCACAAGTGGGATTCAACCGCCGGCAATCTGTTACTCTCGATTGTCCTACGTCCTCGTGTTGATCCCGCCAAGTACTCTGGCCTTGCCGCCGTCAGCGGCCTAGCGGTGCTCGAGGCGCTCGAAAAGCAGGGTCTTGCAAACGAGATTGGCCTCAAATGGCCCAACGACCTGGTCGCGCGAGGACGCAAGCTCGGCGGCATTCTGGTCGAAGCCGCACGCGATAACGAAGGCAACCCCTTTGCGGTCTGTGGCATCGGCGTCAACGTGAACTATGTGCCCACGGAGGTGCCCGATGGCGGCCTGCCGGCAATCGGTCTCTCGGACCTTAACGAGAACGTTCCTGCTGTCGACATGCTCCTCGATGAGGTCTATCACGCAGTTATAGACGCTGTAGATGCCTGGGCAGAACGCCTCAACGCCATGGAAGAAAACACCGGATCGCTCGCGCCCGTCCACGGCGAATATGTCGCTCACCTCAATTGGATTGGAAAGCACGTTATCGCCCGCTCCCCTGCCGGTGACGAGCAGGCGCGAGGCATCTTTAAAACCGTCGATACCTTTGGACGCGCGTGCATCGAAACAGAAGACGGCTTGCGATCCTTCCATTTTGAGGAGGCGTCGCTGCGCCCCTTGGGCGAATAGGGCGCCGCAGCCACCTACTCAGCAGCATTACCAGGCGGTCAAAACCCATCATGCAAAACAAAAGAGCCCCGCTACCGTAATGGCAGCGGGGCTCTGTAAGCTATGAGCGATATCGCTTAGAGCTTGATGTCGATGTCGACGCCAGCGGGGAGGTCGAGACGCATGAGCGAATCAACGGTGCCCGAGGTGGGGTCGAGGATGTCGATGAGGCGCTTGTGGGTGCGCATCTCGAACTGCTCACGGGAGTCCTTGTTCACGTGCGGCGAGCGGATAACCGTGTACAGGTTGCGCTCGGTGGGCAGGGGGACAGGACCGGAAACGCGAGCGCCGGTCTTCTGAGCGGTCTCGACGATGAGCTTCGCGGACTGATCGACGACCTCGTGATCATAGCCCTTGAGGCGAATGCGGATCTTCTGGGTAGCCAACTTAAACCTCCAAAGAGTGCGAGAGATGCTCTCGCGGATTACGTAACAGGGAGCTCGAACTTAGGCGTTCTTGCTCATGACCTCGTCCACGATGGACTTGGGCGCGGGCTCATAAGAGTCGAACTGCATCGTGTAGGATGCACGGCCCTGGGTCTGGGAGCGAAGGTCGGTAGCGTAACCGAACATCTCGCCCAGCGGCACCTTGGCACGGATGAGCTTGCTGTTCTTGCGATCCTCCATGCCCTCGATCTTGCCGCGGCGACCGGAGAGGTTGCCCATAACGTCGCCCATGTACTGCTCGGGGGTCTCGACCTCGACAGCCATGATCGGCTCGAGCAGCTGCGGATCGGACTTCTTGAGAGCGTCCTTGATAGCCATGGAACCGGCGATCTTGAAGGCGGCCTCGGAGGAGTCGACCTCGTGGTAAGAACCGTCGAACAGGGTGACCTTAACGTCGAGGACCGGGAAGCCGGCGATAACACCGGTGTTCAGGGCCTCCTGGATGCCCTTGTCGATGGACGGGATGTACTCCTTGGGCACGACGCCGCCGACGATAGCGTTGACGAACTCGTAGCCGAAGCCCTCCTCCATCTTCTCGAGCTTGATGACGGCGTGGCCGTACTGACCGCGACCGCCGGACTGACGGACGAACTTGCCCTCAGCCTTCTCGACGTCGTGACCAGCGGTCTCGCGGTAGGCAACCTGGGGCTTACCAACGTTAGCGTCAACCTTGAACTCGCGGAGCAGACGGTCGACGATGATCTCGAGGTGCAGCTCGCCCATGCCGGCGATGATGGTCTGGCCGGTCTCGTGGTTGGTGGACACCGTAAAGGTCGGGTCCTCCTCGGCGAGCTTGGTCAGAGCCAGGGACATCTTGTCCTGCTCGGCCTTGGTCTTGGGCTCGATGGCAACGTCGATAACGGGCTTGGCGAACTCGATCTTCTCGAGGACGATCTCCTTGCCCTCGGTGCACAGGGTGTCACCGGTGGTGGAGTTCTTGAAGCCGACGCAAGCGACAATGTCGCCGGCGGCAGCGTCGTCACGGTCGATACGCTCGGCGGCGTTCATCTCGAGGATGCGGCCGAGGCGCTCGCGCTGACCGTTGGAGGCGTTGATGACGTAGGAGCCAGACTCGGCGCGACCGGAGTAAACGCGGACGTAAGTGAGCTTACCGACGAACGGGTCGGTCATGATCTTGAAGACCAGGCCGGAGAAGGGCTCGTCGAAGTCAGGATGACGCTCGATCTCCTCGCCGGTGTCCGGATCGGTACCGGTGACGGCCTTGACGTCGAGCGGGCTGGGCAGGTAGTCGACGACAGCGTCGAGCAGCTCCTGAACGCCCTTGTTCTTGTAGGCGGAACCCACGAAAACGAGGTTGAGCTCGTTGGCCAGGACGCCCTTGCGCAGAGCAGCCTTGAGCTCCTCGACGGTGAAGTCCTCCTCCATGAGGATCTTCTCCATGAGCTCGTCATCAAAGCTGGCAGCAGCGTCGAGGAGCTCCTCGCGCTTGGTGGCAGCGATGTCAGCGAACTCAGCCGGGATCTCGTCCATCGGCTCGGGGTAGGTCATACCCTTCTCGTCGGCCTTGAAGTCCCATGCGGTCATGGTGACCAGGTCGATGACGCCCCAGAAGTTGTCCTCGGCGCCCATCGGGACCTGAGCGGCCACGGCGTTGGCGTCGAGACGATCCTTCATGGTCTCGATAGCGTTGAAGAAGTCAGCGCCCACGCGGTCATACTTGTTGATGAAGGCGATGCGGGGGACGTTGAAGGTAGAAGCCTGACGCCAAACGGTCTCAGACTGGGGCTGAACGCCGGCAACGGCGTCGAAGACGGCGACAGCGCCATCGAGGACGCGCAGGCAGCGCTCGACCTCGGCGGTGAAGTCAACGTGGCCCGGGGTGTCGATGATCTGGATGCGGTAGTCCTTACCGTCCTTGTTCCAGAAGCACGTGGTAGCAGCGGAGGTAATGGTTACGCCGCGCTCCTGCTCCTGAACCATCCAGTCCATGGTGGCAGCGCCCTCATGGACCTCACCGATCTTGTGGGTCTTACCGGTGTAGTAAAGAATACGCTCGGTCGTGGTGGTCTTACCGGCATCGATGTGGGCCATGATGCCGATGTTACGGGTATCGGAAAGCTTGTACTTAGGCTTAGCCATGTTAGTTCCTTACCTTAACTTACCAACGATAGTGAGAGAACGCGCGGTTGGCCTCGGCCATCTTGAAGACGTCCTCACGCTTCTTGACGGAAGCGCCCAGGCCGTTGGAGGCGTCGAGGATCTCGTTGGCGAGACGCTCGGCCATGGTCTTCTCCTTGCGAGCGCGGGAGAAGTTGACGATCCAGCGGATGCCCAGAGCGGTGGAACGACGGGAGTTGACCTCCATCGGGACCTGATAGGTAGCGCCACCGACACGCTTGGGCTTAACCTCGAGCGTGGGCTTGACGTTGTCCATAGCCTTCTTGAAGGTAGCGAGAGCGTCGCCACCCTCGGACTTCTCGGCAACGATCTCGAAAGCGGTGTAAACGATGCGCTCAGCGGTGGCCTTCTTGCCGTCAAGAAGGACCTTGTTGATGAGCTGAGTCACCAGACGGTTGTTGTAAACGGCGTCAGGCTGAACCTCACGACGATTAGCTGCTGCACGACGCGGCATGTGAAATCTCCTTAAGTGTCTACCGTGCGGCGCTTAGGCGGCGCACGGCGAAAGTATCAAAACGTTATCTGGCTTATTTAGCCTTGGGGCGCTTAGCACCGTACTTGGAACGGGCCTGCATACGGTTCTGGACCGGAGCAGCGTCGTAGGCGCCACGGATGACGTGATAACGGACACCAGGGAGGTCACGGACACGACCGCCGCGGACGAGCACGATGGAGTGCTCCTGCAGGTTGTGGCCCTCACCCGGGATGTAAGCAGTAACTTCGATGCCGTTGACGAGGCGAACACGGGCAACCTTACGAAGAGCCGAGTTCGGCTTCTTGGGGCTCGTGGTGAAGACGCGGGTGCACACGCCGCGCTTCTGGGAGTTGTGCTGCAGAGCAGCGTTCTTGGACTTCTTGGGCACGGAACGACGGCCCTGGCGAACCAGCTGGTTAATAGTAGGCAAAGCGTACTCCTTCTCGAATGATTCCAGCTTTCTGTAAAGTGCAACGGCTTGAATCGAGGGGTCAGCATCCCCCTACGAAACACGCAGTTCGATAGGATACGTGGCGTTAGCTGTGCCGTCAACAGACCACGCCGCCGGGCGTATCCCAAAATTGGTACATTTCCGCAAAGCCTACACAAAAGGAATCCCCTCCTGTGCGCGGGGGCGGATTCCCGGACCGGGCGGCGCGGGGGTTAAGTTTGCTGCTCTACAGTCCTGGCTCGCACGGAGGCCACATTAAGTGGCCTCCGGCTCGTGCGGAACTCGCGACAAACTTAACCCCCGCGCCGCCCGGGCCGGGAATCCGACGCGCTCGTCGGGGCAACGTTACCTGCCAAAAAGGGACAGGTTTGTTTTGGCAGGTTTTATCTGGGAAAAGGCCGCTTCCCCTAGTGGGAAGCGGCCTCAAGCCTTACGAGTAGACGATGGTAAAGGGTTCTTCCGTTTGAGTCTCCCCTGTTGATGTGCACCTCGTTCCCTCAAGGGTTACCGATACAACCTGATCGACATTGATGAGCCTTGTCGGAACCCAGATGTTCTCTCCGCTATTGCGTGCCATCGAAACATAGAAGTTGTACGCCCCTGCGTCGTCATCTTCGATAATCTGCTCTGACCCATCCTTGTAGGTGACGGTCAGTTTATGATCAACTGCTTCATAGCCCAGATCATCGATGTGCGTCTGGATGGAAAACGGACTGATCTCGAGAGGCGAGTCATCGGAGCGGAGTTCTTTTGTATCGACGTGCGCTCCGACGTTAAACTCTGGCGTCGATACCTCGATCACCTTCGCATCCTCACCTTTGCCCTCCGTCCAACTGATATTCCAGGTGACCGCATGTCGTAAATCTCGATCGCGATTCCAAGATGCAAAGTACATCGTGCCGTTAATGACCGTGTCGCTTGATGTGTCTTTATCAATGGTGCAGCGTGTATCAGCCCATTCCTCGCCGAAGTTCATGCTGGGTGTACTGACGCCCCCTTCTTCTTCACCATAGAGAACAAGTTCGCCAAGCTCTGCCGCCGGCTTGTAGTAGTTAACGCCATTCGGATTGGACAATGTAAACGTCACAGCACCGCAACCGTTCTCGTCGATTGCCATCTCATGAATGTCGAGCGTATAGCCGTTGCCCTCGACGGACAGATTGACCTTCTGGACTGCACCCTCCAGGCTTTGGGGCGCGATGCCATCGCCAAACTCTCTGGTGTAGGTATATTTAGTTCCCGATGAGCCGCCGTTGGTCCAGGTAATGGAATCCCCGTTGCCGTGGTTTCCCCAGGCAGAGGCAAAATAGCTGGAATTGACGAAGGCGTAGGCGACCCCTCCGGTCGCCAGCACTCCGGCAAGGCATCCGATCACGGCAACATACAGAGGCTTCGCGTGACCCTTTCGGCGAAGCGGCTCACCAGCAGCGGCATAAAGAACACGGTCAGCAAGATCGCTATCGGCTTGGACGGACTCGAAGGCCTGCTTGATTTGGTTGGATTTCACGGTCGCCCTCCTCTAGGATGAACTTGAGTTTCGATCTGCCGCGAGCTAATCGCGTTCGAACTGTCGCGGCTGGCACATGCAGTAACTCGGCAATTTCTGAAGTCGAGAAGCCCAGATAGTAATAGAGCACGATAGGAATACGGAATCGCTCCGGAAGTCGCATAACGTCTGACAGGACGGCCTTGGTCTCATCCTGCGCTGTCGAAAGCGACCCGGCCAGGTTCTCAATATCCTCTACACGCCTCCATGGCTTTCGAAAGAGCGATTTGCATTCATTGATCGTGACCCGGATAAGCCATCGACGAAGATGTTCCCAGCTTTCAAATTGCGCATCGCTTTTGAGTAACTTCAGAAAGACGTCTTGAGCGACATCGTCGGCGTCGGCGCGATCACGCAGGTACGTCAACGCGATCCGAAACACGACATCCCGGTGATCTTCGACCGCCTGTCTAAATGCTTGTTCTTCCATAATCACCTCCCGGTGATGCTGATGTTTCTTGCTGAGGCCCTCACCTAGATACGCTCTGGCCGGACGAAATGTTTCAAATTCAAGCATGAAAAACCTATCAAAATTAATCCGTCCCTTTTTAGCAAGGGATCAACGGAACGCAACAGGTTGAGCATACGCAAGCGAGCGGCCCCCAGAGCGTACAAGGTGGCATGAAAAAGGCAGGGCATTGACCTTTTGGTCATGCCCTGCCTTTTGAATGACAGATTGTAGCTCTGGGGGCCACGCAGCGACGGAGGTCGCCGCCGTTCGTTAGAACGGCGGAACTAGTTACTCCTCGTCGTTGTCCTTGGCCTCTTCGGCGTCGTCGGTGTCCACGAGCTGATTGAGCAGCTCGTCGAGGGAAGCCATGTCCTCGTTGATCGCGCCGTTGGCGGGAGCCTTCTTGTCGTCGATCGGGGCGCCCAGGAGCTCCTCGTCGGCGTCGGCGTGATGCGTCGGAGCGGAGGTACCCAGCAGAATATCGTCCGGACCGTCGGGGCTAAAGACCATCTGCAGCAGCTGCGAGAGGTCTTCCTCGTCGGCAACATCGTCGTTGTTCTCGAGGATGTAGAGCAGGTCGTGGGCCTCGAGGCCGTCACGGAGCTCCTCGATCGCCTTGGCACCGATGCCATCGATGCGCAGCAGATCCTCCTCGGACTTGCCAACCAGGTCGCCGACCGTCTCGATGCCAACCTCGCTGAACTTGTTGGTCCAGCGCTGCGACACGCCCAGATCGTCGAACAGGTACAGACGAGCCTTCTCGGCGGAGATAGTGTGGCCGTTGCGGGTGAACGAACCGTCAGCACCACCGAACTCGTCGTAGCCGGCCCAGTCGAGCTGCTGCGGAAGCTGCTCGTCCAGGTCCTTGAGCTCCACAGGAGCCCACTCGGGCAGCGACTTGGCGTTGGGCGAAGCCGGACCGTCGATATCCACGTAGCCGTCGGCCGTGCGATACGTCAGCTTGGCGTTGGCGTACGGCTTGAGGCCGGTACCAGCCGGGATCTTCTTACCGACGATGACGTTGGACTTAAGGTCGAGCAGGTGGTCGACCTTGCCCTCGATGGCAGCCTCGGTAAGGACGCCGGCGGTACGGATGAACGAAGCGCTCGACAGCCAGGAATCGATGTTGGACGCGACCTTGAGCGTACCCAGGATGACGGGCTCGGCCACAGGAGCCTGACCGCCCAGACGGGCAACGCGCTCAACCTCGTCGGCAAACTCGTAGCGGTCAACGTACTGACCAAGCAGGTACTTGGAGTCGCCGGGGTTGGTGATCTGAACGCGACGCAGCATCTGACGTGCGAGCACCTCGATGTGCTTGTCGTTCAGGTCGACGCCCTGGCTGGTGTAGACGTCCTTGACGCTCTCGACGAAGGTGTGCATCGTCGACTCGATGTCGGTCAGCTTGCGCAGGTTGCGGAAGTTGACGAAGCCCTTGGTGATCTGGTCGCCGGCGCGAACCTCGCAGCCGTCCTCGATCTCGGGCATAAAGCGCACCGAAGCGGGGACGCGACGCTCGTCGAGGACACGGGTGTGATCCTCGGAGTCGGTGAGCGTCAACACGTACTCGGACTTCTCGGGCTTAATCGAGAGGTGACCGGAGTACGGAGCCAGCTCGGCCTCGCGACCCAGGATCTTCTCGTTGACGTTGCCGACGATATCGAACATACGGCTGACCGTAGGCAGACCCTGCGTAATATCGTCGACGCCAGCGACGCCGCCGGAGTGAATGGTACGCATCGTAAGCTGCGTACCGGGCTCGCCGATGGACTGGGCGGCAATAATGCCGACCGCGGTACCGATGGCGACCGGACGACGGGTGGAAAGATCCCAGCCGTAGCACTTCTGGCACACGCCGTACTTGGAGCGGCAGGTGAGCAGCGCGCGAAGCTTGACCTTCTTAAGGCCGGCATCGACCATCTTCTGGATGTCGGCGACCTTCTCGATGTAGCCGTCCTGCTCAAAGAGCACGGTGCCATCGGGAGCCACGACGTCCTCAATGAAGCAACGGCCGACGAGGTCGGTGTTGAGGTCGGCGGTGCCGGGGATGATGAGGTTGTAGGTGACGCCCTCGTGCGTACCGCAGTCCTCCTCGCGGACGATGACGTCCTGGGCCACGTCGACCAGACGACGGGTCAGATAACCAGAGTCCGAGGTGTGGGATGCGGTATCGACCAGGCCCTTACGGGCGCCGTAGGTCGAAATGAAGTACTCGAGCGGCAGCAGGCCCTCGCGGAAGTTCGCCTTAATGGGAAGGTCGATCGTCTCGCCGGACATGTCTGCCATCAGGCCACGCATGCCGCCGAGCTGACGCAGCTGGGTCTTAGAACCACGGGCGCCGGAGTCGGCCATCATGTACAGCGGGTTCTCTTCGTCGAACATGTCGAGCATGAGCGCTGCAACCTTATCGGTACAAGCGGTCCACTCGTTAACGACTTCGATGTGGCGCTCCGTCTCGTTGATGAAGCCCTCCTCGAAGTACTCGTTGATCTGGTCGACGTTGGCCTGGGCGCGGTCGAGCAGTTCCTGCTTCTCGGCAGGGATGAGAGCGTCCCACACCGAGATGGTGAGGCCGGCGCGGGTAGCGTAGTGGAAGCCGGAGTACTTGATGGCGTCGAGGATCGGGCCGACCTTGGCCTCGGGGTAACGATCGCAGCAGTCAGCAACCAGCTTAGCCACGTCGCCCTTGACCATCTTGTAGTTCATGAACTCATAGTCTTCGGGCAGGCACTGGCGGTTGAAGATGATGCGGCCGATAGAAGTCTCGAAGCGCGCGGTCTTGTTGCCGGTGACGTCGTAGTCGACAAACTCGTTCTTGCCGTTCTTGACGCGGAAGATACGGGTGCCGTCCTCGTTGATGACATTGGCGTCGGCAGCGGACACGCGGACCTGAATCTTGGCCTGCATGTCGACCTCGGAGCGGCAGTCATAGGCGTGCAGCGCGTCGTCGAAGCTGGCGAACACGTGGTTCTCGCCCGGCAGACCGTCGCGGACCTGGGTCAGGTAGTACACACCGATGATCATGTCCTGCGAGGGGATGTTGACCGGCTTGCCGGATGCCGGCGAGCGCAGGTTGTTCGCAGAGAGCATAAGCACGCGAGCCTCGGCCTGAGCCTGGCTGGACAGCGGCACGTGGACAGACATCTGGTCGCCGTCGAAGTCGGCGTTGAAGGGCGAGCAGACCAGCGGGTGCAGGTGGATAGCCTTGCCCTCGACCAGAACCGGCTCAAAGGCCTGGATGGACAGACGGTGCAGGGTCGGTGCGCGGTTGAGCAGCACGACGCGACCGTCGATGACCTCTTCGAGGATATCCCACACAAAGGTGGCACCGCGGTCGATAGCGCGCTTGGCACCCTTGATGTTCTCGACCTTGCCAAGCTCGACCAGGCGCTTCATGACGAAGGGCTTGAAGAGCTCCAGCGCCATGGTCTTGGGCAGACCGCACTGGTGCAGCAGCAGCTTGGGGTCGGTAACGATAACCGAACGGCCGGAGTAGTCGACACGCTTACCCAGCAGGTTCTGACGGAAACGGCCCTGCTTGCCCTTGAGGGCCTCAGCGAGCGACTTGAGCGGGCGACCGCCACGGCCAGAGACCGGGCGACCACGACGGCCGTTGTCGAACAGGGCGTCCACGGACTCCTGGAGCATGCGCTTCTCGTTGTTCACGATGATCGCAGGGGCGTCCAGGTCGAGCAGGCGCTTGAGTCGGTTGTTACGGTTGATCACGCGACGATACAGGTCGTTGAGGTCGGACGCGGCGAAGCGGCCGCCGTCGAGCTGGACCATCGGGCGCAGATCGGGCGGAATGACCGGGATGACGTCCAGGATCATGTTCGCGGGGCTGTTGCCGCCCTTCAGGAAGGCGTCAACGACCTCAAGGCGCTTGACGGCCTTCTCGCGCTTCTGCTTCTGGGAATCCTCGTCGGCGATGATGGCCTTGAGCTTCTCGGCCTCGGAGGGGAGGTCGATGGCAGCGAGCAGGTCGCGGACGGCCTCGGCACCCATGCCACCCTTGAAGTACATGGAGTAGTAACGGGTCATCTCGCGGAACAGCGGCTCATCGGAGATGAGGTCGCGCTCGGTGAGCTTCATGAAGGCGTTGAAGGCGTCCGTGCGGAGCTGCTTCTCGTCCTTGCACTCTTCCTCGATGTCGACGATGCCAGAGGCGATCTCCTCGGGGGTCAGCGGCTCCTCGTCGGAGAACTCGTCAAAGTTCTCGGGGTCGCCCTGCTCCTTGAGGGACTCGATCTGGCGGGCGCACTCGGCATCGATCTCTTCCAGATCGGCGGCGAGCTCCTCGCGCAGGTCGTCGGCGTCGGCCTCGCGAGCCTCGTAGTCAACCTCGGTGATGATGTAGCTGGCGAAGTACAGAACCTTCTCGAGGTCCTTGGACTTGATGTCGAGCATACGGCTCATCGGGAAGCTCGTGGGGCTCTTGAAGTACCAGATGTGGGACACGGGAGCGGCGAGCTCGATGTGACCCATGCGGTCGCGACGCACCTTGGCCGAGGTGACCTCGACGCCGCAGCGCTCGCAGACGATGCCCTTAAAGCGGATGCCCTTGTACTTGCCGCAGGAGCACTCCCAGTCCTTGGCGGGACCGAAGATCTTCTCGCAGAACAGGCCGTCCTTCTCGGGCTTGAGGGTACGGTAATTGATGGTCTCCGGCTTCTTGACCTCACCGTGCGACCAGGAACGGATCTGGTCGGCGGAGGCAAGGGAGATCTTTACCGAGTCAAAATCAGTAGCTTCGAAATCTGCCACAGTCAACTACTCCTTATCAGTGGTCGTGGCGGCGACAGCCTCGGGTGCCTCGGCGGTCTCGGCATCCTCGGCCTCGACGTCGGTGTCAACGCCGGCGAGCGCAGCCAGGTCGTCGAGAGCAGAGGTCTCCTCGGCGGTCACAGGGGCGGAGGCGTCCTCGTCGGCATCGTGCATGGGCTCGATGTCCAGCGCGAGGGAGCGGATCTCCTTGACGAGAACCTTGAAGGACTCGGGGATACCCGGGACAGGAACGTTCTCGCCCTTGACGATGGACTCGTAGGTCTTGACGCGGCCCACGGTATCGTCGGACTTGACGGTCAGAATCTCCTGCAGGACGTTGGACGCACCGTATGCGTACAGTGCCCAAACTTCCATCTCGCCGAAGCGCTGGCCGCCGAACTGGGCCTTGCCGCCCAGAGGCTGCTGGGTAACCAGGCTGTAAGGGCCGGTCGAACGGGCGTGGATCTTGTCGTCGACCATGTGGCCGAGCTTGAGGATGTAGGACGTACCCACGGTAATGGGCTCGCGGAACTCCTCGCCGGTACGGCCGTCGAACAGACGGGTCTTGCCGCGCTCGTCAAGCTGGGTGACGAACTCGGGGCGCATGTGATCGCCAAAGGCAGCGGTGGCCTTGTTGAGCATGTTCTTGTTGGCACGACGAATGACCTCGGCGATCTCGTCCTCCTTGGCGCCGTCGAAGACGGGCGTGGCGGTGAAGAACGGACCGGGGACGTACTTGTCGGAGTCGGCCTGCTCGGTATCCCAACCGCAGGCAGCAGCCCAGCCAAGGTGGCACTCGAGCAGCTGGCCGACGTTCATACGCGAGGGAACGCCCAGCGGGTTGAGGATAACGTCGATCGGGGTACCGTCAGCCATGTAGGGCATGTCCTCGACCGGCAGAACGTTACAGATAACACCCTTGTTGCCGTGGCGGCCGGCGATCTTATCGCCCTGCTGGATCTTACGACGCTGGGCGACGTAGACGCGCACCTGCTCGTTGACGCCGGGGGCCAGGTCGTCGCCGTTCTCGCGGCTAAAGCGGACGACGTCGATGACGCGGCCGTAAGCGCCGTGAGGCATCTTAAGGGAGGTATCGCGGACGTCGTGGGCCTTGGCACCGAAGATGGCGCGCAGCAGGCGCTCCTCGGCGGTCAGAGCGCTCTCGCCCTTAGGCGTGACCTTGCCGACCAGGATGTCGCCAGGGCCGACCTCGGCGCCGATGCGGATGATGCCGTCCTCGTCGAGGTTGGCAAGCATGTCCTCGGAGAGGTTCGGGATCTCGCGGGTGATCTCCTCGGGGCCGAGCTTGGTGTCGCGGGCGTCGATCTCGTGACGGGTGATGTTGATGGTCGTCAGCAGGTCCTCGGCCACCAGGCGCTCGGACACGACGATACCGTCCTCGTAGTTAAAGCCTTCCCACGGCATGTAGGCCACGGTGAGGTTCTGGCCCAGTGCGAGCTCGCCGTGATCGGTCGAAGGACCGTCGGCCAGAGGCTCGCCCTGCTCAACGGTGTCACCGACGCGCACGAGCGGACGGTGGTTGATGCAGGTGGACTGGTTGGAGCGCTGGTACTTGGCCAGGTGATACTCGTCCATGCCGCCGGCATGCTTGACGATAATCTTGGCGGCGTCGGCAAAGATGACCTCGCCGGCATTCTTGGCCAGGGTGACCTCGCCGGAGTCCAGAGCGGCGCGACGCTCCATGCCGGTACCGACATAGGGAGCGGCGGGGTGAACCAGCGGCACGGCCTGACGCTGCATGTTAGCGCCCATCAGCGTACGCTTGGCGTCGTCGTGCTCAAGGAACGGAATCAGCGTGGCTGCGACGGAGAGCATCTGACGCGGCGAGACGTCCATGTAGTCGACGTCCTCGACGGGCACGTCGGCGGGAGCGCCGAAGGAGCCGTCGAAGTCGCGGGTACGGGCGATCACGGTGTGCGGGCGGACAAGCTTGCCCTCGGCATCGGTCGTGATGAACTCGTTGGTCTTGGGATCGAGCGGCGTGTTGGCCGGCGCGATGACGTGCTTCTCTTCCTCGTCAGCGGTCATCCAGTCGATCTGGTCGGTGGCAACGCCGTTCTCGACGCGACGGAACGGGGCCTCGATGAAGCCGTACTCGTTGACGCGGGCGTAGAGGGCGAGCGAGCCGATCAGGCCGATGTTGGGGCCTTCGGGGGTCTCGATCGGGCACATGCGGCTGTAGTGCGAGTTGTGAACGTCGCGGACGGCCGTCGGCACGTTGGTGCGGCGGCTGGAGCCGGACTTGTGGCCGGCAAGACCACCAGGGCCGAGTGCGGACAGACGGCGCTTGTGGGTCAGACCGGTCAGGGGGTTCGCCTGGTCCATGAACTGCGAGAGCTGCGAGGAACCGAAGAACTCCTTGATGGAGGCCACGATCGGGCGGATGTTGATGAGCGACTGCGGGGTGATCTCGTCGATGTCCTGGGAGCTCATGCGCTCACGGACGACGCGCTCCATACGGCTCATGCCGATACGGAACTGGTTGGCGACGAGCTCGCCAACGGTGCGGATACGGCGGTTGCCAAAGTGGTCGATGTCGTCGACCTTGAAGCCCTGCTCGCCGGCAGCGAGGGACAGCAGGTAGCGCAGCGTTGCGACGATATCCTCGTCGGTGAGCACCGTGACCTCTTCCTCGGTGGTGAGGTTGAGCTTCTTGTTGACCTTGTAACGACCGACGCGGGCCAGATCGTAGCGCTGCGGGTTAAAGAGCAGGCCCTCGAGCAGGCTGCGGGAAGCGTCCACGGTGGGAGGCTCGCCCGGGCGCAGGCGACGGTAGATCTCGATGAGGGCGTCCTCGCGGGTGAGGGCGGTGTCGCGCTCCAGGGTGCGCTTGATCACATCGGAGTTGCCGAGCAGCTCGATGATGTCGTCGTTGGTGACGGCGATGCCAAGGGCGCGCAGGAACATCGTGGCGCTCTGCTTGCGCTTACGGTCGATGGAGACCATGAGCTGGTCGCGCTTGTCGACCTCAAACTCAAGCCAGGCACCGCGGGACGGGATGATCTGGGCCTTGTAGATCTGCTTGCCCGAATCCATCTCGGAGCTGTAGTACACGCCCGGGGAGCGGACGAGCTGCGAGACGACGATACGCTCGGTACCGTTGATGATGAAGGTGCCCTGATCGGTCATCATGGGGAAGTCGCCCATGAAGACGAGCTGCTCCTTGATCTCGCCGGTCTCCTTGTTGGTGAGACGAACGTCGGTCAGAAGCGGAGCCTGATAGGTCATATCCTTCTCGCGGCACTCCTCGACGGTGTGCGCGGGGTCGCCGAACTGATGCTCGCCGAAGGTAACCTCGAGAACATGGTTCTGGCTCTGGATGGGGCTGGATTCCTTGAACGCCTCACGAAGGCCCTCGTCCTTAAAACGCTCAAAGGATTCCCTTTGAACAGAGATAAGGTTGGGGAGCTCCATGGCCTCCGGGATTTTCCCGAAGCTGACGCGCTTGCGCTCAGTGGCAGTGTATGCGTAGGTCACCAGGTTTTTCCTCCTTCACGGAAATGCTCGGTGGGTTGGCGAGGCATAGCTTCGCCAGTTATCGCAACCTAATAGTTTATCAGGTACCGACCGTTGGGCAAGAAAAGCCTTGACGCGATTGAGTTTTTGGAGTAGCAAAGATTTTCGACAGAAAACACGCAGGTAGATATATGTGTATCGAACATCTGTTCATATATTTTCTGTGAACAGAGAGCCGGCAATCGCAGCTCTTATAAAAAACGGGCGCGAACCGAAGTCCGCGCCCGTAAATGTCGATGCCCGAAGGCTTACTTGCGCATCAATCCGCCGCGCTCGTCGATAGCGTCCCAGAAGGCATCGGCAAAGCGGGGGTCGCTTGCAGCCATGAGGGCGTTGGTGGCCATCCAGCCAGAGGGAGTGCCGGTGTCGTAGCCCGACAGCGGGTCGATGACGACCGCATACATGGCCTCGCGGTCGAGCGAACGGGCCATGGCGTCGGTGAGCTGGATCTCGCCGCCCTTGCCGGCCTGCTGATCTGCCAGCAGGTCCATGACCAGCGGGCTCAACAGGTAGCGACCGACGATGTACAGGTTGGACGGAGCAGCCTCGGGAGCGGGCTTCTCAACCAGACCGCCGATACGCCAGACAGCGCCCGGCTCGGCATCGGCAACGTCCTCGGCGCCCTCGAGCGAACCGACGCGCTCGCCGGCGATAACGCCGTAGCGGCTGACTTCCTCGGGCGAGCAAGCAGCGACGGCGATAACCGAAGCGCCACCGTGCTCCTTGGAAACGGCGAGCATCTTGTCGCAGATATCGCGGTTAGGCACAACGTAGTCGCCCAGAAGAACCAGGAAGTTCTCCCCTGCCACGGCGTCGGCAGCAGAGCGAATAGCATGGCCGAGGCCCTTGGGCTCGTACTGATAACGGAAGTCGACCGGCATACCGCCAGCGTGGGCGACGGCATCGGCATAGGCGTTCTTGCCGCGCTCGCGCAGCAGGTTCTCGAGCGAACGGTCGGGCTGGAAGTAGTTCAGCAGCTCGGGCTTGCCGGGAGAAGTAACGATGATGGCGTCGTCGACCTCCTCGGGGTCGAGTGCCTCCTCGACGACGTACTGAATGACGGGCTTGTCGAGCACCGGCAGCATCTCTTTGGGCGTGCACTTGGTACCAGGCAGAAAACGCGTGCCAAGACCGGCGGCGGGGATGATTGCCTTCATGTTATTCAAAGATCCTTTCGCAGGCGCAAAAGCGCCCCATGCGTGCGGCACACAGCCGCAGACCAAATTGCGATACCCAAGCATCTTACCGCTGGAACTATATGTCGCTACAAGGCAGAGACAATTCTTCAGCAGGTCAACGCAAATTATTGCTCGAATGGTGCAATTTTATTGCCCAACGGCAGGGCACCCGATACGACGCAAATCACAGAACATGGCAGATTGAGCAACCGATGCCGAGGGACCGAAAAACAAAAAAGACGGGGCTCGCAATGCGAACCCCGTCTGCAAAGGAATCTGGCGAGAAAGCCTGATTACTTGAGGGTGACAGCAGCGCCAGCAGCCTCGAGCTTCTCCTTGGCAGCCTCGGCGTCCTCCTTCTTGGCACCTTCGAGAACAGCCTTGGGAGCGCCCTCGACGACCTCCTTGGCCTCCTTCAGGCCAAGGTTGGTGAGCTCACGGACGGCCTTGATGACCTGGATCTTGTTGTCGCCGAAGCCCTCGAGCACGACGTCAAACTCGGTCTTCTCCTCGGCCTCAGCAGCGCCAGCAGCGGGAGCGGCGACAACAGCAGCAGGAGCAGCGGCGGAAACGCCGAAGGTGTCCTCGATAGCCTTAACGAGCTCGGAAGCCTCGAGAAGGGTCATTTCCTTAAGAGCATCGATGATCTCATCGGTGGTAAGCTTAGCCATTTCTAAGTCCTTTCGGTTTCCGTGTCTGTGCACGGAGATCAGTTAAAACACGGCGCGAATGCGCCAGGGGTGCGGCGTTGCCGCCGCGGGTGAAAACAGCGACTAGGCTGCCTTCTGCTCGGAGACCTGCTGGATCGAACGAGCGAGACCAGAGGAAACGCCGTTGACGCAGACAGCGATGTCGCGAGCGAAACCGGAGATGAGACCGGCGATCTGGCCGAGAAGCTGATCCTTGGTGGGCAGCTCGGCGATAGCCTTAACATCATCAGCGGAAACGGCCTTGCCGTCGGAGATACCGCCCTTGATCTCAAGGACGCCCTTGGACTTAGCAGAGAAGTCCTTAAGGGCCTTAGCGGCCTCGACCGGCTCGGACTCGTAGAACACATAAGCGACGGGGCCGGCGAGGATCTCGTCGAGCTCGGGCTGCTCCTGGTTCTTGAGAGCGATCTTGACCAGGTTGTTCTTGTAGACCTTCATCTCGGCGCCGCACTCGCGAAGCTGATGACGCAGCTCCTGAGCCTGCTTAACCGTCAGACCGTTGTAGTTGACGACGAACAGACCGGCGTTCTCGGCGATACGGGACTCGATCTCTGCAACCTTGTCGATTTTGTACTGCTGGGGCATGAATTACACCTCCTCGAATTCTTTCCGGGCACGGTCCGCCACAAGGACGTGACGGGGGCATGTCCAAAAAGAAAGCCCCCGCGCTGCATGAGCGACGGGGGCGAGAAGACATATCTACTCGACCACCTCGGCTGGCGGGATATCCCATTAAGCTCGCGGGCGATGCCCGTTTGCACCGGCTGTCTCTGGCAGCGGATTCGTGCGTGAACCGAAAGTATTATGGCGGGGACCCCGGCGTCGGTCAACGGGCGCGAGGATTCGTACACAAACCCTGCATACGCTCCGGTCCGAGGGGCCGGGTTGAGATTTTCGCTCGGTCAAGTCCTGGCTCGCACGAAGAGCACATTAAGTGCTCTTCGGCTCGTGCGGAATCTACGAAAATCTCAACCCGGCCCCTCGGACCGGAGCTGCGGTAACTTTGCTGCGAATCCTCGTGTCCGTTGAGCGACGTGCCCCACTCATAATGCTTGGGTCGGTGGGCTGATGTGTTGCATCCCTGAGGGCTAAAAGGTTGAAATGAAGGTGGACAGGCGGTGGAGGCCTTCGTCTAGGTCTTTGTCGGAGACGCAGTAGCTTAGGCGGATATGACCTTCGGTGCCGAAGCAGTCGCCCGGGACTAGGGCTACGTTTGCCTCTTCGATGGCTTTGATGCAGAAGTCTTCGCTGGTTAGGCCGAACTTTTTGATGCTCGGGAAAGTGTAGAAGGCTCCTGCGGGCTCTACTACGTCGAGGCCCATGGCGTATAAGGCTGCGAGGACGCGTTCGCGGCGGGCTCGGTAGACTTTGAGCATGGGGGTTGGGTCGACGGTCAGGGCTCGGGCTGCGGCGTCCATTTCGAAGGAGACAGCACTCGATACTAAGTATTGGTGAGCCTTTGCGATCTCGGCGATGACGGGGGCTGCCGCTGCGAGCCAGCCCAAGCGCCAGCCGGTCATGGCCCAGGGCTTGGAGAAGCTCTCGATGACCACCGTCTGGTCGCGCAGCTCCGGGTGGCGCTGGGCAAAGCGCTCGTAGCCATCCACATAGACCAGACGGTTGTATACGTCGTCGCAGACTACGTAGATGCCCGCCTGCTCTGCCACGCGCGCCACGGCGTCGAGCGATGCCGTGTCGAGGATGCAACCCGTGGGATTGTTGGGCGAGCAGATGACGATGGCCTTGGTCGCCGGGGTCACACAGGCGCGAAGCGCATCCTCGTCAATCTGGAATTGCGCAGGCTCCGTATCCAAAAAGACAGCCTTGGCGTGATTGGCCACGACGATGCTCTCGTACAGGCCAAAGGCCGGCGTGGGGATGATGACCTCGTCGCCGGGGTTGAGCATAGCCATAAATGTTGCCGACAGTGCCTCGGTCGCGCCGTCGGTCAGGATGACCTCATCGGCGGAAAACGCCAGGCCCGCGTCATCCATATATTCGGACAGTGCATCACGCAGGGCGGGGCGACCGTTGTTGGGCGGATAGTGCGTGTCACCGCGGTCCAGCGCGGCGGTCACCTCGGCGCTAATCACATCGGGCGTGGGAAAATCGGGCTCGCCGAGCGCGAGCGCGATACACCCCGGATGCTGGGCGGCGAGCGCGTTAATCCGGCGGATACCGGAGGGCTTGAGCATGGCAAGCGAGGTATTCATGGGCAGACGCATGGCGTTCCTTTCGTAAGGGTTGCACTAGGATAGCGCGGCGGGGCGCCACCAGACGGTGTAACCTAAACGGAAACGAGCCGGAAAGGAGATGGCATGGAGACGACCGCGCGCGGCGACTTACCAAAAACACTGCACACCATTGCGTATATCAGTATTCCCAATAGCGCCGATCTTGATTTTTTGCTCTGGGACCTGCAGGATGCCATCGCCGCCTATGCTCAACTTTCCGGCACCGCACTCCCCCGCCCGGTCGACTTGAAGGCAAATGACGCCGGCAGCGTTGCCGATGGCATCGTGCTGGCCATTGAAGATGTGGCTGACGATGAGACGTTGACTGCTATCGAGCAGGCGCTTGAGCGCTTTGGCGGTACGGGAACGCGCGTCTATGCCGCGATTCGAGCCGCACAAGAGGGCACTGAGCAGGCGCGTGGGACCGCCGTTCGCCTGCACAAGGCATGTGAGCGCCATGACCAATTGTGGTGTGGCGGCGTTGCCATCTGCGCCGGCAGCGGCATCGCAGCGCTTCGCCATTCCCCGCGCATGGGACTCTTGCGGCGACCGTTTTCGGAGGCCATGGACAAGCTCGTGGGCGCCGTGCGCATGGGCTGCTCCGTCGAGCATGCACAGCGACTTGGCGGCGGCAATGCCGCCAACGTCGACGCCGACGGCATGGTTTGCGCCGAGCCAGCCGTGCCCGCGCCGATCTGGCGAGGCGTTCTGAAACGTCTGGGCGCCCACGCTCAAACAAAAATCTAAATTAAATAACAGCCCAGTCAACGGCTTCGTGCCAACGCTCGACAAGACGCTCCAGTCGCCAGGCGGCATTGGCAGGACTTGTCGAGGGTAGGACGACGGCGGGCAACCCCGTCCGATCTTGCAAGTAGCGTTTGTAGAGTCGCCCTGCCGTACCGCCGTTACAGACAACGACCTCGATCGGCGCGGCATCGGTAATGCGCTCGATATGTGCCGGCACAACGTTGCGAATGCTCGCGTCGCTCGAGCCCTTAATGTCGCAACTCTCGATCACATCCCACAGGCCCACGCCGCCGTTCAGCAGCATAGATCGCTTGGCAGCAATGGAGGCATCGAGCGTCGCGGGCTCACCGCTTGCCAAAGGATCGCCCTCGTTGGGCGGCACAGGCACACCGAGGCACGCAGCCATCACACGCCAAAAGCGATTCTGAGGGTTGCCGTAATAAAAGGCATTTGCACGCGAGAGCACCGAGGGAAACGACCCCAGCACCAAAACGCGCGAGCGCTGGTCGAACACAGGCTCAAACCCATGCTCAATATGTTGATAGTCCTCGTCAGACACGGCCATGGGCTAGGCTCTCAACAGATAGCGCACCTCGTAGGGTGCAAGCTCAAGGGTACCCGTCAGCTCGACCGTGGGCGCATCGTCGGCAAGCAGGTCGACAAAGGACCCGTTGAGCTCGCCGGCGCCAAAGGTGTAAGGCTCGCCCACGGCGTTCACCGCCACGAGCACCGTCGCGTCATCACAGGCGCGCTCGAACAGCAGCTGCTTGTTCTGGATCACCACGTTGCGATAGGCACCGTAGTTGAGAGCACAGGCCGCCGCGTCATCGGCCGAGCGAAGGTGCGCAAGCTGCGTGATGAACGCCGTCAGCTCGTTGGGCGCAGGCTCATCGAGCGCAGGTCGCAGCGCCCAGTCACCATCGGGGCCGCCCTTTTCGCCGGCAATCCCCCACTCGCTGCCATAGTAGACGCACGGAATGCCCGGCATGCCAAAGAGCATGCCATAGACGGGACGCAGGCACGACTTGTCGGTGAGGATGCTTGCCAGGCGCGGCACGTCGTGGTTGTCGACAAACGACAGCAGGTGCTTGCCGCGGTAGATGCACCACGGATCGCCGCCAAACTGGCGATGCAGCGAATGCGCGATCTCGAACATATTGACCGAGTTAAAGCTGGAGTACAGGCCCTTGTAGCACTCGTAGTTGGTGCAGGAGTCGAGCATCTCGTCGTTGACGATCTGGTTGTAGTCACCGTGAAGCGTCTCGCCGATCAGCACAAAGTCGGGCTTGAGCTCACGGGTAAAGGCGTGCAGGCGACGCATAAAGTCGCGGTCGAGCATATAGGCAACGTCCAGGCGCAGGCCGTCGACGCCAAAGACCTCGGCCCAGCGGCGCACGGACTCGAGCAGGTAATCGACCACGGCGGGGTTTTGCAGGTTGAGCTTCACGAGCTCAAAATGGCCTTCCCAGCCCTCGTACCAAAAGCCGTCGCCATAGCAGGAATCGCCGTCAAAGCTGATGTGGAACCAATCCTTGTACGGCGAGTCCCACTTACGCTCCTGCACATCGCGGAAGGCCCAAAAGCCACGGCCCACATGGTTGAAGACGGCATCGAGCACCACGCGGATGCCATGGGCGTGCAGCGTGTCGCATACGGCGGCAAAGTCGGCATCCCCGCCCAGGCGACGGTCTATATGGCGCAGGCTGCGCGTGTCGTAGCCGTGACTATCGGACTCGAGCGGCGGGTTGATGAGCACAGCGCCAACGCCGAGTTTTTGCAGGCAGTCGGCCCATTGGGCAATCTTCATGATAGGAGCATCGGGGTTGGGTTCGACATCGGCGGCCTGGGCGAGCTCATCCTCGGCAACGGGGGCGGCGTTTTCGCGCGGAGCTCCGCAAAAGCCCAGCGGATAGATCTGATAGAACGTCGTCTCGTATGCCCACATAGCAACCTCCCGGTAAGCTCAACACAACGACATCCATTGTATGCCCAGCTTGTATCCCCTCCCCCAAAATAAGTTGCGGTGGAATAGTTCCTGCTTGGGCCTTCAAAGGCCTTAAACAGGAACTATTCCACCGCAACTGATGAGGGGACGTGGCTAGGCGACGGGCTTGGCGCGGCGGATGGCTGGGAACATCACCGTGATGGCGAGGATAACGCCCACGACGGCAATCGCCCCGCCCACAAAGCCGATCCAAGCGATACCGGGACCCGAAACCACGGCGCCGCCGATTGCGGTGCCCGTGCCGATACCGAGGTTAAACAGGCCCGAGAAGATCGACATGGCGACGGCCGACGAATCTGCCGACGTGCACTTGATGAGCTCGGCCTGAAACGCCACGTTAAAGGCCGTGGCGCAGCAACCCCACAGTGCGCAGACGGCAAGCACTGTCACGAGCGAAGATGCGGCCGGCCCCATGAGCAGCAGGGCCGCCGGCACGCCGGAGAGCGTGATAGCCAAGAACGGGAAGCGATGCCCATCGAACAGGCGGCCAAACAGCCAGCTTCCGAGCAAACCAGAGCAGCCAAACGCCGTCAGCGTCATGGTAATGGCGCCCGCATCGACGTGCGCGACCTGCGCCAGGAAGGGCTCGATATAGCTGTAGCTTGCGTAATAGCCGGTCGCCATGAAGACCGTGACTGCGTAGAGCGCGATGAGGAGCGGGTTCTTGAGCAGCTCGGGCAGCTGTTTGACGGTAAAGCGCTCACCCGCCGGCATGGCCGGGAACACCGCTGCCTGGTAGACGACCGCGATGGCTGAGAGGCCCCCGACCACGGCAAACGTCATGCGCCAGCCCACGGCCAAGCCAATGGCGCGACCGAGAGGCAGGCCAAAGATCTGCGCGATGGACGAGCCCGTGGCGATCATGCTGATAGCGAGCGCCCCGTGGCGTGTGTCAACCAGGCGCGACGCCATGATCGAGGCGACCGACCAGAACACGGCGTGCGCGCAGGCAACCACCAGGCGCGCGCAGACTAAGATGGGATAGGTCGGCGCCAAGGCGGACAGGAACTGGCCCAGCGAGAACACGGCAAGCACGCCCAGCAGCATCCGCTTGAACTCGAAACGCGAAGCGAACACCATGAGTGGCAACGACAGCAGCATGACGCCCCAGGCATAGACCGAGATCATGATGCCCGCCTGGGCCTCGGTGAGCGAGAACGACGCGGCGATATCAGTCAAAAGGCCGATGGGCATAAACTCCGACGTGTTGAACACGAACGCACAGCAGGTGAGACCGACGAGTGGGAGCCACTGCCTGAGCGTGATGCCGTCTTGCCTTGTCTGAGTCATATATAACGTCTCCAATCGTTTTGAGCGGAGGCGATTATATAGCAACGGCCCCGCATCCGTCAGTACAGAAGCGGGGCCGAAAACAATTCGATACACAGAGGTTGCGCCGTCAATTCATAACTAAGCCAACCCCAGCAATATGCCCGCCGAATGCACGACAAACGCCACGATCCAGGCAACGGCGACCTGAAACGCGAATACGGCCACGGCATAGCGCGCGCCCAACTCGCTCTTGACAGCGCCGATTGCCGCCACACAAGGCGGGTACAGCAACGTAAAGACCAAGAACACGTAGGCGGTAAACGGCGAAAACATGGTCGACAGCGCCGCGGGCGACGTTGCGCCCAAAAGCACCGTGAGCGTCGAGATGACGCTCTCCTTGGCAATGAGCCCCGTGACGAGCGCCGTCGAGGCGCGCCAGTCGCCAAAGCCGAGCGGGGCCAACACCGGCGCGATGATGCTACCCAGACCGGCAAGCAGGCTTTGCGACTGGTCGGCGACCACGTTAAAGCGGATGTCGAACGTCTGAAGGAACCAGATGACCACCGTAGCGGCAAAGATAATGGTAAAGGCCTTGGTGATGAAGTCCTTGGCCTTATCCCATGCCAGCATCACCGTCGTCTTGACGCTCGGCAGGCGGTAATTGGGAAGCTCCATGATAAACGGCACCGGGTCGCCCTTAAATGCCGTGCGGTTGAGCACCAAAGCCGCGATGCAGCCGACCACGATACCGATCAGATAGAGCGAGACCATGGCGGGAACCGTCGCCTGCGGGAAGAATGCTCCGCACAGCAAGCCGTAAACCGGCAACTTGGCTGAACAGCTCATAAACGGTGTGAGCATGACCGTCATCTTGCGGTCGTGCTCGGATGGGAGCGTACGGGTCGACATGATAGCCGGCACGGTACAGCCAAAACCGACGAGCATGGGCACGAAGCTGCGGCCCGACAAGCCAAAGCGACGCAACACCTTATCCATGACAAAGGCCACGCGCGCCATGTATCCGGAGTCTTCCAGAATGGAGAGGAACAAAAAGAGCACGACGATAATCGGCAGGAAGGTCAGCACGCTGCCCACACCCGTAAGCACGCCGTCGACAGCCAGCGAGCGCACCACGTCGTTAGTACCGAACGCCTTGAGGCCCGCATCGGCCGAGGCGATGATGGCAGCGATACCGTCCTCCATGAGTCCCTGCAACGCCGCGCCGATCACGCCAAACGTCAGCCAAAAGACGAGGCCCATGATCACCAGAAACGCCGGAATGGCTGTGTAACGACCTGTCAGGATGCGGTCAATCTTGACGGAGCGCACGTGCTCGCGGCTCTCGTGCGGCTTGACGACGCAGCGCCCGCACACGTCGCCGATAAAGCTAAAACGCATATCGGCCAGCGCAGATAGGCGGTCGGTGCCGGCCTCGCCTTCCATCTGGGTAATGATGTGCTCGATAGCGTCGAGCTCATTGCGATCCAGGTGAAGCGCCTCGGTTACCAGCTCATCGCCCTCGACCAGCTTGGTCGCCGCAAAGCGCACCGGGATGTGCGCCGTCACGGCATGGTCCTCGATCAGGTTAGCAATACCGTGGATGCAGCGATGCAGCGCACCGCCGTCCGGGCCGTCGGGCGCACAAAAGTCCAGGCGACCAGGGCGCTCGCGGAACCGCGCCACGTGCAGGGCGTGGTCCACCAACTCGCCGATACCCTCGTTGCGGGCAGCGCTAATGGGAACAACGGGCACGCCCAACAGGCTCTCGAGCAGGTTGACGTCCACGGCGCCGCCGTTGGCGGTCACCTCGTCCATCATGTTGAGCGCGATGACCATGGGGCGGTCGAGCTCCATAAGCTGTAGCGTCAGGTACAGGTTGCGTTCGATATTGGTGGCGTCGATGATGTCGATGATGGCGTCGGGGTTTTCGTCAAGGATGAATTGACGGCTCACGATCTCTTCACCCGTGTACGGCGACAGCGAATAGATGCCAGGCAGGTCGGTAACGCTTGCCTCGGGGTGGTTGCGGATGGTGCCATCTTTGCGGTCGACCGTCACGCCGGGAAAGTTACCGACGTGCTGGTTGGAGCCCGTCAGCTGGTTGAATAACGTGGTCTTGCCGCAGTTTTGGTTGCCGGCGAGGGCAAAGTGCAGCGGCGCGCCCTCGGGCACGGCCGTCTTTGCCGCACGGGGCGAATACGTCCCCTCGCCCAGGGCCGGATGCTCCGTCGTGCCGATTGCGGCGTTAGCGCGCGGACCCGTATCGGTGTCGTGAATACCCACGAGCTCGATGCGAGCGGCATCGTCCTTGCGCAGTGTCAACTCGTAGCCACGCAGGCGGATCTCGAGCGGATCGCCCATGGGGGCGTACTTCATCATGGTGACTTCGGTGCCCGGCGTTAGACCCATGTCCAAAATATGCTGTCGGAGTGCCTGATCGTCCGATGCCACCGATGCGACAACGGCGTCTTTTCCGATCTCGAGCGTATCGAGCTTCACGTCCGTGTTCCTCCCCCGACGCCCACAGGGCGTTGCATTTAGTTTACCTTGGCTAACCGTTTGCCACGGCTAACCAATTGTAACCATGCATGATAGCGCGAACACACAACGACGTTCAATCGACAGATTGCTGCAAGGAGTGTCCCCAAGTGCCGGCACAGACGATATGAGCAGGACATAAAAACATTGAGAGCCCCTGCTGCATGAAGGACCGCGGATTAGGCCGACAATGGTGAGTGTCTAATTCAGCCGCGGCGGCCACGCCGCATTCATGGAAGGGGCTCCCATGCTCGATACTACCACCTTCGTCGGCCTCGACGTCCAC
>UQWS01000022.1 GCA_900544875.1 uncultured Collinsella sp. | reverse complement strand
TTGTCGCAGCCCCGACCCGCGGTCACGAGCGGGGGCTCCTGTCGTTTCCGTGCCCTCGGATTGGGTCATAGTGTCTGACTTTTATTCGACCTGCGGCGTTTTAGAGCCCTATCGGCTTGCAATGCCACTGGCATTTGCCCAGATAGAACCTGCCAAGATTGTTATCTCATTTTGGTCGATTTTAGAACTCCACGCTTTCGGCACCGTTGATGGTTAGGTCGCGCTCGTAGAAGGCGGTGAGGGCGCGGATGGCGTACATCACGTCGCGCACGCCGCCGGTCTCGTAGCTCGAGTGCATGGCAAGCTGCGGCAGGCCCACGTCCACGGCATGCATGCTCGCCTGCATATTGGACAGATTGCCGAGCGTGGAGCCGCCGGCCATGTCGCTCTTGTTGGCGAAGGCCTGCGTGGGCACGTCGGCGTCATCGCAGATGGCCTGGAACACCGCGCGGCTAAAGGCATCGGTGCAGTAGTGCTGGTTGGCGGCTTCCTTGATGACGATGCCGCCGTTGAGCACAACCTGATTGCGAGCATCGCACTTCTCAGCGTGGTTGGGGTGCACGGCATGCGCGTTGTCGCAGCTCACGAGCATCGAGGCGGCAAGCGCGCGATGATACGACTCGTCATCGAAGCCCAGCGAGCCGTTAATGCGGCGCAGCGCGTCGGCCAAGAACGTCGACATGGCACCCTGCTTGGTCTCGGAGCCAACCTCCTCGTTATCGAAGCAGCAGAAGACCGAGACGTCGTGCGCGTTCTCAGCGCCCAAAAATGCCTGTAGCGAGGTATAAGCGCAGGCCAGGTCGTCGAGCTTGGGTGTCGAGATAAACTCGTCGGCCCAGCCCCAAATGCGCGCATCCTGACGATTGACCAGGAACAGGTCGCGGCCCAGGATCTGCTCGGGCTCAACGTCCAGCTCATCGGCAATCAGGGCATCAAAATCTCCCTGCTTGAGTTCGCCGGCGCTGATGAGCGGGCACAGGTCGACGGCTCGGTTGGGAGCAAAGCCCTCGTTAACGCCGCGGTTCATGTGGATGGCAAGACTCGGAATGATAGCGACCTCGCGCTCGGTGGCAAGCAGGCGGCTCTCGATACGGTCGCCCTCGCGCACCAGCACGCGGCCTGCGAGCGCCAGCGGGCGGTCGAACCAGGTGTAGTCGATCATGCCGCCGTATGCCTCGGTGTTCAGGCGCAGCGTCTCGCCCGCGCCGTCGAGTTCGGGCACAGCCTTGACCTTAAATGTCGGCGAATCGCTGTGCGACGCCGTGAGCTGAAAATGATAGTCACCCGCAACGCCGTCCTCGCCCCACGTCGCGGCCAGGTCCTCGCCCACCTTAAAGGCGATGACGCTCGAGGTATTGCGCTGCGTGTAATAACGCCCGCCCGGCTCGATGTCCCACGCCGCATTCTCGGGCAGATAGGTGAAACCCGCCTCGTCGAGCTCGGCCATAATGGTTGCCGCCGTATGGAACATGCTGGGGCATGCCTCGATAAAGTCGATAAGGTCGTTGGCGGCCTCGATATCATCGGCCGTCACATGCGCGCGCTCGGGCGTTTCCTGATCCGTCATGCTCTCCCCTTTCGCTGGGTTGATGGTCCCCTCCAGCATACCCCGCCACGCCAGCGCCACACTCTTCATTCCGTGCTTAATTCCGCGTTGCCCACCGGCTTGCGAATTTCTAACATTGTTTACATTTCTATACGCTTGAGCTAACACGTTTTACCTCCGTATCAACAGTGTGCGGGGGTAAACTTATGCGCATGTTATAACTTGCCCGGAAGGATTCATCATGCTTAGGATCGGTCTTCTTACCAGCGGCGGCGACTGCCAGGCGCTCAACGCCACCATGCGCGGCATCGTCAAAACGCTTATGACCAATAGCGAAGAACCTATCGAGATCTATGGTTTTGAGGACGGCTACCAGGGCCTTATCTACAGCAGGTTCCGCGTCATGACGCCCGCCGATTTTAGTGGCATCCTCACCCGCGGCGGCACTATTCTGGGCACGAGCCGCACGCCGTTCAAGCGTCTGGATATTCCCGAGGCCGATGGCGTCGAGAAGGTGCCAGCGATGGTCCACACCTATCATAAGCTGCAGCTCGACTGCCTGTTTATGCTGGGCGGTAACGGATCCACCAAGACCGCCAACCGCCTGCGCGAAGAGGGCCTCAACGTTATCGCCCTGCCCAAGACCATCGATAACGACACCTGGGGCACCGAGTTGACGTTTGGCTTTACGAGCGCCATCGACGTCGCCACCAAATGCATCGACGACATCCACACCACCGCTTCGAGCCATGGGCGCGTGTTCGTTATCGAGATCATGGGCCATAAGGTTGGCTGGATCCCGCTGTATGCCGGCGTCGCAGGCGGCGCAGATGTCATCTTGATTCCCGAGATCCCCTACGACATGGATAACGTCATCAAGACCATCGAGCATCGCATGGAGACCGGCAGCCGCTTTACCATCGTGGCCGTCGCCGAGGGCGCCATCTCCAAGGAGGACGCGGCACTGTCCAAGAAGGAGTACAAGAAAAAGCTCGCCGAGCGCACGAGCCCGTCGATTGTCTACGACATCGCCAAGGAGATCGAAGCCAAGACTGGTCGCGAGACCCGCGTCGCCATCCCCGGCCACACGCAGCGCGGCGGCCAGCCCGATGCCCAGGATCGCATCTTTGCGACCCAGTGCGGCGTTGAGGCGGCACTGGGCTGCCTGCGCGGCGAGTTTGGCTACATGATTGCCCTGCGCGACGGCAAGATGTGCCACATGCCGCTCGAGGAGGTCGCCGGCAAGCTCAAGTTTGTCGACCCCCAGAGCGATCTGGTGCGCGAGGCCAAGGCGTTGGGCATCAGCTTCGGCGACGAATAGTCTCGGCTGGAAGTGCTCTCATCGGAGGCCCCAGGGTTTACCTCCCAAATCGTCCTCGGACATGTCAGGACCCCGCTGCGCGCTTCGCGCGGCGGGGTCCTTCCGTCCTGCGGAAAGATTTGGGAGGTAAGCCCTGGGGCCTCCTGCGGTAACTGGGGAGGCCGAGGCTATTCGTCTTCTTGCTACGTGTGCCTGGTCTGAAATTCAGTTGCGGTGAAATAGTTCCTGCTTAGCCCGCAAATGCCTGAATTTAGGAACTATTCCACCGCAACTTACGAATGATCGGAGCGGCTACAGCACAAGCGTCGGCGTTCGTTTGATGGTCCGCCACGAAAAGGGGCCATCTACTACGTTTAACTCGATGAGGCCAACCATGATCGCCTTTTTCGAAAATCGACAGGCCTTCTACCTGCGGTTTTATTTTTCGTTTCCCCGGCATGGTTGAGGGTATCCAATTAAACGTAGTAGATAGGCCCGTTTTGTGGCATACGACCCATTCAAGCCCAATCTCGAAGGCTAAAGAGGGCCTCTCATCCACGCTTGCGAGCAGAAGATAGCAAAGCAACAAACGCCGGGTCGCCCGTAGGTGCCCGGCGTTTGCCCAGATAAAACCTGCCAAAATAAACCTGTCCCTTTTTGGCAGATTACTCGGCGCTCTTGAGGGCACCGACCATGTCAATCTTGTTGAGGGTACGATTGGTAGCGAGGTTGACGATAAACGTAAAGCCAAAGGAAAGCACCACGGCGAGCACGTAGCTTAGCGGCTCGACCTCGACGTCAAAGTACAGCGACGGCATCTGCAGGATGTACGTAAAGCTCTCGGCCAACGCACCACCCAGTGGAACGCCCAGCGCAGCGCCGATCGCCGTGAGGATCAACGTCTCCTTGTTGACGTAATGGTGCACCTCACCGCGACGGAAGCCCAACACCTTAATGGTCGCCAGCTCGCGCTCGCGCTCGGAGATATTCGTGTTGGACAGCGTAAACACCACCACAAACGACAGGCACGCCGCCATAAAGGTCACGAGCACCACGACCGAATTGATAATCGTAAAGTTCGCCTCATAGTTTTCCCAATGCTCGGCCGTACTCGAAATCGTAAGCCAACCGTCACTCTTAAGATTCTTGCTAAACGCAATCTGGTCGGCCGACGAACCCTTGAGCAGTGCAAAGATGCCGTTAAGACGCGCGCTTCGGCCGAACGTGCGCTCATAGGTGCCCTGCGTCATGTAAAGCGTGTTGCCCAGATAGTTAAGCGAAATGTCGCTGACTTTGACCTTGGCAACATTGAGCGACGAATCCTGGACGTGAGCCGTATCGCCCGGCTGAATCCCCAGCACCAGCTGTGAACTTTTGCTCAGATACACGTCTCCGTCACGCAAAGGCAGCGGTTCTTTGGACTCATCCTCCAGACGCACGTAATCGCCCAAGTCACTCGTGCGGTCATCGGGCACCACGATCAGCTGCACAGTCTCGCTCTTGCCGCCAAATGTAAAGGTGACGTTGTCGGTCATAATCGGCAGCGTCGAAGTCACGGTCACGTTGGAATCATTGGACGCGCTGCGCCCATCCAATGCCGCGCACGTCTGTGAAAAATCGTCGGGATTGGCGACCGCCAGCAGGTCGTAGCGCGTGATATGCCCGTACTGCTTGGGCGAAAGCGCCACCGACGTATCGCGGATGCCCATACCGCAGATCACAAGCGCCGTACAGCCCGCGATACCGAAGATGGTCATAAAGGCGCGCTTTTTGTAGCGGAATAGGTTGCGTGCAGCGACCTTGTTTAAGAAGCCCATGCGGCGCCAGATAAAGCCGATATGCTCGAGCAGAATGCGCGAGCCGGCGCGCGGGGCCTTGGGACGCATGAGCGAGGCTGGGGTCTCGGCCATCTCGTGGCGGCAGGCGATAATCGTAGCGCCCACCACGCCCACGGCAAACAGCGCCACCGACACGAGTGAAGACACGATATCGTACGAAAGCAGCATCTGGGGCAGCGAGTACATGTCGTCGAACACCGTAAACAAGAACAGTGGCAGGCCCACAAAGCCGATGATGTTGCCGAGCACGCCGCCGATCAGACATGCCCACAGCGCATAGTCCACGTATTTGGACAGGATGCGCTCGCGTGAATAGCCAAGCGCCTTGTACAGGCCAATAAGCGTGCGCTCCTCCTCGACCATGCGCGTGGCGGTGGTGAGGCTGATGAGCACGGCGACGATAAAGAAGATAAACGGGAACACCGTGGCGATGGCCTCGATCGAAGAACTGTCGCTCTCGACGCTCGAGTAGCTTGCGATGTTACCGCGGTCCTGAATGTACCAAGTGCATTCACCCAGATTGGAAAGCTCGGCGCGGGCATCGGCGAATTGCTGATCGGCGGCGGCGCGGCGCTGGTCCAACTCGGCCTGAGCTTGGACGCGCTCCTCGCTGCCCTCGGCCATGCGGTTGATGCTATCCTGCTCAATCCCAAAGAGCATGGCGGCCTGGCGCTCAGCCGCATCCAAGCTTGCCGGCGTGTCAACCGTCAGCTCCTGGACGCGCGCCTTTTCACGCTCCTCGCGGATCTTCTCGATATTGCCCTTGACCTCATTGATCTTTGCCGTGTAGGCATCCGAGTAGGAGTTGAGGCTCTTGGCTCCCTCGACGATCACGTGGACCGCGGAGTAGGACGATGATGTCGCGGCATCCTCGCTCACATAGAACTTATAGTCCGCAGCCGAAGCGGCACGGAAGGCGTTGACTGTCGAGTCGGAGCTCACATCAGTGGGGTCGAGGACCTCGGCCGTAATGGTGTAATCGCCCGCGGCAAACTGATCCTTGGCACTTTGGTTGGACGAGCTCGCGTCATTGGCGGCAAAACTCACCGTATCGCCGAGCTTTTTGCCCGAAGCCTTCAGGAACTTCGAAGTCACCGCGACCTCACCGGCGCTCTCGGGCAAATCGCCGCTCACCAGCATCGGTTGATCGATATTCTCCTTGGAAAGACTTTGCACGACCACGCGCTCGTGCGTTGTGCCCACGGCGGTGTAGGCGGTCTCGGTGTAGATACCCTCGGCCGTCTCGACGCCGTCGACCTCTTGGATAGCCGCAAGATCGTCGCGCGTAAGGCCATAGGTCGACTGCACGTTAATGTCATAGACATTCTGCTGGTCAAAGTAGGCATCGACCGAATCGCACAGATCCTCACAACCCGCCTTGAGGCCGCACATCACGCTCACGCCGAGCGCGGTGATGACCACGATAGACAAGAAGCGTTTGAGGCTGCCGCGGATTGTGCGGTAGATGCCACGGCGAAACACCGTCGGCACCATATCGTTTGAGCTTTGGGCAGTGCGGTAGGTCGCGAACTCCCGGTCCCGACTCACGTGCTCCGTATCGTGGTTTTGGCTGTTTTGGCGGTCCTGGTCCATGGGCGCTACCACTCGATCGTCTCGATAGGCACGGGATTTTGCTGGACCGTCTCGCTCTCCACACGACCACTCTTAAAGCGGATCAGGCGATCGGCCATGGGCGCGAGCGCGGAGTTGTGCGTGATGATGATGACCGTAATGCCCTGCTTGCGGCAGGTATCCTGCAGCAGCTTCAATATCTGCTTGCCGGTTTTGTAGTCGAGCGCGCCCGTGGGCTCGTCGCACAGAAGCAGCTTGGGGTTCTTTGCCAGTGCGCGGGCGATGGACACGCGCTGCTGCTCGCCGCCCGAAAGCTGTGCCGGAAAGTTGCCCAGGCGCTCGCCCAGGCCAACCTGGCGAAGCGTCTGTTCGGCATCGAGCGAATCGGGGCATATTTGCGCCGCGAGCTCGACGTTTTCGAGCGCCGTCAGGTTGGGGACCAGATTGTAGAACTGGAAGACAAAGCCGACGTCGGCGCGGCGGTACTCCACGAGCTGCGCCTCGTTGGCAGCGCTCACGTCACGCCCGTCCACCGTCACGGTGCCGGAGGTCGCCGTATCCATGCCGCCCAGAATGTTGAGCGCCGTGGTCTTGCCGGCACCCGAAGCACCCAGAATGATGGCGAGCTCGCCGCGCTCGACCGTAAAGCTTGCGCCGTCGAGCGCATGAATGCGGGCGTCGCCCTCGCCGTATGCTTTGATGACGTCTTTGAATTCGATATAGGCCATCGATCGCTTCCAATCTGGTCGGATAACTCTTTAGTATTACCCATTTCGCACCGACCAAAAAGGGACAGGTTTATTTTGGCAGGTTTTATATGGGGAAACGGCAGCTATAGATGAGGCGCTGGGGAGGCAGAGAAATCATCGACGGGGTCAGGCCGACCGCCAAACACAACGCACGCATCTCAATCTGTCAGCCAAATCATTCGAACAGCTGTTCGTTTCTATGATATGATTCAGCTATCCAAGCAGGCCAATACGCAGAAAGGCGGCCAACATGGCGTTCGACTTTAAGAAGGAATGCAAGGAGCTCTACAAACCTGCAAGCAAGCCGAGTATCGTAACTGTCCCGCCTATGAGCTACGTTGCCGTTCGCGGAAAGGGCAACCCAAATACCGAAGGTGGCGAGTATCAAAACGCCCTGCCGCTACTTTACGGCATCGCCTATACCGTCAAGATGTCGAAGAAAGGCTCAAGGAGTATCGAGGGCTATTTCGACTTTGTGGTACCGCCGCTCGAGGGTTTCTGGTGGCAAGAGTCCCCGAGCGGCGACATCGATTATGTACGCAAGGACGATTTCAACTTTATCTCGTGCATTCGCCTGCCCGATTTCGTCACCCGAGATAACTTTGACTGGGCAGTCGCGGAAGCCGCGACCAAAAAGAAACTGGACTTTTCTGCCGTCGAGCTGCTTAAAGTTGACGAGGGTCTCTGCATTCAATGCATGCACACTGGGCCCTACGACAACGAACCGGCGACCGTAAACGCTATGAATGAATACACGACCGAGCAGGGCTATGTCCCCGACTTCTCAGACACCCGTTTCCATCACGAAATCTATCTCTCCGATCCACGCAAATGTGCACCGGAGAAACTTAAGACCGTGGTCCGTCATCCTATCAAGCGCGCTGAATAGCGTGGGGCGCCGTCCCGCGCATCAGGTTTTAGTCCAGGCAATCAGCCGCTCCAAGGTCATCTGGCAGCTTCCTTGACGCAGGTCATCGTATCTTATAATTTTATGTCTCTAAAGCTGGAAAGCCTCTCAACGATGCGCAACTCCAGCTCTTTTTATATCAAGAGGCTTAAATGAAATACCAGAAGTCGTGGATATCCATCAACGAACAGATAGCACTATTGACAGAAAACAAGGGTCTTAAGTGCTCTGATCAAAGCGAACTCGAGCGAGCTTTGGTCGAAGTCGGCTACTACAGGCAAAGTACTCGAGCGTTACTCCTCGTACGCACCCTCGAGCCGAAGTAGCCACTCCTTGCGATCGAGCCCGCCGGCATATCCGTTGAGCGATCCGTCGGCCGCCACCACGCGATGGCACGGCACGATAATCGAAACAGGGTTGCGAGCGACCGCAGCCCCCACCGCACGGGGGGACACAACGGGCGCCTCGTTTCCCGGTACACGATGGCGGGCGGCGACACGAGCCGCAATTTCGCCATAAGTGGCGACCTCGCCACGCGGGATAGAAAGCAGCTCAAACCAGACCTCGCGCTGAAACGACGTACCAATCATATGCAACGGCGGCGTAAACCGAGGTTCCTGCCCTGCAAAATAAGCATTCAACCAAGCCCAAGAACGCTCAAGCACCGAAGAAGCCGCGCCATTTGCCGGACTCCCCGAAGACATCCCACCGGTACCAGAAACCGCGTCGGCGCCTTCAACATGTTCGGAGTCTTCCCGTAGAAGCGTGGAGCCAAAATGCTCCTGCCCCTCAAACCAAAGTCCCGTCAGACCGCGGCCATCAGCGGCAAGCAGAATCTCGCCCAAAGGCGAAGCAAACGTCGTCGTGACCACCAGCGGCTCCTTTCAAAACTCCGCACCATAATACCGCGAATTGTGCAGACAACCCCAATCGACCCCAAAGTCACCCAAGGCAGCAGGCGCAACGCGCCGCAGCTGCCGGCCGCGCCCCACAGTCCCCCAAGGCGGCAGGCGCGAAGCGCCGAGGCCGCCGCCGGAACCAGGGCCCGCAACAGCCACGTGCCCCCCATCAGCCCAGCGGCCCCAACCAACAACGGCCCCATCGCAGGCCGCTTGCAGCAACGTCACCGCAGGCGGGGGTCGGGCTTAGTTTTCAGAACACTCCGCAGACCAGTGTGGCGCCTTGTCCGCGGCTCCGAAGGAGCAGGACAAGGCGCCACACATGGTCGAGGACGTTCTGAAAACTAAGCCCAGCCCCCGCCGGACAGATCCACCGTTACTCGCAGAGCAGCTTAGCGATCTGGACGGCGTTGGTTGCCGCGCCCTTACGGATTTGGTCGCCGCAGCACCAGAAGGTGATACCGCGCGCGGCCTCGGGGTTCGAGATGTCGCGACGCACGCGGCCGACCCAAATCAGGTCCTGGTCGGAGGTGTCCATCGGCATGGGGAAGCGGTCGTGCGCATCCTCGGCACTCATGTCGTCGACCAGCTTCACGCCCGGAGCGGCAGCCAGCGCGGCGCGGGCCTCCTCAACCGTAATATCGCGCTCAAACTCGAGCGTAATGCTCTCGGAGTGCGAGCGCAGCACGGGCACGCGCACGCAGGTGCAGTTCACGCGCAGCTCGGGCAGGTGCATGATCTTGCGGCCCTCGTTTTGCAGCTTCATCTCCTCGGAGGTAAAGCCCTCCTCCTTGACGCCGCCAATCTGCGGAATCAGGTTGCTCGCCAACTGGGCGGCAAAAGCGCGCGGCTCGGGAATCTCTTCGCCACGGCCCAGGGCGGCCAGCTGAGCCTCGAGCTCGGCCATACCGGGAGCGCCAGCGCCCGAAGCTGCCTGATACGTGGACACGATCATGCGCTTCACGCCGGCGAGCTGATGCAGCGGCCACGTAGGAACCAGACCGATGATAGTCGCGCAGTTGGGGTTGGCGATCAGGCCGTGGTGCCACTTGATATCGTCGGCATTGATCTCGGGCACGACAAGCGGCACCTCGGGATCCAGACGGAAGGCATGGCTGTTGTCGACCACGACGGCGCCGCGCTTGACGGCCTCGGGCAGCAGTTCCTTGGCGATATCGTCGCCGGCAGCGCCGAGTACGATGTCGCAGCCCTCAAAGGCCTCGGGGCAAGCCTCTTCGATCACAACCTGCTCGCCGCGGAACTCAACGGTCTTGCCCGCAGAGCGCGCGCTCGCCAGCAGCTTGAGCTTACCGACCGGAAACTCCTGCTCGTTGAGGCACTCGAGCATCTGGGTGCCCACGGCTCCCGTCGCGCCCAAAATAGCAACCGTGTACTGTTTCATGCTTCCCCCTTTTAAGGTTGTGGCTTTTGCCCGCACGCCGAGCAGGCTGAATAGTCTTGCCCAGTTTATACAAAAACGGGACGGATATGAAACCCGCCCCGTCGAAACGAAACCGAAATGAAACGCCCCACGGTAGATTTTGGGGCATGTCCCAAAATCTACCGGAATGGTCGCTACTTGTGGAGGGCGGCCAGGGCGGGTTCGACCGGCGCGGGAGCCTCCAGGTCCGCGACTTTCACAATGCCGTTTTCGTCGGAGAAGGCACGGTAAATGGTCTGAATCGCCAGGTCGAAGTCCTTCTCCTCGACACCAATAATGATATTGATCTCGTCACAGCTCTGCGAAATCATGCGCACGCTCACGCCGGCCTGGCCGAGCATGCCAAACAGATGGCCCGAGATACCTGCGCGGCCGCGCAGGTTACGACCGACGGTAGCGATAAGCGCCAGACCCTCAACGACCTCGATCTCGAGCGGCTCGACCTCCTGCTGGATGTCGCCCACAAGCGAGTACAGCGAATCGTGCACATCCTGCTCCTGCACCACGGCGCCAAAGCGGTCGACGCCGGTGGGCATATGCTCGACGGAAACGTCATAGCGCTCGAAGACCGAAAGCGCACGGCGCATAAAGCCAACGCGGGGCTTGGTGCGGTCGCGGGCCACGTTGATGGCGACAAAACCGCGCTTGCCGGTCACGCCGGTAATGATGGGCTCTGCCTCGCCCTCGTCAGCCGTCTCGCTAATGATGGTGCCGGGGTCCTGTGGCGCATTGGTGTTCTTGATGACCAGCGGAATGCCGGCCTCGCGCACGGGGAACACGGCCTCCTCGTGCAGGACGCTTGCGCCCATGTACGAAAGCTCGCGCAGCTCCTCGTAGGTAACGCGCGCAATGGGCTGAGCCTCGGGCACAATGCGAGGATCGGCAGAATAGAAACCCGAGACGTCGGTCCAGTTCTCGTACAGGTCGGCGCCCAGGCACTTGGCCAGGATTGAGCCCGAGATATCGCCGCCGCCACGATCGAGCAGCTTGATCTGGCCCTCACGCGTCGCGCCGTAGAAACCGGGCATAACAAAGCCGCCCTGCTGGCCGTACTCCTGCACCAGCTCGGAGGTGCGGTTCATGCTGAGCGTACCGTCGTGATGGAATGCCACAACCGTCGCAGCGTCCAGGAACGGCAGACCCAGGTATTCGGCCATCAGGCGAGCGGTGAAGTACTCGCCGCGGCTCACGAGCTCCTCGGTGGAGTAGCCGCCCGAGCGGGCGCGCTCGGCAAAGGCCGCGAACTCCTCACGGATGGGATAGGTGAGCTCCAACTCGTCAGCGATATCAAAATAGCGCTGGCCAATGTCCTCGAGCAGCTCCTCACACGACACGTGATACTTAACGTGCGCGTTAACCAGGTAGAGCAGGTCGGTCACCTTGGTGTCGCCCTTAAAGCGACGACCGCAGGCAGAAACCACCACAAAACGGCGGGCAGGGTCGGCATCAACGATGGCCTTGATCTTCTTGAAGTGTTCGGCGTCGGCGACCGACGAGCCGCCAAACTTGGCAATTTTTATCATGGCGTGGAGGTTACCTTTCTAAAAGCCTCTGCAAACCTGTTTTGCGCGCTCTGATACCATGGGTTCACCGATTGGGACCAAGGTATCCGAGGAGCACTGTTATATGGGAACTTATCATAGTACACGAGGACGCACTTTATCATGCTCAAGTAAGGTGGCAATCCGCACCGGCATCGCTCCCGACGGGGGTTTGTTTGTCTCGGACGAGCTTGGCACCCAGCAGGTCGATATCAGCTCGCTTGCCGATAAATCGTACTTTGAAATCGCTCAAAATGTGTTGGGAATGTTACTGAACGATTACACGAACGAAGAAATTATGGCCTGCGTGAATGAGGCTTACCGCGGCACGTTCGCGAGCGAAGAGGTCACACCACTCGTCAAACTTGATGCAGCACCGGGCCCCGACGCTCCTCAAACCTATGTGATGGAGCTCTTTGGCGGTCCCACGAGCGCCTTTAAGGACGTCGCCTTGCAGATGCTCCCCCGCCTCATGGCCCGTACCTCCGCCAAGGACGGTGGCGCCGAGCGCATCATGATCGTCACCGCCACGTCGGGCGACACGGGCAAGGCAGCACTCGCCGGCTTTGCCGACGCCCCGGGCACGGGCATCACCGTCTTTTATCCCGAGGGCAAAGTCAGCCGCGTGCAGAATCTGCAGATGTCCACACAGGAGGGCGATAATGTCGCCGTCTGCGGCATCCGCGGCAACTTCGACGACGCCCAGAGTGCCGTCAAGCGCATCTTTGCCGATAAGGAGCTTGCCGAGCGTCTGGAGGCCGCTGGCACCGTGCTTTCGAGCGCCAACTCCATCAACGTCGGCCGTCTGGTGCCGCAGGTCGTCTACTACTTTGCCGCCTATGCGCAGCTGCTGCGCGCCGGCGCCATCGAGGCTGGCGACGCCGTGGAGTTCTGCGTACCGACCGGCAACTTTGGCGATATCCTGGCCGGCTACTATGCCAAGCGCATGGGTCTGCCCGTCGCCAAGCTCATCGTCGCGAGCGACAAGAACAACGTGCTGGCTGACTTCCTGACCACCGGCGTCTACGACCGCAACCGTCCGTTCTTCACGACCATCTCGCCGTCGATGGACATCCTTATTAGCTCCAACCTGGAGCGCATGCTCTACTTCCTGTCCGACGGCGACTGCGAGCTCGTTGCCGGCCTTATGGAGCAGCTGGCACAGACTGGTCGCTACGAGGTTCCCGCCAACCTGCTGGCAAAGATTCAGAGCGTCTTTGGCTGTGGTTGGGCCAGCGAGGACGAGGTCCGCGCCGCCATCAAGAGCTGCTGGGACGCCAACGACTACGTGATCGACCCGCACACCGCTTGCGGCTACCACGTCTTCGAAAAGGTCGCTCCCGCCGAGGGCGCCAAGGCCCGCGTGCTGCTTTCGACCGCCAGCCCCTACAAGTTCCCGCGCGCCTGCTGCGACGCTCTGGGCCTTAACGTTCCCGAGGACGACTTTGAGGCCATGCGCGTGCTCGAGCAGGCCACCAATACGGTCGCCCCGGCGCAGCTCGCCGAACTCAAGTCCAAGCCCGTCCGCTTCGAAGACGTCTGCGACGTAGCCGACATGGCCAACTACGTGGAGCAGGCTGCAAAAAAGATGGCTACCAACTAAACCCCTTATAAGGCGCCGGCGAAAGCCGGCGCACCTTCTTTTATCAGATACCCACCGGGATGATGACGAACGTGCGCAGCGTGCCTGGCTGTTTAGTTCGTCGCGAGTTCCGCACGCAAAGGAAAGCACTTAATGTGCTTTCCGTCTTGCGCAGGACTGCCCGAGCAGCCAACTAAACAGCCAGGCACGCCAGGAGGACTCACATGATCAAAATCACCGTCCCAGCAACGAGCGCCAACTTGGGCATTGGCTACGACACCCTCGGCATGGCCGTCAGCCTCTACTCGCACTTTACCTTTGAGCGCGCCGATAAACTCACCATCACGGGCTGCCCCGAAGAGTTCCAAAACGAGGACAACCTGGTCTACGTAAGCTTTGTCGATGCACTGGCCGCATGGGGCGAGCCGGCTTTTCCTGTTGCCATCGACATTCAGACTGACGTTCCCGTCGCCCGCGGCCTGGGCTCCAGCTCCACCTGCGTCGTCGCCGGCATTATGGCCGCCGCCGCACTGACAGGCCACACCGTCGACCGCGCCGAGCTCGTCCGCATTGCCACCGAAGTCGAGGGCCATCCCGATAACGTCGCCCCCGCCATCCTGGGCGGCGCCGTCTGCTCCTTTACGCCGACCGATTCGCTCCCCCAGTGCCTGCGCTACGAGGTGAGCGATCGCCTGCGTTTTATTACCGTGATTCCGCCCTACGAGGTACACACGAGCGAGGCGCGCAAGGTCGTGCCGCAGGAGATTCCGCTCTCCACCGCCGTGTGGCAAATGGGCCGCATCGCCGGTATGACGCGCGGCTTGGAGACTGGTGACCTCGACCTGATTGCCGCCGCCAATGACGACCGCATCCAGGAACCCTATCGTCGCCGTCTGATTCCCGACTACAACGCCGTGCGCGACACCTGCCTTAACGGCGGCGCCAAAACCATCTGGATCAGCGGTTCGGGCTCGACCCTTATGGCTGTGACCGACGACACCATCGTGGCAAAGTTCCTGCAGGTCAAGCTGCGTGAGCAGTTCCCCAAGTGCGACACGCACATTCTGACGTGCGACACGGAAGGCGCCCAGATCGAATACCTGTAGTCGCCGTCCCGTATACTCGCCGGGGAGGCCAGGGGCTTTGCCCCCAAATCGTCCTCGGACATGGCAGGACCCCCGCTGCGCACTTCGTGCGGCGGGGGTCCTGCCGTCCTGCGGAAAGATTTGGGGGCAAAGCCCCTGGCCTCCCCTACGTTAGCTTCGCTGACGGCGGCTACAGGGACCTACGCTTTGGAAAGTCGCCGGGCCGATAGTTGCTTTTTATTGGTAGGGGCTCTTGCTAGGTAGGGGCACTTACTAGTGACAGGCTTCGCCTGTGCGCTTGGTTTACGCTGCGCTGGTTTCTTTGTATTCGAAGACTGGTTCTAGGAGGTCCTCAATGTTGCAGTGGAGGGCTTTTGCTATGGCTCGTACGCTTGTTACCGAGGCTTCATTGATGTTTCTCTGACGCTGCTCGTACATTTGGATTGAGCGGAGTGACACACCCGATTCGTATGCCAGATCTTGTTGGGTTTTCTTGAGCCTCTTTCTTGCTAACGCAAGTTTGGTTTGCCTGGACGCTTTTTTCGCCATATCGCAGACGAGGCGAGCCACGCGTTCCTCCGAGGCTTCGTGCCAGGGGTAGTACAGACTGCGTAGCACATCGAATGGAACGACATGCAGCAAATCTTCGAAAGACTCTCCTAGGCGCCACTGAAGGTATGCCAATATCCAGCCTGTCCAATATTCCGGTGTCTTTTCGAATCGGTAGGTTCGATTTGGCATCGGCCTTGATTGATAGCCGGACCTTTCGGCAATGAGCGCGAACAGCTCAACGCCCGATTTTCCCGACACTACCCATGCGTTGCCGCGTTCGAACTCGCGGGCCACGCCGCTCAGGCAAAAGAGTTCAGCAACTTCCGATCCTTCTGCCCCATAATCGTTAACGGCATAGTCAAAGCAGTCGCCGAGGTTGTTCATTGCATCCTCGAGGTAGTAGACGGGGTATGTCCTACTCGGCCCACAATCCGTTAACTCTTGGATCATTTAAATCAACCCTCCCTGCCATCAAATCCCTAATGTCGACACCATCAGAGTCAAATCCGTTTACAGTATCCAGGTACTTTCGTCGAGCGTTCTGTTCTCGCTCAAATCGTTTGGGATAAAACTCAGCTCCCGAGGCCTGCTTCCAATCGCGGAACTTAATCGCCGAGAACGCACGCTCACTCATAAGCGCATATTGAATGCCCAAATCCCCCAAAAACATAATGCGCTGCAATTGCCTGAGCGAGATCATGCCGTTGACAAACTGTCTTGCAAACGAGAAATAGGAATCGTCTGCACGACAGCCTCGAATAACGTCATAGGGAGAAATATCAATCAGGCAGTTATCCAGCAGATAACGAAGCCCCTCGCTTGCTACTGGCGTTGAAACATTAAACTCTCTGTTATTCGCCAGAATTGCAAGCCAGTTGAGAATCGAGAACTCACCTGATTCCAAATCCAAAATCGCAAGGCCATCTAAATCAAGCTCATATCGATTGGCAATGCCATCAGACTCGGTCCGACATGCCCACTCCATTGCCATTTCCTCATGCGGTGTGCAATAAAACCCGCGCCCATAGTCATTGAATTGCCTGCATTTATCCAACGATGGATGATCGACAACAACGTCCGACCCATGCCAAAGCTCCATATCGACCTCCTAAAAAATATCACCTCAGTGATAGTTTACCAATAACTATCACTGAGGTGATATAGATGGGAGCTTTTGATGGGCTGCAGCCTGACTAGAGGCAGGCCTCGGCGATGCGCTTTTTTAGTTCGTCGATACCCACGCCGGTCTGGGAGCTCGTGATGATTACATTCTCGGCCGGGACGTTGAGCTGCTTTTTGATGGCTGCTGCTTGGCGGGCCTGCTGGGTACGGCTGAGTTTGTCGGCCTTGGTGAGGCAGACGATAAAGTTGAACTCGTTGCCCTGCAGGTAGTCGATCATGTCATGATCGAGCTTGCTGGGATCGTGACGAATGTCCACCAGCGAGACGACCAAGTTAAAGCTGCGCTCGGAGTCGAAAAAGTCGCCGATAAGCTCGGCCCAGCGGTCGCGCTCGGCCTTGGAGCGACGGGCGAAACCGTAACCCGGCAGGTCCACGAAATGCACGTCATCGGCCTCAAAGAAGTTGATGTTGCTCGTCTTGCCCGGCGTACTGGAAACCTTGACTAGGTTCTTGCGGCCAAATAGCTTGTTCATAATCGACGACTTGCCCACGTTGGAGCGGCCGACAAAGCTCACCTCGGGGCAGGTGGACTCGGGAATCTGCGAAACCTTGCCATAGCTGGCGACGAACTTGGCAAGCTGGTAGTTAATGGAATCGGCCATGGACACTCCTTGGTCGTAGGTTCTTACAAATAGACGCGCTATTGCGCAGCGGCAATGCGGCGGACGATATCGAGCGTGATGTCACTTGCGACACGCGCGTACTCGAACAGATCGAACTCGCGCTCGCAAATTGCATCGTACGCCTCGTCACAATTATCGCTGATAGCGCGCAACACCAGGCAATCGACACCATTTTTGGTTGCGACATGGGCAATTGCCGCGCCCTCCATGCCGACACAATCGGCATGCGTCGCCTCGATAGCGTCATTGCGCATGGTGGCGCCCGTCACAAAGCGGTTACCCGTGGCAATCGTGCCGACCAGGAACTGCTTGGTGCCCTCGTTCGAAGCGACTGCATTTTTCGAAGCGTCAACAAACCCACGCTCAGCAAGCACGTCGGCGGCAATATCGACCAGCGCGGGCGTCGAGCCAAACTCCTCGAGCCCCGGTGCGGACTCGGCGATAAGCGCGGTATCGGTATCCAGATAGCGTAGGTGTTTGCCAATGACCACGTCGTCGATATGGAGCTTGGGGTTCAAACCGCCCGCAATGCCCGAAAACACAACAGCCTGCGGAGCATACTTGCTAATGAGGTGCTGTGTTGCAGCGGCGGCGTTCACCGTGCCCATGCCCGCCGTTGTGGCGACAACTGTCAGGCCGTCGAGCTCACCGCTCACAACGGTCAAGCCTGCCTCCCGTGCCTCGCAAACGTCGCTCAGCTCTTCCTTAATCTGCATGATCTCTTTTTCGAGCGCACCGATAATCGCGATGGTAGCCATACCATTCCCCAAACCTATACGAAATTCTCAACCAAGGTATGGTACCAGCATTTTGTTTGACCTCGCCAAACGAACACGCTAAGCCAGTGCAGCTCGCGTATCAAACAGAGCCTTTGCAATCGCAGCCGTAACCTCGCTCGAACGGTCGCTCGATGGCATCGATGTCATGACGCTCATGACATAGGTACGGCCATCGATGTCGATGAGGCCTGCATCGCATGTCGAATAGTAGCCGTCCTCGCTGATCCAACCCGCTTTGTTGCGCACCAAGACCTGATCGTCCGCAATGCCATCGCGAATAAACGAGCGCGATGTTGATGCCAAAAGGCCTGACAACCACTGTGAAGTCTCGGTATCCATGCTCAGATACTCGCTCATCTCGCGCCATAACCTCGCAGAAGTGCGCGGGCAGTAGGTCGGAAAATCACTCATCGGATTCAGTGCCGTTTCGTCATCAACACCCAGATTGGCAATCCAATCCTCATAGCCATCATGGTCAAACGCCGCGCGTAACGCGATAAACGAATCGTTGTCTGAGTTGGCGACGGCATTCTCGATAAGGTCGCGCACCGTCTGCCAGCCCATGCTGCAACCACCATACGTGGCTAAAGGCCCATCGAGCGACACCCGCCCCGATTCGACCAACGTCTCGCAAATATAGAGCGCATACAGCGCTTTGTAGCTGCTCGCTCCATACACCTCGACATCGGCGTTATACGTCACGCCTCTACCGCTCGATAGGTCGTAGAACACTACACCCACGTCGCCCAGCTTCTGCGCCCGACACAGGGCATCCTGGAGCGAGGCAAGGCTCTCATCCTCCAAGGCAGGAGTCTTGTTATCCACCAACGAGAAGGTCCGAACGGTATCACCCGAAGGGATATCGTTGAAGTCCGCCTTCGAAAGTCTCGTCTTGAGATCTGCCGTCGACAGAGCTTGATCTGCCGACGCTTTGAACTTTGAAACCTTCTCGTTTTGCAGCTGTACCGTTGACGCATCTGGGCGCACCGTTCGCTCCGAGGCGTAGGTTTTAACGGTAATTCCGAGGATAATAACCGCCGACGTTAGCATCCCAATGGCGGCAATCTTCCTCACGCGGATGCGAGCGCCGGCAAGGCCACGCGAAGACGTGCCCTTCGTCTTATATCTGCTGCCATGCTGCGGCACATACTCGTCCCGCGATGCGATGTTTCGCACGTGGTCTCCTGACTGCCACCGTTTATATACGAGCAGTATGATACCGAGCAGGCATTTCTTTCCAAAGATATTCAGCGGCGTTTAAGGTGTCTTTAAAGAAACCACAAGCGTATTTATCCAAATGGCACGATTCTGTTGCGCATCTCACCGCAACCCAGAGAGCAGTCTTTTAAGGACGGGGCTCTTTGGCAATCAACTTGGTGCCCAGGGGCACTCATTTAAGTCTGTCCCCAATGAGTGCCTTTGGGGAGCGAAAATGGCTCGCTAGCCGATGGCGTTTTTTAGCTCCGCGCGGCGCTTTTTCATGCCCGTCATGACAGCGTTGCGCAGCTCGGGCATGCGCGCGGTATCCATCTGGGGCACGCCCTCGAGCTTATAGGGAATGCCCAGTTGCTCGTACTTGACGACACCCATCGTGTGATACGGCAGCATTTCCAGGCCCACCACGTTGTGCCATGGAGCGATGAGGCGACCGAGCTTCTCGCACTCCTCCACCGTGTCGGTAATGCCCGGCACCACCACGTGGCGGATAACGACCTTAATCTTGCGACGCGCGAGCTCATCACCAAACGCCAGAATGCGTGCGGGATCGCAACCGGTCAGCTTTTTATGCTCGACTGGGTCGGCATGCTTAATATCGAGCAGTACCATGTCGGTCTCGTTGAGCACGGCATCGAACTTCTCGGGGTGGTTGGGGTCAAATGCATAGCCACAGCTATCTAGGCAGGTATGTACACGGCCATCGGGGTTGTTGTGCATTGCACGGAACAGGTCGGCCAAAAACTCGGGCTGCAGGAGCGGCTCGCCGCCCGAAACGGTAATGCCGCCGCTGCGGTAAAACTCATGGTTACTCTGGAACTCATCCATCAGGTGTTCGACGGTCACCATGGTGCCGCCGTTGACCGACCAGGTATCGGGATTGTGGCAATACGCGCAGCGCATGGGACAGCCCTGAACAAACACCACAAAGCGGATGCCGGGTCCGTCGACCGTTCCCATCGTCTCGATCGAATGCACGCGGCCAAGGGCAAACGCAGAGTCCTCGGGACGAGCGTCCACACCCTCAAGCGTCATTTCTGCCATTCGCGCTACCTTGCCTCTCCTTGGATGTAACCAATTAAAATGCCAGAGCCATTCTAGCCCATGCGTTTGCGTTTAAACGTCTCGGGCTAGAATGGCACGTTTTAATCTATTCCCCATCACCATGGTTGGGGTCTACGTCGAGATGTCAGGCTGAAGAACGCTCGCCTGAGGCCTTTACGCCTTAAGCGTGAGCACCGCACCGAAGGCGGTCGGGCCGCAATGGCTCGAGATGACGCCGCCGACTTGAGTCCAGATAACGTCCTTAAAGCCCAGGTCATGCGCATAGACTTCCATGTCATCGCGCAGCTCCTGGGAAAGGCCCACCGAATACGCCAGGCCAATGTGCGAGTAGTCAATCTCGCCCTTCGCAACCATGTGGTCAATGAAGGCGCGGGCGCACTTGAGCATAGAACCGCGGAACTTCTTGGTCGCCACGAACTTACCGCCCGTCACCTCAATGCAGGGCTTAATCTTGAGCAGATGGGCGCCCAGGAACGCGACGTTGGACAAGCGACCGCCCGCCTTAAGGAAGGCAAGGTCCGTAGGAACAAAGCCCAGCAGCACGCGGTCCATGACGGAGTTCGCGAAGGCGAAGATCTCGTCGACGGTGGCATTGGGGTGAGTCTCGATGTATTTGGCGGTCTCGACGACAACGAGCGACTGCCCCACCGAGACAAAGCGCGTGTCCATGGAGTAAACGTAGTCGCGACCCTTGGCGGCGATCTTCGATGATTGATGCGAGCAGGTCGTGGCCTCGGAGTACGCAAGATGTAGAATGGTCGCATCGGGCTGCTCGGCATGGATACGATCGTACACGTGAGCAAAATCCGCAGGCGCGCAGCCACTGGTCTTGGGCATCACGCCAAACTCGTTGCAGCGCGAGTAAATCTCAAGCGGATCGATGGAGCCGTCCTCGACGGTCTCGTCACCAATCGTGACATGCATGGGCACGCGCACGATGCCGTAGCGCTCGCAAAGCTCCGGCGTCACATCCGACCCAGACTCAACCACGATTACGTACTTGCCCATTATTATCACGACCCATCTCAACATTGGCTTTTCAATACATGGCACGCGCCGCCGCACTGTTGCACAACGGCGTCCAAGCGCCAAAGAGACGCCGCCCCTTGCACACAACAAAGGACAGCGTCTCCCTGGAAAACTCCGTGCATCCTGAGATTCTACACGGTTTATTAAGGAGTGTTACTTATTCCGCAAACGGTCGCTATACGCGATAAACGGTAGCTGGCCGCGGTAACTGCGACACATTCCGCCCAGCAAGTCCAATCGTACTCCATGCACGGTTAATGCACGAGGCGGTAGAAATTCATCGATACCGCACCCTCGGCGTGCAGCTCCATCGCCGGAACCGCCGGCGAATAGGTCCGGCTCGTAAGTGCTGCCTCGCCGCCATTTGCAAAAATCTCGACCATCGTAGTGTCCGAAAGCACGCGCAGGTCGCGAAGCTCGCTGAGCTCGATCGACCTCTGGTCGCGCCCATAGCCTTCGTCACCCATGTCGAGGGTAAGCATCCCGTCTGCATAGCGCACAAAGACACCCTTGCGGATTTCGAGCTCGATCACCTGGGCGCCCTCACAGGAAACCACAAGATCAAACAGGCGGCCCGGCTCCTCAACGGTTTCACCGCCTGTCGCGCAAACGCAGTCGCCGCGCATCCTCTCAATCTCGTGCACCGGCTGCTGACAGAGCTTACCATCGCGCATGCTCAGTTCTCTCGGCACCGTCAACGCGCACTGCCACCCGCGTGCCACCGTCGGGCTTTTTGCCGTCGCATCGGGGCAACCCGACCACCCGATCATCAAACGCCGACCCGCAGCATCCTCAAAAGACTGCGGCGCGTAGAAATCAAAGCCGGCATCGACCATCGGGGGCATGCCCTGCCCGGCGATCTTAAAACTCGGCGCCTCCCAATCGGCCTCGATGGGAAACCACACGCACTGGTGCGGATTGCGGTAACGCCATCCATCGGCGGACACACCCTGCGGACAGCAAACGAGAATAAGCTCACCATCGAGCTCAAACAGATCGGGGCACTCCCACATAAAGCCAAACTTCTCGCCCAACTCAATGCGCGTCGCATAGCTCCAGTCCTCTAGATCGCTCGAGGTATAGACAAGCACGCAGCCGCGGTCGTCTTTCGTACGAGCGCCCAGAACCATGTAGTAGATACCATCGTGTTCAAGGATTTTGGGATCACGCACGTGCGTACCGATATCGTCGGGGTAATCGACCGGCCCAACAGCTATGCGCTTCTCGCCCAATTCGTCGGGGTTCTCGGCAACCACATGAATCTGGTTTTGCTCACGGCCCGTCAACACGTAGTCGTAATCATCGCGGTCAAAATGCTTGACGTTGCCGGTATAGAAGTAGTGAATCTTGCCGTCGTGTACAAAGGCAGAACCAGAATACGCTCCGCTCGAATCCAAATCGGAATCGGGGAACAGCACAGGGCCGCGATTCTCGTACGTCACAAAATCCTTTGTTGTCAGATGATTCCAAAGCACTGGACCGCCATGCGCAGCATCGAATGGATCGTATTGGTGATAGATGTGATACGTATCACCGATCTGCACCAAACCGTTGGGGTCGTTGAGCCAGCCAAACTCAGGCTCCACATGGAACAGGAGCCTATCGGGGTCGGACGCGATGCGACCCGCCGTCTCATCCTGTCCGGCACGCCACTGCTCATAGTCCGCGCGTGTCACCTTATTTTTTTGATTAAACATCGCCGTTGACTTTCTCGTCTATGGGGAAGGACGCTCGACTCACACGAGTCGAACGCCCTTCCCCAAATGGACTTATCCTCAGATTACGCTGAACGGCTCAACTAGAAGCTGACATCGAAGCCAGCACCAGCGCCCTCTTCATCAGTGGTCGGCACGCCCTTTGCCTTATTGTAGGCAAAGATCAAGACGATCGGCACGATAAAGGCGATGAGATTGCCAGCCACATACCACACGAGCGTCTCGGGCGTGACGATGAGCAGGCCAAGCACGCCGGTCAGACCCTGACCGATGGCGCGCACCTCAAAGAGCTTCACGAAGGCACCGCCGCAGCCTGCACCGATGCAAGCGCAGATGAACGGGATGATCGAGTAGCGCATGTTTGCAGCAAAGATTGCGGGCTCGGAGATACCGACCAGCGTCGGGATAAAGGACGACATGCAGATGTTGCGCTCTTTGGAATGCTTCTTGTGAATGAGGTACATGCCGATGGCGCCGCCGCCCTGGGCGATGATGGAAACCGACCAGATGGCCTGGATGTAGTTGAAGCCAGTCGTGGCGACGAGGTTTGCCTCGATACCCTGGATGAACTGATGCGTACCGGTAACGACAAGCGGCTGCAGGAATGCGGCAAAGACAAAGGCACCGAAGACGCCCATCCTGTTGTACAGGATATCGATTACACCGGCGAGGACGTCGCCGATCAGGTTGCCGAGCGGGCCGAACACGGTGAACAGGGCGACGTTAGCAAGAATCAGGGTAACGGTCGGGACAAAGACGAACGAAACGACCTCGGGGATGTACTTCTGGGCAATCTTTTCGACCTTGGCCATAAACCAGGCAGTCAGGATTGCAGGGAACACGCCGCCCTGGAAAGCAACCATGGGAATGGAGAGCGGACCAAAGTTCCAGTACTCAGCACCCGTCGGATCCATAACGAACGTGTTGCGGTTCATAAGGCTCGGGTGAACCATGACGATACCGACGAGGATGCCCAGAATCGGGTTACCGCCAAAACGCTTCACCGCGCTGTACATAACCAGGACAGGCAGGTAGTCAAACGTGGTGGCGATAATGGCAAAGAAGCTTGCGAGGTTCTTGAGGAACTCGCTGTGGTCGGCAAGGCTGCCCTCCATGCCAAAGAGGCCGTTGGCAACGATCAGCGACTTAAGGCCGATGATGATAGCAGCACCGACGAAAGCGGGAATGATGGGGATAAAGATATCCGAGAATACCTTGAGGACCGAGAAGAACTTGCCCTTCTTGTCCGCCTCGGCGCCCTTGACCTCGGAAGCGCTGATCTCCTTAACGCCCGTCAGAGCCATAAACTCATCGTAGACCTTGTTGACGGTACCGGTACCGAAGATGATCATGAGCTGGCCGCTGTTGTACAGCACGCCCTTGACGCCATCGATGTTCTCGAGCTCGGCCTTGTTGTACTTGCTCGTATCCTTGAGCACCAGACGCAGACGCGTAACGCAATGCGTGGCGCCCTCGATGTTCTCCAAACCGCCGACGTTATCGACGACTTGCTGAGACACTACTTTGTAGTCCATGTTCCTCTCCATTCCTTTACGAAATCATAAGACGTTTTGATGCCATTACAGAGACGCGATCGTTGCATTTGCGCACTTGAGCGTACCGTCGGTGACCGTTAGCGCCACACCCTGGCCCTGCTTATTGCAGAAGCGCGCGTTAAGCGCAACATCATCGACAAAGATGGTCGCGATATCGTCGTCAACGACCAGGCGCACATGATGAGTGCCCTCGCCCTTAAAGAACAACGGACGCTCGAGGCCCATGTTGTTGACCTGGAACCACGGATACTGGGGGGCCGCCGTAAACTCGAGCTTGCCCTCACGCAGGTTGGCGCGGAACTCATAGGCAAGACCGGACTCGGCGTCCTCGGCAAGCTTCACCGAGAAGCCGGCAGCGTCACCGGCGAGCTCGATGTCGGCATCGAGCATATAGGTGGAACCGGCATCCGCGGCGAGCACCTGCTCGACCTTGCCCGACTCGCAGGAAAGCTCAAAGGCCTCGACTGCCTTAGCCTCGCCAAAGGCGCCAAGCATGCTGTCGGGGAGCTTGGTGCCGAGCGTTCCGTCAGCACGCTGAACGATCTCGAGAGGCATAAAGGTGCCACCCCACAGGTAAGAGCTGGGGTCACCGCCCTCGTCACGCGTAGGAACCCAACCAAAGAGAACGCGGCGCTCGCCATCAAATGCGGTACGCGCGGCATAGTACGCGCGGCCATCGAAGGAATCGTCCGCAGGAGTGATCCAAGGACCGTTGATAGAGCGAGACATGCGGTAACGGGTCTTGTTGCCATCACTGTACTCGGAGAACACCAGATACCACCAGTCGCCCATCTTAAAGAGATCAGGCATCTCGAACATGGTGTACAGGCCCGGATTCCACCAGTCGCCCTGGAACTCCCAGGTATCCAGGTCCTTGGAGGTGAACTTGACCAGACGACCGGTCATCAAACGCTTGTCCTCGCCCACACGCGTGCCGAGGATGAGCATGTACTCTTCGTTCTCCTCATCCCAAAGCACAAAGGGATCGCGCCAGTTGCGGTCATCGTAACCCTCCTGGGGCGGAAGCAGCGTCTCGGCGATGTTCTTCTCCCACTTGACGGCGTCGTCACTCGTTGCGTGAAGAAGAACCTGCTTCATCAAGCGTGCCTTGACCTTATCGCGATTGCAACCAGTGTAGAGCGCATGGTACTTGTCGCCCACCTTAAACACCGTGCCGGCATAAACATACTGGTCGACTTCCTCGTCGCCGCCACGCTCAAGGCTCTCGCCAAAGTCTTTGTAATTGACGAAGTCCTTGGTTGTCGCGAGTGCCCAGCCAAACGGCTCTCCGAAAGGTCCGGGGTTTCGCGTGTCACGCTGATGATAGAGATAGAACGTGCCGTCCTCGCCGTACGGCATGATGTCGCCTACCCAAATTCCCTCAGGCTGGTAATACACCTTGTGCATCCGAGACTTCCTTTCCCACGTGATACTAACTCGGTACAACTGCAAGATATGTCAATCGTTTTCATATGTCAAACGTTTTCATACCAATACGTCTTTTTGCAGTTCCAGTCGTCGGCAAACGGTTGACATATGCCGGCGAACGGTCATCAGAGGTGTTTGAGGAATTCTTTTGACACGGGATGAACTACGCGGTTTTACCCTCAATGAGTTCAACGGGGAGCTTGATATTCGATTCGGGCTTTTCGCCGTTAATAAGAGCAATGATGGATTGCGCCGCGAGCTCTCCGATGCGATCGATATCTTGGCGAACGGTTGTTAAGTCAGGCATAAACGTCATAGTGCGGCGGGCACCATCCGCGCCCACGACCTTAATATCGCCCGGAGCGCTCAAGCCGCGCTGCTTCATCACGTTAAGACAGATAGCCGCCATCGTGTCGTCTCCCGCAAAGATGCCGTCAATATCGGGGTTCTCATCGAGGATCTTCGCAACGACCGCACTCTTTTCGTCGTCGGGCTTAACGAACTCGACCTCACGGACAAGCGCGGGCAAACCGGCCTGCTCAACAACATCGAGGTAGGCATCGGTACGCTTATTGGCAGGCATGCGCATGCGGCTATTGCTGCGCAGGCACAGGATGCGTGAACATCCGTCATCGATCAGGCGACGCGTGGCAAGTTCGCCGATGCTATAGCTGTCGCTCGCAATCTGAACAGAGGCTTCGCCAAGGTCGCAGTCGATACCAACCAGACTCAAGCCCATCTCGGCATACGCCTCGGCACCGATATTAAGCGAGTTGACGATGACGCCATCAACCATATTGCGTCGAAGCATGTCGATATAAGAGCGCTCAAGCTCGGGTCGATTGGCGCTATTGCACAGCAGCATCTTAAAACCGTTTTCGGCCAGGGTATGCTCAATGACTTGAACCACTTGGGCATGAAACGGACTGCTGACATAGGGGACGATCATACCGATAAGATTCAGGCGACCGTTGAGCATGGCACGAGCGATATCGTTGGGCGTATAGTTGATGCGCTTCATCGCGGCATGGACCTTATCGCGGGTCTCTTGGCTAATATAGCCACGATTATTAAGCACACGAGATACCGTAGTAGGCGAAACCCCCGCCACCGCCGCAACTTCCTTGATGCCAGGCTTAGCCGTATCCTTAGAACGAGCACTCTCGCGAGCCATAGCACCCTCCCCCATCAACATGTCATACGTTTACATACGAACAAAGCATACCCCAACAACAGCGGGATGACGGTAACAGTACAAGTAAGTAAACGACTCATCCAAATAATTAGGAGAGTTCCGCCTAAAGGGTGACTACACAGGACCCAGCCGGGGCTGTTTGGGCTACCTCCCAAAACATTCCGCACTGATATTTTCTGTATTGAAGACGTCGATGATGCACCCGTATACCATTGACGTCGACACCATCAGA
>UQWS01000021.1 GCA_900544875.1 uncultured Collinsella sp. | reverse complement strand
TACGATGCTTGGTTGTGGCCCACTTAGAGTGTCCGGACATACGTGTCTCCTATCGGTTTCGACCTAAAGCCCAGCGCGAATGCTCGGGCAATATAAACAAACGTCGTTATGATATACCTACCGGCCTGCAAGATAAACCCCAAAATGAAGGCGTCGTGATGATGCAGCCCCTTGGCACAAAGCAACCTGACCCCAATGCGCCAATCTTTGGTTAGGTCCACAGGCGGTCGCTGCGGGTGATCGTGGCGCCGATGGCGAAAGGCATGCATGCAATGACCGGGTACAGGTAGCGCATGTAGGTCGACCCGTTACATGGACCAATCAGGCACACAGCGAGCACACCCAGCAGCGGTATCCAGATGGCCAGCGCGCGCCACGAATGGCGGCGCAACAGGTAGACCATCACGACGATCATGATCCACACGTAGGTGGCCGAGCTCATGGTGAGCGAGATAAACGGAATGCGCTGCACCGCCACGCGGTACAGGTTAATCAGGTGGTCGCACCAGCGCACGGCTTTGCTATCGACCGGATGGAAGTCAAAGTACTTGAGGTTATCGGGCTTCGCCATGATCTCGGCACTGCGCGCCGTGCTGTAGACCCACGCATCGCGAGCGCTCGGATAGAAGTACCCATAGTAGTTATTGACGAGCGCCGAGATATAGCACTCGGGGTCCTTTTTGAACATCTGGGCCCACACCTCAAAATAGGCCTTGATGTCCTCCTGCGAGGCGTACTCATTGAAGCAGTTTTTGACGGCATCCGACTTGTCGGGGTTGTAGCGACGGCCCAGGTTCTCGTACTTAAGCACGCGATCGATCACAGCGCGCTCCTCATCGGTCACCAAGCCGTCGCAGGGAGCTTCCTCAATCGTGCCATCGTCTTTGACCTTGGGGTTAACGCCCGAATTAAGGCCGTCGTGCTTTTGGACGAAGCGCGCCGTCTGCTGAAACGGAATCGAGAGGATCTCGCGCTTGGAGCCCGGCGTGATATCGTGCGCCGGCATAAAGACCTTGGTGAAATACATGTTGGAGACAAGGCAGAGCGCAAGCACTGCGAGCACGCCGACCCAGCGGAAGCGTGGCGTGGCGTACGAGGGTGCGCCCCCAGACTGCTTGGCAACGCGACGGGCCGCATGCGAGTCCCAGGCACAAAACGCCGCCGCAATCACGCAGGCCGCCAACGGAAAGACCAGGCCGCCATTGCGCAAAAACGTGGAACCCATGGCACCCAGCACGAGCAACAGCCAGTCGTGGCGCGCAAAGAGCACAGGCGCTTGTTCGCCCGCGCGCTTGGCATTGGCATCGCGACGGGGCAGGCCACATGCCACGAGCTTGACGGTCTGAACGAGCAGCACCAAAAACGCATCGGCAAACAGTACGTCTTTGGTCAGCAGCGCCGCGTAGTTGGAGAACATCGGCATAAACGCAAAGAACAGCAAGATGACGCCACGGACCGGCAGGCTCACGCCCAGCTTGCGCAGCGAAGATATGGAATAGGCCATGCAGGCGGCCGTGATGACAAATTGGGCACAGGTGTAGATGGCAAGGCCCGCATTGGCGCTGCTGAATAGCGAAAGCCCCAGTTGCACACATGAGCCGATGATGGCCGTGTGCACCACCGGATGATGGCCGTTGAGCAGGACATTGGGGTTGAGTAGGCGCAGGTAGTCGCTCGTGCCGTTGGGATAGTTGAACCACTGGCGAATCTGCGCACCCGTATCTCCCATAAAAAGGCCGGGCAGCGAAGCGATGAGCGTGGGCGCCCAGGCGATCATAAGCACCAGGAAGGGCCCGGCAAAGGGATGGGCCGAGAGCACGGCGTGAGCCACACGCCATACGCGGCCAAAGTGCGCTTCGGAAAACGGAATGCGCCGAGAGCTCAGCCAATCTAGACACTCAAAAGCCAGGTAGAAGGCAACGATCGCCAAGAGCATCCAGCCCGCGCCGCCAATCCAGGCACAGATGATGCGGGCCTTGTCGCCAAGAACAATCTCGGCCGAGTCGGTGAGGTCGTAGCTGCGGCCGAACACCATGCAGATGGCGAAAAACAGCGACGGCAGAATGATCGACGGGCGCCAGGTGTCGCCACGGCCAAAGAATACGTAGCGAAACGGCAGCGTGAGCAGGCAGGCAAGCGCAAGCAGCATGACCGCGTCGGTATGGCCGGCAAACGAGAGGAGCACCTCGTAGCACACGTACAGCATGCCCGAGGCTTTGGGGTCAATCGCCAAGACTGCGTTGCTCGACACCGGGGCGGGATCGATGGAAAACGCCGTGGTCGCCAACAGCGCGAGCAGAAATGCGATGAGCGTCTGCTTGGCGGGGTAGCGCTTAAACCAGACGATGCGGGCAGCGTCGCGCGCAGCCGTTGTGGAGAGATCGGAATCCTTCACAGTCCGAAAGCCTTTCTAGAAACCTGCCAAAAAGGGACAGGTTTATTTTGGCAGGTTTTATCTGGGGAAACGTTACGGTTCTGTCATCATTGCCCAGCAAACCACCACAAAGGTGCCTGCCCCCTTTGTGGTCGTATGTGGTGGTTAAGCGTCGAGGTAGATGCGCTGGGGGCGATTGCGGTGTCGGGCGAAGATGATGAGCGCCAGGCCCGCAATAACGAGCGGAAGGCTCAGCAGCTGACCCATCGTGATGACGCCGCCCAGCAGATAGCCAAGCTGGGCGTCGGGCACGCGCACGAACTCGACGAGGAAGCGGACGATGCCGTAACCCATCACAAACACGCCCATAAACGTGCCCTGGGGCAGCAGCGGCTTTTTGCGGCTGAGCACCTGCAGAATGCAAAAGAGCACAATGCCCTCAAGAAATGCCTCGTAGAGTTGGGAGGGGTGACGCGGCATATCGCCCGCAGTCCCGCCAAAGACCACACCCCAGGGCAGATCGGTCGGCTTGCCCCACAGCTCACCGTTGACAAAGTTGGCACAACGGCCCAGGCACAGGGCCAGCGGCGCGCCGATGACAGCAAGGTCTGCCAGAGTCCATGCGTCGAGCTTATACATGCGGCACACGATGATGCCGCCGATAATGCCGCCGACCAGGCCACCGTGGAAGCTCATGCCGCCTTCGTTGGTGGCAAAGATCTCGAGCGGATGTGCCCAGTAGTAGCCGTCGCCGTAAAAGATGACGTAGAACAGGCGGGCGCCGATGATAAGGCCAAAGACCACACCGACCACGACGCTCGTCAGGTCGTCAATCGTGATGCTAAAGCCCCAGCGACGCTGCGTGCGATACATGACGACCGCCGTGAGCAGAGCTCCGACCACATAGGCCAGACCATACCAGTAAATCGTGATGGGCCCCGCCGAAATCGCGACGGGATCAAGCATATGGTAGAAGTCGTTGAGCATGTCGACCCTCCTACTCCCTACATACAAATGCGGCCGCGGGCCTTACGCTCGCAGCCGCATATTTGGGCGTAACGTCTATGCGGAGTATGCCGTCCGCAGCTTTCGCATCTTAGAACGGCGCGTACTCGTCGTACAGGTCGTCGGTCTCGCCGGAGGCATTGACCTGCTCGACACGGGTAACGCCGGGCACATGCTCCTTCAGGATGCGCTCAATACCCATGGACAGGGTCAGCGAGCTCATGGGGCAGCCGGCGCAAGCGCCCTGCAGCTCCAGTTTGACGACGCCCTCGTCGTCAACGCCCACATACTCCATATCGCCGCCGTCGGCCTGCAGGTTGGGGCGAATCTCTTCAAGAACCTTCTTAAGCAGCTCTTCGTTAACAGCCACAGGGGCTCCTTTCTCACAATTACGCGGGCGCGCCCGCGGACAGAAGCTATGTTACTACAGCCGTGTACCCGCTCACGAGCCGTCCATGCGCGCAGACGCGACTTTCACGAGTAGTCAATTTGGGACGGGGCTCTTTTAGCTGCTTTTGCCGGCGCCCGACGCTAACACAGGCTGCTGCTACTGCTGAGCCTGTTCCCCAGTGCCAATGTGTACATCGACGATAACTTGGCGGTAGCTGATGCCACAGGAGTCGAGGATGCGGCGGCTGATGCGTCCATCATCGGTGTCGGCGTACTTGTTGTCCAGGTAGACAACCTCGCCCACGCCCACCTGCGCCAGGATTTTGGCGCAGTCGTGGCACGGGAACAGCGTGACGTAGACCGTGGAACCCTCGAGGTCCTTGAGCGAGCCACGGTAGTTGAGCACGGCATTGGCCTCGGCATGCACCACGTAATTGTGCTTGTCCTGTAGCGGGTCGTCGCTCGTACCCCACGGGAAAAAGTCGTCGTTGAGCGCCGAGGGCGTACCGTTGTAGCCCACCGAAAGGATACGGTGGTTGGTGCTGGCGATGCACGCACCCACCTGCGTGTTGGGGTCCTTGCTGCGGCGCTGCGCGGCGATGGCCACGCTCATAAAGAACTCGTCCCAGCTAATGACGTCCAGGCGCTTGCCTGACGAAGTTTGATGAAGATCGTCCGACATGGCAGACACCTCCGTAATCGCAATAGTTTGACCCATTGTAGCAGGTGAAAGGTGGAGGCGTTTGTCCCACCGGCGCCCTCACTTTTACACGCGGCGGGGCTTTTGGTTGATGCGGTAGAGCTCGGCGAGGCCCCGCAGCGTCAGCGCGTCGTCGACCGTCAGGCTGTGGCCGACCAACGCCGCGAGTGCCTCAGCGTCGTCGCCGGTAATGACGATGGGCACGTCGCCCTCCCCCGCGGCCTTGGTCGCGCGCATCTCGGCGAGCACCATGTCGAGCATGCCGTCGATGCGGGCCACCTCGCCCAGAACCACGCCCGAGCGCATCGCCTCGCGCGTGTTACGGCCGATTACATGCGTGGGTGCCGAGGGCTCGACCTGCGGCAGGCGTGCCGCAGCAGCCGAGAGCGAGCGGGCGCCGAGCGCCAGACCCGGCGCGATGACGCCGCCGACAAAGGTACCGCGCGCATCGATGACCTCAATATTGGTCGTAGTGCCCAGGTCGATCACGATGCACGGAGAGCCGTAGACGGCACGGGCCGCCACGGCGTCGGCGATGCGGTCGGGGCCGATCTCGGCCGGATCGTCGTAGTGTACGGGCATGCCGGTCTTGAGGCCCGGCCCCACGGTGAGCACGCGTCCCGTGCAGGTGCGGGAAAGCGCCGCCTTCCACGGGCGCTCGAGCGCCGGCACTACGCAGCTCAGCACGGCCGCGGCGGGTGCAAGCACCCCGGGCACACCTGCATCGGCGGCGAGCGCGCCCATGACCTGCATAAGTCGCATGCGCGCTTCGTCGGCCGTAATGCTCGACGGCGTCGTGATCTCGCATGTCGCAAGCGGACATTCCTGCGCCGCGGCCGAATCCTCTGCAAACAGGCCAAAGCGAATGAACGTGTTGCCCACGTCGACCGTCAATATATATGCGCACCCATTAAGCATCGTCGGCGCTCCTTTCGTCTGCCCAGCAGTATATCCCGATGATTATTCTGGGACGGGGATTTAAAAATCATTGCGTACCTGATGATTTTTAAATCCCCGTCCCAGAATAATCATCCTTCGGCTTCGTTTGGGATAGCTAAAAAAGCCCAGTCCCAAATTAACTGCCGTGCCGCTATACTGGTGCGCGGTCGTTTGCGAGCTCACGCGGAGGCCCTTGGTAACCCGACTTCCCGCGCCGTATCCGTAACGGCGCTCCCGGGGGAAGCGGATATACGCAAAGGAGTTTTATATGAGCAATCCCTCGAACCGCGCTTCGATGCGCGGGCAACTCACGCTGCGCGGCGTCGTCATCGGCGTCCTTGGCTGCGTGATCATCACGGCAAGCTCGGCCTACACGGCCCTCAAGATGGGTGCACTCCCCTGGCCGATTATTTTCGCTGCCGTCATCTCGCTGTTCTTCCTGAAGCTCATGGGTGACGCCAGCCTCAACGAGGCCAACGTCACCCACACCATCATGTCCGCGGGCGCCATGGTCGCCGGCGGCCTGGCGTTTACCATCCCGGGCGCCTGGATGCTGGGCTATGCCAACCAGATCAGCTGGCTCGACATGTTTATCGTGGCACTCGCCGGCACCATCTTGGGCCTGCTGGCAACGGCGCTCATCCACCGCCACTTTATCGTGGACGCCGCGCTGGAGTTTCCCACCGGCAATGCCGCAGCTCAGACACTGCGCGCCACCGAGGCCGGCGGCAAGACCGGCAAGCAGCTCTTTGGCTCCATGGCCATCGCAGGCATCTACAGCGTGCTTCGCGACGCTCTGGGCGTGGTGCCCAGCATGCTGTGCACGCTCAATATCCCCGGCGTGACCTTTGCCATCTATAACTCGCCCATGCTGCTCTCCATCGGCTTTTTGGTTGGCTTCGCCCCGGTTGCCTTCTGGTTTGCCGGCGCGCTGCTAGGTAACTTTGGCATCATCGTGGGCGGCACCGCTGCCGGTCTATTCGACGTTGTGACTGCGCAGGGCATCGTCAAATCGCTCGGCATGGGCCTCATGATGGGCTTTGGCGTCGCCGTCGTCCTCAAGGACATCCTGCCGCAGGTCGCCGGCATCGCCCGCGGCCTCGCCGCCGACAGCTCCAGCGACACCGACGAGCAGTCGCTCATCTCGGGCTCGCTTAAGCTCGACGCCGGCATCATCGGCCTGGGTACTGCCGCCATCGCCGTGATCGTCGCCATCGTGCTTGACCTTGGCCCCGTCCCGGCCGTCATCGTCACGCTGTTCACCTTTGTCACCACCATCATGAGCGCGCAGAGCTGCGGCCAGACGGGCATCGACCCCATGGAGATCTTCGGCCTCATCGTCATGCTCATCGTGGCTGCCTTCGCACAGATCGCCCAGGTCAAGCTGTTCTTTATCGCCGGCATCGTGGCCGTGGCATGCGGCCTTGCGGGCGACGTCATGAACGACTTTAAGGCCGGCGCCGTGCTGGGCACCAATCCGCGTGCGCAGTGGATCGGCCAGGCCATCGGCGGCATCGTGGGCGCCCTGGTCGCCGCTGCCGTCATGGTCGCGCTTGTCACCGCCTATGGTCCGGATGCTTTCGGCCCCGACAAGAGCTTTGTGGCCGCGCAGGCAAGCGTCGTCGCCACCATGGTCTCGGGCATCCCGAGCGTGCCGTGGTTCGCAGGCGGCTTTATCGCCGGCATCGTCATGTACTGGCTCGGCATTCCGGCCATGATGATCGGCCTGGGCGTGTACCTGCCGTTCTACATGTCGCTCACGGCCTTCTTGGGCTCCTGCGTCAAGCTCGCCTACGACAAGTGGGCCGCACGCCGCGACGCCGCTGCCGGTCTTTCGGACGAGGAGAAGGCCTCCAAGGATGCCGCCTTCCAGGAGCAGGGCCTGGTCGTCGCCAGCGGCCTGCTCGGCGGCGAGTCCATCGTCGGCGTTATCCTGGCGTTTGTCTCCGTGGGCTTAAGCCTGCTGGGGTAGGCCGAACAACAACGCACCAGCGCAGAGCGCGGGGTCGGAATCAAACCGGCCCCGCGCTTTTTTGTCTATTTGACTCTTATGATCCTCACGGCGTTTTAGCCATGTCGATTGTCCTGACTTCCAGGTCAACAAACCTTGTCTGACACCTCGCCTAACGCGGTGTAGAGTAAAGACGACAGACGCAAGAAGCGGCTCAGAAGCTAAACGAGGTAAGCATGGAACTCGACAAACAACAGATCAAGCGACTGCGCGAGCGTCATCATCGTCGTCACGGCATCCGCCCCGCTCATAGCGAAGCCATGGAAAACGTCACCCGCTTCCTAAAGCGCGCATTCAATATTCGCGAGGGTCGCGCGCCCTACCACGTGATCCGCAAGCGTTTTGTAAACGGGGCGCGTCTGACTGGCACTCACCTGTGCATCCTCATCATCGCGATGTTAATCGCAAGTATTGGCCTCGATATCGATTCGGACATCGCCATCGTGGGCGCCATGCTCATCTGCCCGCTTATGGGATCGGTCCTTGCCATGGCATATGGCATCGCCACGCTCGACCGCGAGATTACCGTCGAAGCCGTCGCCGGCCTTGCGCTGCAAATGGCCTTTTGCCTGGTCACATCCACGTTGTACTTTAAGCTCTCGCCCCTTGGCGCCACCACAGCCGCCATTATCGACAACTCGACGCCCACCGTGTGGAACCTCGCTGTCGCGCTCGCCGGCGGCTTTGCAGGCGGCCTAGGCAACTCACGCGACCAGGAGCCCGCAACGCTCATCGCCGGCGTGGCCGTGGCGACCGCGCTCATGCCGCCCCTGTGCGCGGCGGGCTATGGCATCGCCATCGCAAGCGGGTCGCTGTTTCTCTCGGCGCTTTACGAGTTTGGCATCAACGTCGTCTTTATCGCGCTGGCGGCCGAAGCCGTACTACTTCTTTTGCGCGTGCCGCTCAAGCGCGACCTCAACGGCGACGGCATTGTGACCGCCGAGGAAAATGCCGAGGTCGATGAGCTGTCACACAAGGTGCGCCGCCGCATCATCGTGGGTACGGTGATCTTTGCCATCCCCTGCATCGTCATGACCGCGGGGTCCATTGGCTCGGCACAGGCCGGCGTGCAGGACGGCTACGGCGTCACCGAGACCACACGCGAGCTTGCCGCGGTGCTGCCGGGCTTTAGGGATTACACCGTCGCCGTCGAGACCTCGTCTACCGAAGGGGACGAGGAGGGCCTTGTCGAGCGCGAGATTGTCGCCCATGTGACAACGAGCGAGGCGCTCGGGGCGCACGACCGCCACGTCGCCCGCAAGCTTATCGACCTCAACGTGCCCGAGCTCGATCGCGTGGAGTTCGATGTGAAGTGATGCCGGCGCGGGATGAGTGCTCGCACGGACGCAAGTTACGACGAGGCGCAGACGCGATACGGACACGAGCAAATTGCGGGGTGCAGTTCACACCCGAGCCCCGCTCGCTGTTTTATTGCCGTGAATCAGACGTCCGCATCGACATCGCCAGACTCCACCGTAAACGCCGGATCGGTGCTCACAAGATAAAATCGGGTCACCTTAGTATTTCTAATTAGGTAAATCTGCCCCTGATTGCGTCGGCGCGATATATACGCAACGTGAACCGTGCCGAATTCTTCGCCGTTTTCCTTCTTTAATACCAGGATATTGGGATCATCCGTACGCTTAAACTGCCCGTCAACGCAGCTGCCGTCTTTGTCGACCAGTTGCCAACGATGGTTATCCTCTTCAAGAAAGGCCAGGGTTTCCAGACTTGTTTTGTCATCCCGATAGTAACCGTCAATGGCAAAGCCTTCGGAAACGCATTCCTGCATATAGGATGTTTCTCGATTTATAGCAAACTGCCCTGCAGCGCCCAGGAGCACAGCCAGGCAAACCACTGCAAGGGTTATCGAAATAACACGGCGATCCATGTTAGCCCAACCGATAGTTGTTTAACGGAGCACGAAACATACCTGGAACCTCCGATATCAGGGCAAACGTCACCTACGGCCTGCCGGCAATCATATGTTTCCAACATCAAACCATATGGTTACAACTCGTTGGAGATAGGTTCCATGAACGGACGGTAATTTGCGGCGAACGGCTACATATGTTCATTATCTCAGGGTTCCGGAGGCTATTTTTGGCGCCACCGAGGCATTGTTTTCGGAAGTATGCGGCAAATTCCGGAACTCTCGAGCATACCCCGGTTTTTCGCCAATAAAACCGCAGGTACAGAGCTTGGACATATCCAGTGTGCTCGGCCTATTCAAATTTTGCCGCATACTTCCGAAATCCGAGTCCGCTGAAAGCGCCTGCAACGCCATTTACGCAACAGATGTCCAAGTAAAAACGGGTGGTAGCCGGCACGGCTACCACCCGTTTGCCTCACATCTAGCCCAAAGCGGGCCGTCTACTTCTTAATGCCGCGTCCCAGGCGCTCAGCGACCGATGCCACGGCCTCCTCGCTGGCCGGTCCGCAGCTCACGCAGCCATCATGGGCGCGCATCTGGCCGGTGACCTCGTCCATCGCGAGCGGCGCCACCTTCTCGAGCTTAAAGCCCTTACCGGCGCGCATGTTCTCCTTGGCCACGCTGATCATGAGCTTAATACGGTTGAGCTGGTTGACCTCGGACGCGCCGGGGTCGTAGTCCACCGCGACGATGTTGCTCTCGGGATGTTGGCGGCGCAGCTCCTTGATTACGGCCTTGCCCACCACGTGATTGGGCAGGCACGCGAAGGGCTGCGTGCAGATGATGTTGGGCGCACCGTGATCGATCAGGTCGAGCATCTCAGCCGTGAGCAGCCAGCCCTCGCCCATGTTGTTGCACACCGAAAGCACTGTGCGGGCCTTGTCGGCCATGGTGCCGATGCGCTCGGGCGCCTCAAAGCGGCGGGACTTCTCGAGCATCTCCTCCACCGGCGTGCGCATCCAGTCCACCAGCTTGATGAGCGCCTGCATGCCCGCGCGCGTAGTGGGAGAGCTTCCCAGCTCGTCCTTCTGCAGCTCGGCGTTGCTCATGGAGTACAGGAAGAAGTCGAGCAGGCCCGGCACCACGGCCTCGCAGCCCTCGCGCTCGATAACGTCGACCACGTGGTTGTTGGCCGTGGGATGGAACTTGACCAAGATCTCGCCGACCACGCCCACGCGCGGCTTGGTGCCCTCGCCCACGAGCGGCATGGAGTCGAACGCGCGGATGGCCTCGCGGCACAGCTTGGTGTAGTTATGCCTGTTGAACTTGGGCGCCAGCTTGCGGGCGCGCGCCATGTACTCCTCGTAGAGTGCGTTCGCCGCACCGGGCGTTGCCTCGTACGGGCGGCAACGATAGAGCATCTGCATCATCACGTCGCCAAAGAGCACCGCGTAGACTGCCTGCTTAAGCAGCGCCGGCGTAATCTTAAAGCCGGGGTTGTCCTCGCCCAGCGCCACGGCCGAAAGCGAGATCACCGGAATCTCGGGGTGGCCGCTCTCGCGCAGGGCCTTGCGGATAAGCGCGATGTAGTTGGTGGCACGGCAGCCACCGCCGGTCTGGCTGATGACCACGGCTGTCTTGGACAGGTCGTACCGACCGCTCTCGATGGCCTCCATGATCTGACCCGTCACCAGGATCGACGGATAGCAGATGTCGTTGTTCACATAGCGCAGACCGGCCTCGACGGCATCGTGGTCAGTCGAGGGCAGCAGCTCCAGGTTGTAGCCGGCACCGCGGAACACCTCTTTGACCAGGTCAAAGTGGATCGGCGCCATCTGCGGGCACAGGATGGTGTAACCCTCCTCGCGCATCTGCTCGGTAAAGGGCACCTTGGGCCATGCGGTCGAGGCGCTCTCACGCTGCGCCTCGAACGTGTACTTGCGGCTCGCGAATGCGGGAGCATCCATGGAGGGTGCCACCGGCGCGGCGTCGCCCTGCTCGTAGGCCTCGCCCGCTGCCGTAGCCTCGGCCAAGCGCTCGGCCTCCTGGTCCTTGAGCGCCGCCATGAGCGAGCGGATGCGGATGCGCGCAGCGCCCAGGTTGGACACCTCGTCAATCTTGAGCACGGTGTAGATCTTGCCGCTGGCCTCAAGGATTTCCTGCACCTGGTCGGTGGTCAGAGCGTCCAGGCCACAGCCGAAGGAATTGAGCTGGATCAGATCCAGGTCGTTGCGCATCGTCACAAAACGGGCGACGGCATACAGGCGGCTGTGGTACATCCACTGGTCGACGACGCGAATCGGACGCTCAGGCTTTACCAGGTGCGCGAGCGAATCCTCGGTAAAGACCGCAAAGCCAAAGCTCGAGATAAGCTCGGGCAGGGCATGGTTGATCTCGGGGTCGTTATGGTAGGGGCGGCCGGCGAGCACAATGCCGTGGCCACCGTGGTCCTCGACCCACTTAAGAGCCTCCTCGCCCATGGTCTGGATGTCCTCATGGAAACGCGCATCGGCCTCAAAGGCAGCGTTGACAGCGGCATCGACCTCGGAGCGCGTGATCTTGGGCCCACGCACGCGACCGCGACCGGCTTGCGCATCGGCCACACGGTCGACGGCGAGCACCTGGTACAGACGGCGCTTGAGCTCGGTCTTGTCGTGATACGGCACAAACGGATACAGGAACTCGATGTTCTGCTCGCGGATCTCGTCGATGTTGAGTGCCAACGCCGTGGGGTAGCTCATGACGATGGGGCAGTTATAGCAGTTGCCAGCCGTCGGATCCTCCTTGCGCTCCCAGCGCACGCACGGCATCCAGATGAAGTCGACATCGCGGTCGATAAGGTTCATCACATGGCCGTGGCTCATCTTTGCCGGATAGCACACGCTCTCGGACGGCATGGACTCGATGCCCGCCTGGTAGGTCTTCTTGCTCGACTGGTCGGACAGCTGCACGCTAAAGCCCAGGCGCGTAAAGAACGCATGCCAGAAGGGGTAGTTCTCGTACATGTTGAGTGCGCGCGGGATACCCACGGTGCCGCGCGGGGCCTCGTCGGGGCTCAGCACCTCGCGGTTAAAGAGCAGCTCGTTTTTCTTTTTAAAGAGGTTAGGAGCCTCGGTTTTTTGCTTTTTGTGGCCGGCACCCTTCTCGCAGCGGTTACCGGTAATGAAACGCCTGCCGCCGCCAAAATCGTTGACGGTGAGCTGGCAGTTGTTGGAGCAACGGCCGCAGCGGACGTGTTTTTGCGTCACGGTGAGGTGCGCGATGTCCTCGGCAGAAAGGATGGTCGAGGTGCCGTCGGCGCCGGCGCGGTCGCGGGCGAGCAGGGCCGCACCGTAAGCACCCATGCAGCCGGCGATGTCGGGACGCACGGCGTGCACGCCGGTGAGCTGCTCAAATGCGCGCAGCGTGGCATCGGACATAAAGGTGCCACCCTGAACGATCACCTGGCTGCCGATCTCCTTGGGGTCGCGCAGCTTAATGACCTTGAACAGGGCATTCTTGATGACGGAATAGGACAGGCCGGCCGCGATGTCGCCCACCGTGGCACCTTCCTTTTGCGCCTGCTTGACGCGCGAGTTCATAAAGACCGTGCAGCGGCTGCCCAAATCGACCGGGGCCTTGGCATGGATGGCGGCATCGGCGAACGCGCGCACGTCCATGTTCATGGACACGGCGAAGCTCTCGATAAAGCTGCCGCAGCCCGATGAGCAGGCCTCGTTGAGCATAATGTGCTCGATGACGCCGTCCTTCACGCGCAGGCACTTCATGTCCTGGCCGCCGATGTCCAGGATAAACTCGACACCGGGCAGGAATGCCTTGGCGCCGCGCAGGTGCGCGACGGTCTCGATCTCGCCGGAATCGGCCTTGAGGGCCTCGATGAGCAGCGCCTCGCCGTAGCCCGTGGTGGTCACGTGGCCGATGGTGCAGCCGGCAGGGATGTGATTGTAGAAATCGGCCATGATGACCTTGGCCGTGCCCAGGATGTCGCCGTTGTTGTTGCCGTACCAGGTGTGCAACAGCTGGCCGTCCTCGCCCACGAGCGCGGCCTTCATGGTGGTGGAGCCGGCGTCGATGCCGATGAACACGCGGCCGGTGTAGCCGTCGAGCTTACCCTTGGGGACGACTTCCTGGTCGTGGCGGTTCTTGAACTCGGCAAAGTCCTCGTCGGTGGCAAAGAGCGGATCCAGGCGCTCGACCTCGGCACCCTGCGTGTCACCCAGGCTGTCGATGGCCTCGATAAGCTGCGGGAACGTGCTGAGCTTGTTGGACTCGTGCGCCATGGCAGCGCCGCTCGCCACAAACAGGTGGGCGTTTTGGGGCACAATGCGGTGCTCCTCGTCCAGGTTGAGCGTGAGGTAGAAGCGGTGGCGCAACTCGGAGAGATACTGCAGCGGGCCGCCCAGGAAGGCGACGTTACCGCGAATGGGACGGCCGCACGCCAGGCCCGAGATGGTCTGGGTCACGACGGCCTGGAAGATGGAAGCGGCGACGTCCTCGGGGCGGGCGCCCTCGTTGAGGAGCGGCTGCACGTCGGTCTTGGCAAAGACGCCGCAACGGCTGGCGATGGGATAGATGGTGGTGGCGTTGGCCGCGAGCTCGTTGAGGCCGCTCGCGTCGGTGTGCAGCAGAGTGGCCATCTGATCGATGAACGCGCCCGTGCCGCCGGCGCAGGTGCCGTTCATGCGCTGCTCGATGCCGTTGTCAAAGTAGATGATCTTGGCGTCCTCACCGCCCAGCTCGATGGCGACATCGGTGGCCGGGATAAGGGTCTCGACGGCGCGTTTGCTGGCGATGACCTCCTGGACAAACTCCAAGTCGAGCCACTGGGACAGCAGCAGACCGCCCGAGCCGGTGATGGCGCAGGTCATCTGGGCCGTCGGCAGCACAGTCGCGGCGCCCTCGAACAGATCGCGGGCGCAGGCACGGACGTCGGTGTGGTGGCGCTGGTACTTGGCGTAGACGATCTGGTTGTCATCGTTGAGCACGGCAAGCTTGACGGTGGTGGAGCCCACGTCGATGCCCAGGTGCAGGTTGCCGCGGGCGGCCTCGGGGTTGAAGATTGCGCCTTCGGGGGCGTGGGCGGCGGTGGCGGTTACGGACTCGGCAACGTTGGGCGTGGCTGCGTCAGCGGTGAGCGTCTCCCCTGCCGCGTTCTTGGCCTCGGCAACAGCCTCGGCAACTTTCTCGGCTGCAGCGGTCGCAGCCTTCTGCGCGGCATCCGCAACGGCGGGCGCGGCCTCGCGTGCGGCAGCGACCACACGGTCCTTAATGCCCTCGACGAGTTTGCTCATTGTCTCTCCTCTTAGTTGTTGGACTCGACGGTTGCGGCGGTGTCGGCCGCGTCCTCGAGCTGCAAGTTCAATAGCTTCATGCCGTATTCCGGCACGTTGATATCGATGGGTTGGCCATACAGGTCCCCGGGGCGCACAAAGGCGAGCACCGTCATAATGCGCGCCATGGCCTCGGGCGATTCGGTGAGCCCACGCTCAAACCAGCGCTGAATCATGCCGACCTCGGCACTCACGACGTAGGTGACGTAGTAGTCAAAGAACGTGCCCAGCGCCAGGCCCAAAATGCCCGTCTGCGCACGCGGCACCACAGCCTCACGCGCGGTGTCGATAATCCTTTTAATGAAGGCCTGGTCGCCGCCCGGACCCAGCAGCGCACCGATTAAGTCGCGGTTGGCCGCAAGATAGCGCAGCAGCTCAACCGAACCGGGCGCCGGCTCGAGCTCATCGATGTTGTGATAGAGATCGGGCAGCTGAGCTGCGGTGATGAGCTCAATGCGCTCACGGATCTCGGCCAGCAAGCCGTCCTCGATTTGATTGATAAAGTCGGGGATATCGCGGTAATGCGAATAGAACGTGCGACGCGTAAGGCCAGCACGCTCGGTGAGCGACGCGACATTAATGCGCGAAAGGTCGCCGCTTTCGGCAAGCTCGCTGGCAAGTGCCTGGCGAAGGGCACGCTGCGAGCGAAGGGACCGGCGATCGCATTTCTCGAGCTGGGACAAGCGTCCTCCTTGTTACTCAGCCTGTGCGCTATTGCACAGTGCGAGTATTATTGCACACCGTGTGCATCAACACGTAAAGGCAATATTTGGAATGTGACGAGGGGGCAGTCCCTTTGTCACATTATTCGATGATGGTGCGGGAGCTCTGCTTATGCATGGTGGCGAACATGTGTTTGGGGACGGCGTGGACCATGCAGCTGCCAATAGTTGCGCTCGCGGCAGCCTTAGCTGTATCGCTAGCGTTTTTGGTCGCGTAGCTGTGGCGGAAACGCTTGAGCATGGCGATGTCGTTTCCGCCGTCGCCATAAACCGCGACCTCGTCCTCGGCAATGCCGTAGTAGCCCGCCAGCCAGGCCACACTCTCGCCCTTGTTACACGCCACGTCCGTGATCTCGAACATCACCGGATCGAACGGCGCGTTGACCACGCGGTCCGATCGCTCGGCAAGATACGACTTAAGGTCACGCTCCAGCTCGGGCGAGGTCACGCGACAATTGATCTTGCATACATCGTGACGCAAGATATCGCCGATCGACTGGTCGAAATACTGTTCCTCGTGATACCCGCCGCGCGCACGCATGCCGCGCATCACAATACGCTTGATGGGGCTGTCCTTTTTAAAGCCCGCCTGATGCATCTCGAACGAACCGCTCGAAAACATGCCATCGGGCGTGGAGCAATCAAAGCAAATGTCCGGGAACGCCTTGAGCAGTTCCTCAGTGACCTGCGGGTCGATGGTCCAAGTCTTGAGCACCTCGCCATGGCTGTCGCGCACGATGGATCCATTGGAGCAGCAGGCGTCAAGCGCCAAGCCCGTAAAGCCATGCTCGCCGATCGGCAACGTCGAGCGTCCAGTCGCGGGAACCACGTGCAGGCCAGCCTCAGTCAGCTCGCGAATGGCGCGGCGGATGGTCCCATCCGCCTCGTGCAGGGCGTTCAGCAGCGTTCCGTCTAAGTCACTCGCGAACATCTTGATCATGGACATGCCTCTCCTTCGCCTGCCCGATATTGTAGACGAAGGAGAGGCATGTCCAAACAATGCCGTCCCGGCGCGGCGTACCACCGCCTTCACAAATTCACGGTGCCCCAGCGCGTTAAGACAATCGCCGCAATCGATTTTTCAGCCGATAAAACAGAGCCGTCGTCAACGTCAGCACCGCCAACATGGCTGCGAATACAATCGCCGGTGTCCATCGATCATATGCAACCCCGTACGTCAATTGGCCGATAGGCGTTGCGCAGGAAAGGACCATGTAAACGACCGAAAGCACTTTTCCGCAGAGCTCAGTCGGCGCTACCCGCTGAACAAACGCGATGATTTCAACCGACGTAATGCTCGCCCACACCATGACCCATGCCGAACCAACCGCAAACACGGTGAACACGCATACATCTACGCCGAACAGCAGCGTAACAATAATCGGCGCGACTCCAAAACAGATCATCGCAACATATCGGCATATGCCATTGAAAGAAAAACGATGCGGCCAAATGCCGACCAAGCCACTGCCGGTAAGACCACCCAGGCCCAGAGCAACCTCAACTATCCCAACGCAGGACGATTGCATGCCGAGATGCTTTGTAACAATAATGGGAGCGCCAATCGTTAGCCCAACCAACGCAAGGTTCAAAACTGCCGCAAGCAAAATCACAGCGACCAATGATGCATTTTGCAACAGATACCGAATCGACTCCCGAAAATCGTTTCGGCATGTCGTGCGAGTCGCGCCGTCTCTCATCGTTTCAGATGAGGCGTTTTGCTTGAGTGCGACCCCAAACAAGAGAGCTGAAATCGCAAACGCCACCGACGCGATTGTGCAAAGAGCATCGATGCCAAAGCACCCATAGACTGCCGTCCCGACCACAGGACCCAAGATATTGCTCACCATGGTCACCTGCGAAACCAATGCAGTGGCCCGCTCAACCTTCTTTTCACCCGCCATGCGCACCGTCTCAATTTGGAGCATTGGCTTTAGCAGCGATTGAACACCATATTGAACACAAAGTATCGCTACTACGACGACCGCAAGAGGCAACGAGCGCTTCATGGGGATAGACAGCAGTGATGCAGTCATCAGAGCAATGCCGAGGGCCACGAGGACCTCGCGATGTCTTCCCCTATCCGCCAAGATTCCGCCAGCCGGAGTTGCAAGTACGCCGGGTATGAACGCTATCGCCGCGACGACGCCATATAACGTTGACGATCCACTGCGATCGAACAAGTAAAGTGGATACGCAAAGCACAGCGCCGACAGCATCGAATACGTGCACAGCTGCGCAACCAGAAGTTCCGCGAGCCTGATTGACCGCACTGTTTTTGATTTCAACGAGACACCGACGTCTCTCAGCCCAGCCATAAGCCCACCCCCTATACATACCACTAGTATGTATTTAATGACTTGAAAAGGGCAGCCGTGGCTACCCTCACAAATCAATTACATACCGTTGGTATCTATATTACCACCCGGCGCGGTCCCATACGTCCCAAATCTGCGCCGTTGTCTGAAGCACTTCATTACCCAAATCGAGCCCCACCGCGGCAGCCATCTGCGCCAAACATTGTGCGCGAGCGAGCATTCGCTCCTTGGGCTCGAGCGGACGGAACAATGGCAGCAGCCAAAGATTCGCCAACAACGATACGGCCTCCGCCGCTTCGCGCGGGCATTCGCACGCAATGGAGCCGTCGGCGATGCCCTCCTCGATCACTGGCAAGAGACAGCCATCGGCCGGCTCGTCAAATGAGCCCTGGTACTGCATCGCCAGTAGGCGCGAGCTTTTTACCGGATCTGCTGCAGGACGCATACGTGCCCATAGCTCAATTTGTGGAATAACGGACTCGGGAGCGTACAGTCGCTTGAGCTTTTGGGCTCCGGTCATATTACCGACGCCAAGCATCGAGCAGCGGCGCTCAACAATCGGAGTCATCGCCCGATCAAACGCGGCGTTGAAAATCTCTTCTTTGCTCTTGAAGTGATGATAGACAGCGCCCTTGGTCATGCCGTCGAGACGGTCAACGATATCTTGAATACTCGTCCCCTCATAACCCTGTGCGCAGAATAGCTCCAGTGCCGCGTCGAGAATCTTCGCGACCGTCTCCTCGGGATATTTATTGCGACCCATAATCCGCCCATCCGCAACGCAAGTCTTGTGCCTCATTGCAGCATTTTAACGCTGCGGATGGCAGACGGTCGATTCTACACCGCGGCGGGGCCGTGTTCGCCGGTACGGATGCGGATAACATCCTCGACCGGCTCGACCCAAATCTTGCCGTCTCCAACGGCACCGGTGCGGGCGGCGTTGCAGATGATGTCGACAATGCCATCGACATGTTCATCAGCGCAGATGAGGGTGAACTGCACCTTGGGGATGGTATTGACGAGCAGCTCGTTGCCGCGCACGTATTCCTTCCAGCCATGCTGTGCGCCGCAGCCCTGCACCTGGTTGATAGTCATGCCGCGAACATCAGCAGCAAACAGCGCATCTTTGAGAACCTCAAGCTTCTCCTGGCGCACGATAGCCGTAATTTTCTTCATAGTGAATTCCTCTCTTCAATAAAAGAAATTGATTTACCTTCACATGGCACGGGTTTTCCAGGTGCCCGAGATTGCCCCGAAAGAGGAGCGCCGCGTACTTCGGTACGCAAGCGACGGTTTGAGGGGCAAGGTCGGGTGCCTGGGAAACCCGTGCCGCTAATCGAGTCCCGAGAAGGAAGGGTATGCGCTCTCGCCGTGCTGACTCGCATCCAAGCCCAGCGCCTCATCGGCCTCGTCCACGCGCAGGCTGCCGCGGAACAGCGCCTTGACCACCGCGGCAATCACCAAGTCGAGCACCAGCACAATAGCGACCGTCACCACAATGCCCAGGATTTGCGAGATGAGCAGCGACATGTCACCCGTGTAGAACAGGCCGCCCTTACCGGTCCACGAAAGCTCCGGCACGCAGAACAGGCCCGTGAGCACACCGCCCAAGATGCCGCCGATACCGTGGCAACCGAACGCGTCGAGCGCATCGTCGTAGCCAAACTTGGTCTTAAGATGGCTGATGGCCAGGTAACAGACGGGCGAGACGATCAGGCCCATGACCAGCGCTGCCCACGGCTCGACAAAGCCCGCACCCGGCGTGACCACCACAAGGCCCGCAACCAGACCGGTGCTGGCACCCACCAGCGTGGGGCGACCGGTGTGCACGCGCTCGACGACAAGCCACGAGACCATGCCCGCCGCGCTGGCCGTCACGGTGTTGAGGATGGCGAGTGCCGCCACGGCGTCGGCCTTAAACTCGCTGCCGCCGTTAAAGCCAAACCAACCAAACCAAAGTAGACCGGCGCCCAGCGCTACAAACGGCACGTTATGCGGACGGTAGCTCACCATGCCAAAGCCGCGACGACGGCCGAGCATTAAGCAGAGAATCAGGCCCGTGAGACCGGACGAAATGTGTACCACGTCGCCGCCGGCAAAGTCGAGCGCGCCGATGATGTCGCCGATAAAGGAACCATCGCCGCCCCAAACCATGTGGGCGAGCGGCGCATAGACCACGAGCAGCCAAATGCCCAGGAAGGCCGTCATGGCACCAAACTTAACGCGGCCTGCCAGACTGCCCGTAACGATAGCGGCGGTGATCATGGCAAACGCCATCTGGAAGGCGATGTTGATGATCTGAGGGTAGACGGCACCATCCGCAGCATTGCCCTCGGCCGCCTGCAGCACCTGGTTGAGCACCGGCAGGCACAGCAACTGGTCAAAGCCGCCAATAAACGGGCTAGAACCGTCGCCACCGTAGGCCAGCGACCAGCCGGCAACAATCCACAGCACACCAACCAGGCCAATGGCGCCAAAGCACATAAGCATGGTGTTGATGACATTTTTGCGCCTGGACAGGCCGCCATAGAAAAACGCCAGACCCGGTGTCATTAAAAACACGAGCATGGTGCAGATGAGCATAAACGTTGTCGATCCCGTATCGTACATTCGCTCCCCCTTGGTCGCATGAACGTTGTCGGCGCTCATGATGCGGCCGAGGGGCAACTGGTGTAGACCAGATACGGCGTTGTTAAACGCTGCGTTGTCGAATGGAAACGGCACCGCAATCTTGGAAACGGCGCGGCAACGGACGCGAAACGAACGGGAAACGTGCGAACGAGAAGGGCGCGCTTGGCTCCGCTCTGGCTAGCGCCGGAACAGCTCGCGGGCTCGGTCGCGGAGGTCGGTAGCTCGAATGACACCCTCGTAACGATTGATGCGCAGACGCGGGAAGGCGTTAAAGAAGCGTAGGTCGCGGCGGCTGAGTGACACGCTCGGTACCGGGCGGCTCATGCGCTTGCCGGCAAGGCGACGACCGAGCGACGGACGCGGCATACTCGGCGCGGCATCGGCCACGCGGCGGGCAGCGAGCGCCAGGCCGCGAGCACCATCCGAGATAAACGTCGGCATCGAAGTCTTCTCGCGCAGGGCATCGAGCGCCGCGTCGCCCAGCTCGGCCAGCCAAGCGTTAACGGCGCGACCGCGGATATGCGTCTGCGCCACCGAGTCAATCGCCGAATCGGGAATACGTTCGAGCATAGAGTCGGAGGCGTCGGCAAGCGACTCATTGATGCGGTCGGCAAGGTCGGCACGCACACGCTCAAGCTGATCGGACAGACGCCGCCAGCTCGCCAACGAGCACACCGCATCGACCATCATCGCGACCGCGACGATAAAGGCGGCCAAGCGCACGATTAGCACCGGCAGATGGCCAAGCAGCCCCAGCAATGCCGGCTCCACTAAACGGCAAATACACAACGCACCCAAGCCAAACGCGCAGGCCCAGTACAGGCAGATGCGTCCGTGCAGGTTAAACGGCAGATGCGAGTAATCCCAAAACCGGGCACCCGTCGTTTTTTCCAACAGCACGCCCACGCTATATTCGATCACGCTGCATACGAGCGCGGCAGCGACAAACTGGCTCGAGGCGTCTGGGATTCCACGCAGCAGCAACCAGCACGCAATGCCGCCCGCACCGTAGATGGGACAGCACGGCCCTAGCAAAAAGCCGCTGTTGGCAAAGCGTCCGTGGTTGAGCATGGCGCAGACTGTCGACTCCCATACCCAGCCGCAAAAACCGTAGAAGGCAAACGAGAGTACCAGCGCCGAGAGCGGACAGGCGGCAAGCGTCGCGCCGTCAAATGCCATGTCGATCGCGGTTCCCACCGTCTACCCACTCCTCTTTTCGTTCGATTCTTTGCTCGAGCCGTCACTCGGGCCCTCGTTCAAATCGTTCGCGCCGCCTTTGCGCGGCAGACGGCCGGCAATCGTCTCGCGCAGTGCGCACCATTTATCCGCCAGGCACACAATCCATGCCTCACGACACGTCGGCGGCACCGGTACCAGCGGAAACATATGCCGTACGATAATATTCCGCTCGCGCGGCGTCAGCTCAAAATCTTCCTCCGCACGCGCCAAGGCAAAAAACGGGTGACGAAAGCCATGCAGTCGATGGCTTGGGTCGGGATCGTGCCAGTCATAGAGAAAGTAATCGTGCAGCAGGGCCCCGCGCAGCAGCGATAAGCGGTCGACGGAGATACCGACGCGGCCCAGGCGCTCGGCAAAGGACAGACTTGCCCGCGCTACCGAGGTCACATGCGTATAGACCGTCACATCGCCATGTTGGATAAACTCATGCATCAGGTCCAAGCGGCCCGCCTGGGCAAGCTGACGGGCGGCATCGTCGACCTCGCGCGCGATTTTCTCGGCACGAACGGTATCGGACATGCGGCCTCCTTCCGGCGGCGCTCGGCGGCAAGCCGCGGCCTGCGCGCAATGAATAAAATCATCATCGAATTTACCAGTATGGCATCGGACAAAACGTTTTGCCCCACCAGTTGGCGAATTACCGCGCCGCCGTCACATATCAAACGCCAAAATGTGCGAGACTGTCTTGTGCAATTGTGCCGGCCGAGGGAGTGCCGGCGCACGATTCGCATGGAGTAACCCACAACGATGCTGCTTACGCAAACGACAACGCCCGAGGACGTCAAGGCTCTCGATCGCGCCGAGCTTCCGCTGCTCTGCGGCGAGATCCGCCACGCCATCCTCGAAAGCTCCGCCGCCGTCGGCGGGCACGTTGCCCCCAACCTGGGCGTCGTTGAGCTTACGGTTGCGCTCCATCGCGTGTTTAACTCCCCCATCGACAAGATTGTCTTTGATGTTTCGCACCAGACCTACGCCCACAAGGCGCTGACTGGGCGCGCGTACACTTATATCGACCCGGCACGCTACGGCGAGGCCTCTGGTTTTGCCAATCCTGACGAGTCCGAGCACGACCTGTTCGCCATGGGCCACACCTCCACGTCGGTGAGCCTGGGCTGCGGCTTGGCGCACGCTCGTGACCTGGCGGGCGATGCGTACAACGTCATCACCATCATTGGCGACGGTTCGCTTTCGGGCGGTCTGGCGTTTGAGGGCTTTAACAATGCCGCCGAGCTCGACAGCAACCTGATCATCATCGTCAACGATAACGACCAGTCCATCGCCGAAAACCACGGTGGCCTGTATCGCAATCTGGCCGAGCTACGCGCCAGCAACGGCACCTGTGAGCGCAACGTTTTCCGCGCGATGGGGCTCGACTACTGCTATCTGGACACCGGCAACGATGTGTTGGCCCTGGTCGACACGCTGCAGGAGCTGCGCGATATCGATCATCCCATCGTGCTGCACGTCTCCACCGCAAAGGGCAAGGGCTTTGAGCCAGCCCAGAGCGACCCCGAGCGCTGGCATCATGTGGGTCCGTTTGACATGGCGACTGGGCGCAAGCTCTGCCCGGGCCATCCGAGCGAGCCTGCGCCGCGCACCTATGCCGACATTACGGGCGAGGCGCTCAGCGCCGTCATCGAGCACGATCCGCAGGTCGTGGGCATCACGGCCGCCACGCCCTACATCATGGGCTTTACACCCGAGCTTCGCGCCGCCGCCGGCAAACAGTTCGTCGATGTGGGCATTGCCGAGGAGCACGCCGTGACCTTTGCCACCGCGCTTGCGCGCTCGGGTGCCAAGCCAGTCTTTGGTGTGTACGGCACGTTTTTGCAGCGCGCCTACGACGAGCTGTGGCACGACCTGTGCCTCAACGATGTCCCCGCAACCATCCTGGTGTTTGGCGCGTCGATCTTTGGCACCACATCCGAGACGCACCTTTCGTTCTTTGATATTTCCATGCTGGGCGGTCTTCCCAACATGCGCTACTTGGCGCCGGCCTGCATGGAGGAATATCTGTCCATGCTGAGCTGGTCGCTCGACCACCGCGAGCATCCTGTGGCGATCCGTGTGCCGGGCATTGGCCTGGTAAGCCGCCCCGATCTGGCGCCTGCCGAGGGCGACGATTACGGCGTCGCTCGCTACAACGTCGTGCGCCAGGGCCGCGACGTTGCCGTGCTCGCGCTTGGCGATTTCTTTGAGCTGGGCGAGCGCGTGGCAAACCGTCTGACTGCCGAGTACGGCATCGAGGCCACGCTCGTCAACCCGCGCTTCGCAACCGAACTCGACCGCGAGTTCCTCGACAGCCTTGCCGCCGAGCATCGCGTTGTCGTCACCCTCGAGGACGGCGTCTTGGACGGCGGTTGGGGCGAGCGTGTGGCGTGTTACCTGGCCTGCACGCCCGTGCGCACGCGCACCTTCGGCATCGCCAAGGGCTTCCCCGACCGCTACGACCCCAACGAGCTGCTCGCTCAGAACGGCATGACGGTCGAGACCATGGCCGCCGAAGCCGTGAGACTACTCAACGAGTAAGAAAGCCTCCGCAAGGGAAGCATCCCTGCGGAGGTTTTTATTTTCGCGGCGCGATTATCTCAATCTGTAACATCTAGGGCCCGAATTCCCGTCTAACTGTTACAGATCTAGACAAACCGTCTTTGCCCCTGACCTTTGTCTCAATCTGTAACAGATAGAGACCTTTTGGCCGTCTAACTGTTACAGATCGAGACATTCGAATTCCCCTGAAGAGAAAATCTCAATCTGTAACAGTTAGAACCCATTTCCTCGTCTACCTGTTACAGATTGAGACAAAGCAGCGAGACAGGCCACCACATCTGCAAGAACCACCACAAAGGTGCCTGTCCCTTTATGGTAGGTAGAATAACCCATAAGGTAAGTATGTTTCTGAGTTATTTCGTGTTGACCCATTTGAGCGCGATAGGGTATAACTCTACTCAACCACTAGGGATTTTATTGAGAAAGGTGTTCTACCATGAGCAAGAACCTCTCCCAGCAGGTCGTTCTCGACCGCCGCGGCTTCGTTGCCGCCACCTTCGCAACCGTCGCCGGCCTTGGTCTTGCCGGCTGCTCCGACACCAGCACCGAGGCCGACAAGGGTTCCGCCGGTTCCTCCAAGAGCTCCGAGGATACCGAGGTTTCCGCCACGCTCGACGCCAAGGCATTCGACAAGCTCGTCAACGACGGCCCCAAGGCCGATGACGACGCCATCGCCGCCAGCACCTGGGCTACGGCCGTCAAGGATGCCGGCGTCTTTACGATTGGTGGCGTCCAGACCTCCACGCTCTTCTCCCTCCTCAACGAGAAGGACGGTCAGACCCGCGGCTTCGACGCCGGTATCGCACAGCTCCTGTCCAACTACATTCTGGGCGAGAACAAGGTCGAGATCACCCAGGTGACCTCGGACACGCGCGAGTCCGTCCTGCAGAACGGCCAGGTCGACGCTGTCTTTGCCACCTACACCATCACTGACGAGCGCAAGAAGCTCGTCTCCTTTGCCGGTCCCTACTACTACACCCAGCAGGCTATCCTGGTGCTCGCCGACAACGACGACATCAAGAGCGTCGACGACCTGGCCGACAAGAACGTCGCCGTCCAGTCCGGCTCCAACGGCCCCGCCATCCTGGAGGAGTTCGCCCCCAAGGCCAGCCAGCAGGAGTTCAAGACCGACGAGGAGGCCCGCCAGGCACTCCAGCAGGGCCGCGTTGACGCCTACGTCATCGATAACAACATGCAGCAGAGCGCCCTGGTCCGCGAGCCCGGTAAGTACAAGATCGCCGGCAAGCCCTTCGGCAGCAAGGAGCCCTATGGTATCGGCCTGCCGCTCGATTCCGACGGCGTCGCCTTTGTCAACGACTTCCTTAAGAAGATCGAGGACGACGGCACCTGGACCGAGCTGTGGCAGATCTGCATTGGCGACCGTACGGGCGACACCAATGTTCCCGAGCTGCCCGAGATCGGCGCCTAGGCAGCAAGCCTAGTAACGGCCGCTACGAAACCATACGGAAACGCACGATGCGCTTTATTGCGCTAAACTGTTTCCTCACTGAGTTGTCGGGGCTTCCGTACACACGGGAGCCCCTTTCCTTACCGGCGGGAGGTCCGCATGAGTCTCTCCGAGCTCTGGTCGCTCTATGGCCAGAACTATATCGACGCGCTGCTAGCAACCTGGGGCATGGCGCTTGAGTCGTTTGCCATCGCCATGGTGCTGGCCGTCGCCGTCACCGTGATGCGCGTGTCGCCGCTCAAGCCGCTGCGCGTCTTTGGCGACCTGTATGTCCAGGTCTTCCGTAACATCCCCGGCATCGCGCTGCTCATTATCGTCGTCTACGCGCTGCCGCCGCTCAAGGTCGTCCTGCCCTACCGCACCTGCGTCATCGTCGCCACAGTGCTCTTGGGTTCTGCCTTTGGCTCCGAGAACTTTATGAGCGGCATCAACACCGTCGGTGTCGGCCAGGTGGAAGCCGCCCGCTCGCTGGGCATGAGCTTCAGCCGTATCCTCGCCAAGATCGTGATTCCGCAGGCGCTGCGCTCGAGCGTGCTGCCCATGACCAACCTCTTTATCGCCGTCATGCTCACCACCGCGCTCGGCAGTCAGGTGCCGCTTAAACCGCAGGAGCTCACCGGCGTGGTGAGCTACATCAACACGCGCTCGCTCGGCGGCGTCGCCGCGTTCTTTATCTCGGCGCTCGGCTACCTGGGCACGGCCTTTGTGGTGAGCCACATTGGCAACTATATCGATAAGAAGGTGAGGATCCTCCGATGAGCAAGCACTCCACCTCCGCGCTCACCATGCGCGATGCGCTCTACGAGGCTCCCGGCCCCAAGATGCGCGCCAAGATTCGCGTCGGCACCGCCATCTCACTTGTTGCCGTGGCCGCGCTCATCGCTCTGGTACTGCAGCGCTTTTATGTGACCGGCCAGCTTTCGGTCCATTACTGGTACTTCTTTACGCACCTCACCACCTGGAAGTTCCTGCTTGCCGGTTTTGAGGGCACGGTAAAGGTCGCGCTCACCGCCGGCGCCATCGCGCTGGTACTGGGCTTAGCCCTCATGCTCGGCCGTACCAGCGACATCAAGCCGCTGCAGCTGGTCTGCCGCGTGCTCACCGATTTCTTCCGTGGCGTGCCGAGCCTGCTGTTCATCTACTTCTTCTTTTTGGTGCTGCCTCAGTACAAGATTTCACTGCCGTCGTTTTGGATGCTCACGCTTCCCGTCGCGCTCGCTGCAGCCGGCGTACTTGCCGAGATCTTCCGCGCCGGCGTCAACGCCGTGCCGCGTGGTCAGGTCGAGGCAGCCCAAGCGCTCGGTCTCTCCAAGGCCAAAATCACCTTTAAAATCGTATTGCCCCAGGCGATTCGGTTTATCATTCCGTCGTTGATTTCGCAGCTCGTGGTCGTAGTCAAAGACACCACCGTCGCCTACGTGGTGAGCTACCCCGACCTCATGCAAAATGCCCGCGTGCTCATCACCAACTACGACGCGCTCGTATCAGTCTATCTGGTGATCGCGGTCATCTACATCCTCATCAACGTCGCGATCAACAAGGCCGCTGTCTACGTTTCGCACAAGACCGGCGCGACCATCATCCGCTAACGCTTTACCATTTCGAGTCATAAGGAGCCGAGCACCATGGCACAGAGCACCTCATCCACCGGCAATCAGCCGTTGATCGAGCTCAGGCACGTCGATAAGCACTACGGCGATCTGCACGTCCTCAACGACATCAATCTCTCGGTCGACCGCGGCGAAGTCGTCGTTGTGATTGGCCCCTCGGGCTCGGGCAAGTCGACCATGTGCCGCACCATCAACCGCTTGGAGACCGTCGACTCGGGCGAGATTCTCATCGAGGGCGAGCCCCTGCCGCAGGAAGGCAAGGATCTTGCCCGCATGCGCGCCGAGCTGGGCATGGTGTTTCAGCAGTTCAACCTATTCGCACATATGACGGTGCTGCAGAACGTCATGCTGGGACCGGTCGACGTGCTGGGCGTCTCCAAGGACGAGGCCCGCGAGCGCGCCATGGACCTGCTGAGCCGCGTAGGCGTTGCCGAGCAGGCCGATAAGGTGCCCGCACAGCTCTCGGGCGGCCAGCAGCAGCGCGTGGCCATCGCCCGTTCTCTTGCCATGCAGCCCAAGGCCATGCTCTTCGATGAGCCCACGAGTGCCCTTGACCCCGAGATGATTAACGAGGTGCTCGAGGTCATGGTGCGCTTGGCGCAGCAGGGCATGACGATGATCGTCATTACGCACGAGATGAACTTTGCCCGCCGCGTGGCCGACCGTGTCGTGTTTATGGCCGATGGCCAGATCGTGGAAACCGGCACGCCCGACGGGTTCTTCGACCACCCCCAGACCAAGCGCGCCCAGGACTTCCTCAACTCCATTAAGGGCCACTAGCCAGCCACCCCGTGGGACAAATCCATTGAAAGTGTTGTCCTACGTCTCTCATGCGCCCTGTCACCTTTAGATTCGAAAGCAACACCTATGATCGGAACTCGCACTTCATCGTCATACACCCCGCACGTCGACGTCGATCCCGCCGACCGCCCGCTCATCCTCGTCGCGCCGCGTTGGGAAGAGGCAAAGCCGTTTTTAAGCGAGACGCTCTCCCCCAACGAGGAAATCGCAAGTGTCTTTGTCGATGCCATCCTTGCCGCCGGCGGCCTGCCGCTGCAGATGTCCATCACCGAGGACATTGAGGTCATCCGTCATTACGTCGACATCGCCGACGGCATCGCCATTCCCGGCGGCCCCGATGTCAATCCCAAACGTTGGGGCGATGATCGACCCTACGACCCCACCCTCTGCTGCGAAATCCGCGATAGTTTTGAGTTTAAGCTGGTCGACGAGGTACTCCGCGCCAAAAAGCCGCTCTTTACCACCTGCCGCGGCACGCAGCTGCTCAACGTCGCCACCGGCGGCACCCTGTGCATGGACGTGCCGAGCCTGGGCGCGCGCGAGGGCCGCACGCAGTGGCGCCATACCCACGTGCTCAACGACCCTGTGCATCCTGTCGAGGTCGTGCCGGGCTCGCTGCTGGAGCGCGCGGTTGGCGGGCACAGGCTGATCCAGACCAACTCCGCACACCACTGCTGCGTCGATCGTCTGGGTAAAAGCACGCGCTTGGTCGCCAAGGCAACCGACGGCGTGCCCGAGTGCATCGAAGTCGAAGGCCAGCCGTTCTGCCTGGGCGTGCAATGGCACCCTGAGTACACGTGGAAGACGCTCGAGACCGACTTTGACCTGTGGAAGTCGTTTGTCGAGGCAGCGGCCAAGGTTAAGCGGGCTCGCTAGCTCGCGAATCACACAGGCTTAAACCTTCCATGCCAGGGGGGTGTTCCTATAGTTTTGTCAACTGGGCAATGCTGTTTTCAAGATTGAATCGCGACATGCTAACGCCAGGCCT
>UQWS01000020.1 GCA_900544875.1 uncultured Collinsella sp. | reverse complement strand
ATTTCAGTTACGATTGCTCCCAACTTTTTGAATAATTTTCGAGCCGAGCCGACATAACCGGTGTAGCCTTCACGCAGCGAAGCTGTTGGAATAAATGCGACTTTTTTATTTTCAATTTCTTCCTTTATCAGACTTCCTACACTTGAAAAGTGAGAACATAAAAACAGTTTCATCAATATTCTCCTTTATATATAAATTCTTATTTGTTGAACTAAGCCGTGTATACCATACTCTCCAATGAAAGAACGCCCTGATATAGCGAAATTTTGCCGTTTTCCTGCGTACGTGCGTACACACTCCACAGGAATTCTAAGGGGCCTGCCCCCTTAGCACACGGACTTTGGAACAAAGTCTAGTGTGTTACGCCTTGCCAGAGGTGTACAGGCTCCCGGTACGCACGTACGCAGCAATTGCCATCAATGCGCATTATAAGTGGCGATCAAGTTCGTATAAAGCGACCTTGGTTCCGCAAAACAAAAGGCAGGATGCCATCACCACGATGATACCCTGCCTCTGTTCGTTCCTGTTTACCGTTCCGAGTAGTCCTTCCGCAGAATTTCCGATAAACAAAAAACGTACCCGAACCCTTTCTCGTAAAGAATCGGGTTCGAGTACGAACTAAATGCTGGAGCAACAAAAAACCACCAGAAAGGTGCCTGTCCCCTTTGCGGTGGTTTTGGGCCAGTCCTAGAGCGTGTGGCCGTAGGCGTTGGCGGCCTTGATGGCGGCGGCGAACTTCTCGTCGGTGAAGGGCTCCGGGTTACCCTGCTTCCACTCGTTGGTGGCGTGCGCATACTCGCACAGCGCCGGGATTTCGGCCTCGGTAAGGCCGACCTGCTCAAGCGTCACAGGCAGACCCATCTGCTTGTTAAAGGCGGCGTAGCGCTCAAGGTTCTCGGTATCGCCCGTATAGGCAAACAGCACGAGCACGCCCAGGCTCACGACCTCGCCGTGCAGACAGGTTCCCTCGCGCGGAATGCTGCACGTCGCATTGTAGAACGCGTGCGCCACGCTCGAGTTGTAGTAGTAATCGTTTTGGTTGGTCAGGTTCGAGACATAGCCCGTGTTGACCACGATGTCGAGCGCGATCTGCTTGACGGCCTCGCTCGACAGATTCTGGCGCACGTCCTCAAGACCCTGGACGCCGTAGGTAAACAGCGGCTCGGAGCAGGTGTGGGCGAGTGCCAGGCCAAGACCGGCGGTGTGTTCCAAATTGCCGGCGCTCGTGGCGCACTCGACCTCGGGCTGCTTGGACAGGGCATCGCCCACGCCGGCCCAGAAGTACTCCGCCGGAGCCTCGGCGATGATCTTGGGGTTGATGAAGATATGCGCCGGACGGTTGGGGTACGAATAGCCCTCGAGCGAGCCGTCGTCGTTGTAGACAACGGCAATGGCGGTCGCGGCCGAGCAGTTGGAGCAGATCGTCGGTACCGTAAAGACGATCTTCTTGAGCTCGATGGCCGCCGTCTTGACGGTATCGAGCGCCTTGCCGCCGCCGCATGCGATGAGCACATCGGCCTCTTGGCAAGCGGGGGAGTTTACAACCTTGGCGATATTGGTGCGCGTGCTGTTAGTACCGTAGACGCGCGTCTCCAGAATCTCTACGTTGGTGCCGGCCAGCACGGCTTCGATGCCGGGGAGCGCCGCCGCTAGCGCCCGTTTACCACCGATGATTGCTACCTTGGTCGCTCCGTACTCAGCCAGCGCGCGGGGCAGCTCGTCAAAGCAATCCTCGCCGACGGTATAGTCGCTCATTCCAATCGTGCGCATAGTAGCCTTCTTTCGTTAGATAAAGTGCTTTCAGGTATTTTGCTCCAAGAGAAGGTCTGCGACTGCGAGAAATTTCTAAAGTATGAAACCGATGTTGAGGGTTTTTTGCCGGCGTTGACCGTGCTACCATACAGCGCATAAGCGTTGATGGGGACGAGTAGTCGGCCGTCCGCATGCTACAGAGAGCGGGGAGCGCTGAGATCCCGTGCATGCGACCGATGAAAATCACCCCGGAGCTGCGGTCCCAACGGATGTGTCGTGCAGGCTCGTCTTAGTAGACATCGCCGAGATGGTCGTCGATACAGGCCAGCCGAGTAACGGATGCGAGCGCGCGAATACGCGGGCGAGGGCATCTAAGCTGGGTGGTTAAGCGAAGAGCTTTTGCGGGCGTGCAGCCCGTTTGCGGCGCTTCGTCCCAGCTTGTAGGGACGGGCGCTTTTTTGGTGCCCAGAGGGCGTGCGCGCCCATGACATGAAAGGGGTACCGTGGCAAACGAGTACAAGCAGACGATGAATCTGCCCAAGACCGGTTTTCCCATGCGTGCCGGTCTTTCCAAGTCCGAGCCCAAGCGACTCAAGGACTGGCAGGACAACAAGGTCTACGATCAGGTTCTGAAGAAGAACGAGGGTCACAAGAAGTTCGTGCTGCACGACGGCCCTCCGTACGCCAACGGTCCGATCCACATCGGCCATGCCATGAACAAGATCTCCAAGGACATGATCAACCGCTACTGGATGATGCAGGGCTATGAGGTTCCCTATGTCCCGGGTTGGGACTGCCATGGCCAGCCGATTGAGCATAAGGTCGAGGAGAAGCTCGGCACCGAGAAGTTCAACCAGACCTCTACGGCTAAGATCCGCGAGCTCTGCAACGAGTTCGCTGTCGAGAACATCGAACTGCAGAAGGCCGGCTTCCGTCGTCTGGGCGTGCTTGGCGACTGGGACAACCCCTACCTGACGCTCTATCATCAGCATGATGCCGCCGACATTGAGGTCTTCAAGGCCATGTTTGATAAGGGCATGATCTATCGTGGCCACAAGCCGGTTCACTGGTGCAAGCACTGCCACACCGCACTTGCCGAGGCCGAGATCGAGTACTCCGACGAGACGAGCCCCTCCATCTTCGTTCGCTTTGAGATGACCTCCAAGCCCGCCGGCCTCGAGAACTTCGACGGCCCGGTTGACTTTATCATCTGGACGACCACGCCGTGGACCATCCCCTCCGACCAGGCTGTTTCCCTCAAGCCCGGCGCCGCCTATGTCGCCGTTGAGCACGATGGCCGCGCCGAGGTCATGCTCGAGGACCTGGCTCCCAAGTGCTGCGAGGAGTTTGGCTGGGAGTACACCCCGGTCATGGTCGACGGCAAGCCCTACGTGGTTCCCGCTGAGACCTTCCACCACATCCACTACAAGCAGCCGATCTTTGACGGCGTTGAGGGCGTGGCGCTGCTGGCTGATTACGTCGGTGTCGACGACGGTACCGGTATCGTCCACAACTCGCCCGGCCATGGTGTCGACGACTACTTTGCCTGCCTCAAGGAGGGCATCACCGACATCTGCATGCCGGTCGATGACGACGGCAAGTTCTACACCGGTGAGGAGTTTGGCACCGGTGGCCCCTTCAGCGGTATGGATACCGACGAGGCCAACCCGCACATTATCGAGTTCCTGCGCGAGCGCGGCACCCTTGTCCTCGAGAAGAAGATCACGCACAGCTATCCGCACTGCTGGCGCTGCAAGCACCCGGTGCTCTTCCGTGCTACCGACCAGTGGTTTGTCTCGATGGACAAGACCGGTTTGCGCGAGCAGGCTGGCAAAGAGGTTCGCGAGAACGTCAAGTGGTATCCGGCCCACGCGGCAAACCGCATCGGCGCCATGGTCGAGCAGCGTCCCGACTGGTGCATCAGCCGTCAGCGCAACTGGGGCGTGCCTATCCCGAGCTACACTTGCGCCGACTGCGGCGAGAAGGTTATGAACGACGCCACGCTCGACGCCGTCATCAAGCTCTTCCACGAGAAGGGCTCCGACGCCTGGTTCACCGACGCTCCCGAGAGCTACCTGGGCGAGGCCTGCGTCTGCCCCAAGTGCGGCGGCCATCACCTCAAGGCCGATAAGGACATCCTCGACGTGTGGTGGGACTCCGGTGTTTCCTGGAAGGCCGTCTGCGAGTACCGTCCCGAGCTGGAGTATCCGGCGGATGTGTACCTCGAGGGCTCCGACCAGCACCGCGGTTGGTTCCAGAGTTCGCTGCTCACCTCGGTGGGTGCCAACGGCCATGCTCCGTACAAGGCGGTCGTCTCGCAGGGCTTCACCCTCGATGGCCAGGGCCGCAAGATGTCCAAGTCGCTCGGCAATGTCATCGACCCCAATAAGGTCTGCGACGAGATGGGCGCTGACATCATCCGTCTGTGGGTTGCCTCCGTCGACACCAGCTCTGACGTCTCCATCGACCACGAGATTCTCGCTCGTACGTCCGATGCCTACCGTCGTTTCCGCAACACGCTGCGCTTCTTGCTCTCCGAGCTCGAGGGTCAGTTTGAGCCCGAGACCGACGGCGTCGCCTTTGCCGACTTGCTGCCGCTCGACAAGCTCATGGTTGCCCGTCTGACCCAGGTCCAGGCCGAGGTCGACGATGCCTACGCCAGCTACGAGTTCCCGCGCGCCTACCGTGCGCTTTACGACTTCGTGGTCACCGAGCTTTCCAACGTGTACCTCGACGCCCTGAAGGATCGTCTGTACTGCGAGAAGCCCGGCTCGCTCGAGCGCCGCAGCGCCCAGACCGTGCTTGCTGAGCTCTTCTCGATGCTCATGCGCGACCTGCAGCCGATCCTGTCCTACACGGTCGACGAGGCCATGTCCTATGCGCCCGCCGGCTGCGTCGATCACCAGAAGAACGCCGCGCTACTCGATTGGTACAAGTCGCCCATCACGGTCGACGAGGCCAATGAGTTTGAGGGCGTGCTCGAGGCTTCGCTCGAGCTTCGTAGTGCCGTGACCAAGGCCCTTGAGGATGCCCGCTCCGCCGGTACCTTCACCAAGAGCCAGCAGGTCCGCGTCAAGGCGGTCGTTCCCGCCGAGATGTACGCGCTGCTGACCGGTGATAAGGCCGTCGACCTGGCCGAGTTCTACATCGTCTCCGATGTTGAGCTTACCCAGGGCGAGGAGCTTTCCGTTGCCATCGAGGCTGCCGAGGGCGAGTGCTGCGACCGTTGCTGGAACTACCGCACCACCGTCGGCGAGTACAACGGCCACGCGCATATCTGCAAGCGTTGTGCCGAAGCTTTGTAGTTACGCGGTTTTACCAAACCGCGTAACCGGTTGACGCTGCAAACCCGCCAGAGCGGCTATCTGCCTTTCAGCTTCGGCGGCATGACCATAAGGTCTATGCCGCCTTGCTTCAAGGCACCTTGCTCGCTCTGGCGGGTTTTCGCTGTCGGTAACGAATCATCGGCTATTTCCTTGTTGGTCAATATAAGATATTAATTTGCGTTAAACGTATTCGATGTTCTTGAGGGTAGGGGATTGATTTGGGTCGTACTGGGGATATGACGCCGCCTTTGCGTTGGCGGTTAGGCGTTGCTGGTGGGGTGGCGCTCGTTGTGTTGCTCGTTGACCAGCTGACCAAGCTTGCGGTTCGTGCCGTGGGCGACGCTTTACATGTGACCGTTATCCCCGGTGTCATCGACTTTATGTTTGTCCGCAATATCGGTGCTGCCTTTAGCATGGGCGAGGGGCATGGCATCGCGTTTGCTGTGCTGGCGTTGGCGGTCATTATCGCTATTGCCGTGTACTTGCTTCGCGCGCCCCAGCTTGCTCGCTTGGAGGTGGTGGGCATGGCTATGGTCGCGGGCGGCGCCATTGGCAACGCGATCGACCGTCTGACTTTTGGCTTTGTGACCGATTTTATTGCCACCACCTTCATCGACTTTCCCGTCTTTAACGTGGCCGATATCGGCATCACCGTAGGCGTTGTGCTTGCCCTCATCGGCTACATGTTCTTGAGCCCTGCGGCCCGCGAAGTCGATGCGACTGCCGAGCTCAATGCCCGTGATGAGGCCCGCGCCAAGCGCAAAGCCAAGCAGCGTGGGGAGCGTGCCCGCAAGATTCGCGAAAGGAATGAGCGCTAATGGCCGATATCCATATCCTTGTTGCCGACGATTGCTCTGGTCAGCGTCTTGATGCTTATCTGGGCGCCAATGACGGCTGCCCTACGCGCTCTGCCTGCGCGCATCTGATTGAGGGCGGCGCCGTTGCCGTCAACGGCGAGACCTGTCTCTCCAAAAAGTATGCCGTTCGCGCCGGCGACCGTATTTCGGTCGATCTGCCCGAGCCTCACGATCCGACTGACGTGATTCCCGAGGCCATTCCCCTCGATATCCGCTATGAGGACGACTATCTTATTGTGCTCTCCAAGCAGCGCGGCCTGGTATGCCATCCCGCCCATGGCCACGAGAGCGGCACGCTTGCGAACGCCCTGGTCTACCACTGCGGCATCGACCATCTTGGTACCGTGCAGGGCGAGGACCGCCCCGGTATCGTGCATCGTTTGGATCGCGATACCTCGGGTCTCATGCTTGCTGCCAAGGACGACGACACCCAGCGCGCGCTCCAAAATCTTATCCGCACGCGCACGCTCGACCGCCGCTATATCACGCTTGTCCACGGGCACATCGCCATGGACGAGGGCACCATCAATACCGGTATCGCCCGTTCCACGCGCGACCGCGTCAAGATGGCGGTTTCGGACGACCCCTTCGCCCGTCAGGCCATTACGACCTTTAAGGTCCTCGAGCGCTTTGATTCCACGCGCTTTGACGACGGCTACACGCTCGTCGAGTGTCACCTGTTTACCGGCCGCACGCATCAGATTCGCGTGCATATGCGTCATATCAACCACGCCTGCGTGGGCGATCCACTTTACGGCAAGTGCGATGCGCGCGCTGACCAGGGCCTGACTAGGCAGTTCCTGCATTCCTGGCGCGTCGCATTCGACCATCCCGTTACGGGGGAGCGCATTGAGTGTCGCGATGAACTGCCATGGGATCTCGCCGCGGTTCTCGACGACCTGGCTCCGCGCTCACTCGGTCGTACTGCCGCTGGCGACGAGATCGTTCCCCAACTTGGTCTTCTCGAAGCTTAGCCAGTATTAGGTGGTTTCTTGAACTCGGTTAGCCTGCGGTAAGATATACGGTTGTTTACGAAACGCGTTGCTGGGAGCCTGCATGCTCGCTTTTTTACAAACTAACACGCCCATCGTGATCTTCAACCAGATTGTCGTCACGCTGCTCACGGTCTGCTTTCTGTACCAGGTGGTCTTCTTTGTCATTGGCGCTCTTCGTGGTGAGGTCGCGCCTCCCAAGGCCAAAAAACTCCACCGGTACGCCTTCTTTATTGCGGCGCATAACGAGGAGGCCGTGATCGCCAACCTCGTTCGCTCCATCAAGGATCAGGACTATCCGTCCGAGCTCATCGAGGTGTTTGTCGTTGCCGACGCCTGCACCGACAACACCGCGCAGCTCGCACGCGAGGCCGGTGCCATTGTTTACGAGCGCAATGACCTGGCCCGCAAGGGCAAGAGCTGGGTCATGGACTATGGTTTCGATCGCATTCTCAACGAGTATCCCGACACGTTTGAGGGCTACTTTATCTTCGATGCCGACAACGTTATCTCACGTGATTACGTCTCCAAGATGAATGATGCCTTTGACCAGGGATTTCATGTGGTCACGAGCTATCGTAACTCCAAGAACTTCGGCAGCTCGTGGATTTCGTCTGCCAACGCCACCTGGTATCTGCGTGAGGCCCGCTTCCTCAACAATGCGCGTAATATCTGCAAGACGTCCTGCGCTGTCTCGGGTTCGGGTTACCTCATCTCCGCCAGTGTTATTGAGGGCATGCACGGTTGGCAGTTCCATACGCTGACCGAGGACATCCAGTTCACCACGTTCTGCGCTATTCATGGCATCCGCATCGGTTATGCGCCGGCGGAGTTCTTTGACGAACAGCCCGTGACGTTTAAGGCGTCCTGGAAACAGCGCATGCGTTGGACCAAGGGCTTCTACCAGGTCTTTTTTACCTATGGCAAGCATCTTGTCAAATCGACGTTTCGCTATCATCGCTTTGCCGCCTATGACATGTTTATGACTATCGCTCCGGGCATGCTGCTGTCCCTGATTTCCATGCTCGCCAACGCGACCTTCCTCATCGTGGGCGGGCTTTCGCACGGCTTCTTGGCCACCGAGGTCGAGATGCAGGCTTGTGCCGCCTCTCTCATTATGACTTTTGTCATGATGTATCAGACGTTCTTTGGCCTGGCACTGCTCACGACCATCTTTGAGTACAAGCACATTCACTGTGCTCAAAAGTGGCGTCTGGTGACCAACCTATTCACCTTCCCGATCTTTATGTTCAGCTATATCCCCATCACGGTGGCTGCGCTGTTCCTAAAGGTCGACTGGGTTCCTACCCAGCATGCCGTAAACGTCACCCTCGACGAGGTCATGCAAGGCGCCAAATAACCACCACCAAAACCACCACAAGGGGACGACGCCTTTGTGGTGGTTTTTGCTTTTGCGATGCAGCTCGAGGAGGAGTCCGATGTTCTATATCCCGTTCTGGATTTGCATCTTTGCCGGCGCGGCGATTGATGCCCGTGAGCGACGTTTTCCCAATGAGCTTGCCGCTGCGTGCGCGGTGGCGGCATTAGCAGGCGTTTGGCTCGACAAAGGCGTTAACACGGCGCTTGACCACGCCGGTCTTGCGGTCATCGTCTACCTTGCCCTTGTGCTCACTGAGTCGTTTTGGCGTCGTGTTCGCTGCGCTCCCGGCATCTGCATGGGAGATGCTAAGGCACTCTTCGCGCTTTGCACGCTCGATCCTATGGGTGGCATCGTGTCATTTGCCGCCGCGCTCCTGGTCCTTGCCCTCTCCTGCCTCATCACGAAATCGCGCTCCCTGCCATTGCTCCCGTTTTTGGTGCCGATTTTTGCCATAATCGAGGTCGTGGGCTGCACTTTGTAACCGATTGCGCATCCTTCTTAAGGAGCATGCCATGGCAACTAATCAAGAAACGGCCGTCATTAAGGCGCGCATGGACCGTATTCCCTCGGCGTTGTCGCCCGAACTTGTCGAGCGCATTGCCGCCGATCGCGCTTCGGGCCATGTCAACCCGTATCGTTGCAACGACGATCAGGTCATTCGTCGTATTGATCGCGCCGCCGACAAAGGCACGCTTATGCGTCCGGCGTTTATGCGCGATACCGAAAAGATACTTCATCTTCCGGCGTACACCCGTTATGCGGGCAAAACGCAGGTCTTTAGCTTCCGTAGCAATGACGATCTGTCGCGCCGCGGTTTGCACGTGCAGCTTGTCTCGCGCATTGCGCGCGATATCGGTCGCGCCCTGGGGCTCAATTGCGATCTGATCGAGGCGATTGGCCTGGGTCACGACTTGGGACACACGCCTTTCGGCCATGCCGGCGAGCGCTTCCTCAACGATATCTTTCATGAGCGTACGGGGCGTTATTTTTTCCATAACGTGCAGTCGGTCCGCGTGCTCGACGCGTTGTATGGCCGCAACGTGTCGCTCCAGACGCTCGACGGCGTGCTATGCCATAACGGCGAGTACGAGCAGCGTGTGTTTGAGCTCTCGGACATGGGCTCCTTTGACCAGTTCGATCAGACGGTTGAGGACTGTATTGCCACGGGCTATGGCGCCATTGGACACCTGCGTCCCATGACGCTCGAGGGCTGCGTGGTTCGCATCTCGGATATCCTTGCCTACGTCGGTCGTGACCGTCAGGATGCGATTGCGGCGGGCCTGCTTTCGCCCGACGCTTTTGATGATGGCCGGGGCGGTGCCTACAACAGTTGGATCCTCACGCATGCCTCCATCGATATCGTTGAGCACAGCTATGGTAAGCCGCGCATCGAGATGAGCGAGGACCTGTTTGAGGAAATTCGCCGTGCCAAGCGGGAGAACTACGAGAGGATCTATAGCAAGGGCGGTATCGAGGGCGATTCCGAGGCGGAGCTGCGCGAGGCGTTCGTAAAGCTCTACGACCGTTGTCTGCGGGATCTAAACAGTGGCGACGAGTCCTCTTACATCTTTAAGCACCATATTTCGCGCATTGAGCAGCAACTTTCCTACTACGATCGCACCTATGCCTGGCAGGACGACAAGGACCAAGCCGTGGTGGATTATATCGCGAGCATGACGGATGGCTATTTCTGTGAGCTCACGAGCAAGCTGTTCCCTGGTCTGGAGTTTCCGCACCGTACCTATATTAACGAACGGTAGTTCGTATAAATTCGGTATACTGTTAGTGGAAAACGTTTTTGATTGATGCACGGGATGGCTATGGACGACCTTTTTTCTGCTTCGACGCGCGAGCGTTCCTTTCAGAATGCGCCGCTTGCGGTTCGCATGCGCCCCAATTCGCTCGACGAGTATGTGGGCCAGCAAAAGGCCGTCGGTAAGGGCTCATGGTTGCGTGCCGCGATCGAGCACGATGTGCTTTCGAGCGTGATACTGTACGGGCCGGCCGGTACGGGCAAGACGACGCTGGCCCACATTATCGCCAACCATACCAAGAGTGAGTTTGTCGAAGTCAGCGCCGTGACGGGCACCGTAAAGGACCTTCGCCGCGTGATTGACGAGGCCAAGACGCGTCTGAATACGTACGACCGTCGCACCATCCTGTTTATCGACGAGATTCATCGCTTTTCGAAGTCACAACAGGATGCATTGCTGCATGCGGTTGAGAACCGTACCGTTATTATGATTGGCGCCACGACGGAGAATCCGTACTTCGAGGTCAACTCGGCATTGCTCTCGCGCGGTCGCGTGGTGGAACTTGAACACCTTAAGGACGAGGACATAGCCACGCTGATCGAGCGTGCGCTCGAGGCTCCGCATGGCCTGAACGGTAAGTTCTCGGCCGATGAGGATACGGTCAAGACCATTTGTACGCTGGCCGCGGGTGATGCACGCTCGGCCCTGACGACACTTGAGCTGGCGAGCGAGATTGCCGTCACGCGTCCCGATACCGAGGGAACGCCAGCGCCGGCGGCGGGGGAGCGCTATCCCATCACCGTGGATGACGTAAAGATTGCCAACCCGCGTCGCGGCTTTACGTATGACAAAAACGGTGACATGCACTACGACATCATCAGTGCGTTCATCAAGTCCATGCGCGGTAGCGACCCCGATGCCACGGTCTACTGGCTTGCGCGCATGATCGATGCAGGGGAGGATCCTAAGTTTATCGCCCGTCGCATTATGATTCATGCCTCTGAGGACGTTGGCAACGCTGACCCGCAGGCGCTTCTTATAGCGCATGCTGCGTTTAAATCTGCCGAGGTTATTGGCTATCCCGAGTGCCGTATTAACCTCGCGCAGGCTGCGCTCTATGTTTGTTTGGCGCCTAAGTCCAATGCGTGTGAGGCTTCGATCGATGCGGCGCTGGCCGATATCCATTCTAGTGGGCTTCGCGAGGTGCCTAGTTATCTGCGCGATCGCCATCGCCCGGGCAGCGATGATTACGGTGTGTATAAGTATCCACATGATTATCCCGAAGGCTGGGTCGATCAGCGCTATTTGCCCGAGGGACTGGAGCGCGGCGCGTTCTGGCAGCCTGCTGGCCGCGGTTGGGAAGAATGGCGCGTAGAGCAAAGCGAACGCGACCGCAGCGGGAATGCACCGAAGTAGCTGCTGATAATTTTGTTCCACGTTGCTGCTCTTGGCATGTTCGGTCCCCTTTGGGGTACCATGGAAACCGTCTGTATTTCGATTCCTTTGGGAGGCTTGTATGAGTCCCATTCAAATCGCCTTGCTGTTGCTCGCCGTTGCCGGCGTGTGGGCTATCGTTGAGCTCGCGCTTACCCTGCGCAAGACCCGCACCGTTGTCGACTCGCTCGATAAGACCGTGAACGACCTCAACAACACCATCGCCGAGGCTCAGCCTGTGGTGGCAAAGCTCGATGGCGCTGTCGATGAGCTTACGCCGGCGCTTGCCCAGATGGAGCCGCTGCTTAAGTCGAGCAAGACCGCGGTCGATGCCCTGACGTCCAACCTTGTTGAGGTTGAGGCCGTCGTTCGCGACATTTCCGAGGTCACGGGCAGTGTGGCCGAGGCCAGCAGCGCCGTGTCGAGCGTGACTGATTCTGCCGCCGGTGCTGTGCAGAAGCTCTTCAATAAGGTGAAGGCTCCTGCAGCCGACGCCGATCGCAAGCTCGCCGCTGCCGCTGCGGAGGCCGAGCAGCCTACCGAGCGCGTCCTAATTGGCGAGGACGAGGCCGCCGCGGGCGACGATGATGGTCAGAAGTCTGTATCCAAGCCGGCTCAGTATTACACCTATACGCCCGCCGAGACCTCTGAGGAGTCCTGCGATGAGTAGCGAAGCAACCTGCCCTATCACGCTGACCGTTGCCGGTGACCCGCGTCTCGCTCGCCTTGTGCGCATGACGGCAGCCAACGTTGGTGCCCTGTGCTCTATGTCTGTCGATCGCATTGAGGACATCCGCATGGCTGCCGAGGAGGCTTTCATCTTTGGTTGCACCGCGGTCGACTGCGATGACATCACCATCAAATTCGATGTCGATGAGACCCACGTTGGCATGACTATTACCTTTGGCGACCAGGCTACGGTCGATGAAGACGACCAGGCTGCGGTGTATGCCGAGCTCATCCTCGCGAGCGTGTGCGACTCCTACGAAAAGACTGCGGCGCCCCTGACGCTTTCCCTCGACCTCAAGGCGGATATTTAATATGACCGAACGTTCCCGGAGCGGCAAGACCGCTTGGGACAAGGAGAAAACCCGCGAGCTGTTTCGTCGCTACAAGGAGACCGGTGATCCGGACGCCCGCGAGCAGCTCGTCATGTCCCATATGAACCTGGTAAGGTTTCTTGCCAACAAATTTAAGAATCGCGGCGAGCCGCTCGACGACCTCATGCAGGTCGGCTATCTCGGTTTGCTCAAGGCTATCGACCGTTTTGATCCCGAGCGCGGACTCGAGTTCACGACGTTTGCGACACCCACTATCCTGGGCGAGATCAAACGCCATTTCCGCGACAAGGGCTGGAGCGTGCGCGTACCGCGTCGTCTGCAGGAGCTCTCGGCCAAGGTCAACCAGGCTACTGACAAACTTACCAACGAGCTGCAGCGTTCGCCCAAGGTTGAGGAGATCGCTGAGTATCTAGATGTGACTGTCGATGAGGTCCTCGAGGCTATGGAATCGTCTTCGGCCTATACCTCGGTGCCCATCGAGGCTCCTGGTGCGTCCGATTCCGACGATGCGCCGTCGATTCTCGACCGTTACGCCGACGATGACAACGAGCTCGACTTTACCGATGACCGCCTGGTGATCGAGGAAGCCATCCGCGATTTCTCGCCGCGCGAGCGCGAGGTGATCGAGCTGCGCTTTGTGAAGGGCATGACCCAGATCGAGATCGCCAAGAAGCTGGGTATTTCTCAGGTGCAGGTTTCGCGTCTGCTGCGCCGCACGCTTAAGAAGATTCAGGACAAGATCGACCCCGACGGAGTGATGATTCGTTCATGAGTGAGCACCCCCAACAAACCGATCGCGTGCTGCGCGACACCCGCATTCTGACGCTGCGCATTTGGGCTGTTGTCGGCTGCATTGTTATTGCTGCTGTCATCTTTAACCTTATGGGCATCCTGGCACCGGTTATTGAGTTTCTTGCCGTCGGCTCCATCATTGCTTTTGTGATGTCCCCGATCACCAACTGGCTCGAGCACCATGGCGTGAATCGCGGCATCGGTTCGCTTATCGCGCTTATTGTTGTTGTTGCCGTGCTCGTCGGTGTCGTTTGCATCTTGTCGCCGATTCTCTTTGGTCAGATCATGGAAGTCCTGAGCCGTCTGCCCGAGCAGCTTCGTGTTGCGGGTGGCGATCTCAACGAGATGATTTTGCATGCCAAGACGCTCAACAACACGCCGCTCAAGGAGTATTTGGACGATAATCTTTCGTCGCTTGTTACTGTGGCATCAAAGTACGTGTCTCAGATCGCTGCCGAGCTTGGCCGCGGTGTGTTCCCGCTCATCACCAATACGGCCTCGCAGTTGTTCGTGCTCTTCCTTGGTCTGGTGCTTGCGTACTGGATGGCCTGCGACTACCCTCGCATGCACCACGAGATTTGCACCATCATCGGTCAGGAGAAGGAGACCACGTACCGCTTTATGGTCGCCATCCTTTCTCGCTCTGTCGGCGGCTACATGCGCGGTATGGTCGTGACGTCCATCTGCGGTGGTTTCCTCGCCTTTATCGGTTTTATGATCATCGGCCATCCGTATGCGGCGCTCATGGCTATCTTTACCGGCATCATGCATTTGGTTCCAGTCGTCGGTCCTTGGGTGAGCGCAGCAATCGCCACAGTGCTCGGTTTCATGTTCAGCCCCATGTTGGCGTTATGGACGCTCGTCGTGACGATGGTCGCGCAAAACGTCACCGATAACGTGATTTCGCCTAAGGTTATGCAGAGCTCGGTGCAGGTGCATCCCATCATGAGCCTCACGGCGCTCGTTATTGGCTCGGCACTCATGGGCCCCATCGGCATGATTATTGCCATCCCGCTTTGTGCGGCCCTCAAAGGTATCTTCGTGTTCTACTTCGAGAATGAGACCGGCCGCCAGCTTGTGGCCTATGACGGCGCCGTGTTTAAGGGCACACCGTACCGCGATGCCGATGGCAACCCGGTCGCCGCCTACGACGCGCTCGGCGACGACACCTTCATTTACGAGTCCGAGCTCATCGGCAACGAGACTGCGCCCGAGGCCCAGGCTATGCCCAAGCCCGAGCTCGATAATCCTTGGATTAAGCTCTCGGGTCTTCAGCCCGACGCGACGGGCTTTTTCAAGAACCCTTTCGCCAAGGATGACGATTCCAATACGGACGACGACACCAAAACCGGCATCGACGGCTCCATGGACGATGATGACAACTAGCGGGGTAATTCGGATTAATATTCATACGCGCTAACATGCAATTTCGCTGAAGGGCCGGCATTGTGCCGGCCCTCTTTTTTGCACTTGCGCGGTGGGATGGTAATATCGTTACGTTTGAACTGTTTCGATGTGAAACCGAGGAGATTCCCTCTATGAGTGCTGACTACCCGTCAATGACTACGGCCGAGATCCGCTCCAAGTTCCTCAACTTCTTTGAGGAGCGCGGTCTTAAGCTCTATCCTTCTTCGTCTCTTGTTCCCGACGATCCTTCGCTGCTGCTTGCCAACGCCGGCATGAACCAGTTTAAGGAGTACTACCAGGGCAAGAAGACCATGAAGGAGATCGGCGCGATTTCCTGCCAGAAGTGCGTCCGCACCAACGACATCGATTGCATCGGCGAGGACGGCCGTCACCTGTCCTTCTTCGAGATGCTTGGCGACTTCTCTTTTGGCGGCGTCTCCAAGGAGCAGGCTTGCGCCTGGGCCTTTGAGCTCATCACCAAGGAGTTCAAGCTGCCGCTCGACCGCCTGTACTTTACCGTCTTTACCGAGGACGACGAGACCCACGACGTGTGGCGTTCTTTGGGCGTTGCTGAGGACCACATCTCCCGCCTGGGCGAGGACGACAACTTCTGGGCCGCTGGCCCCACCGGTCCCTGCGGTCCGTGCTCAGAGATCTACTTTGATATGGGCGAGGAGGTCGGCTGCGGCAGCGCCGACTGCAAGCCCGGCTGCGACTGCGACCGCTTCCTTGAGTTCTGGAACCTCGTCTTTACCCAGTACGACCGTCAGGAGGACGGCTCCATGCCGGAGCTGCCGCACCGCAACCTCGATACGGGCATGGGCCTGGAGCGCATGGCCGCTATCATGCAGCACAAGACTGCTAACTACGACGGTGATCTGATGCAGCACCTCATCAAGCTGGGCGAGGAGATCAGCGGCAAGACCTATGACGCCGACGATTACTCCGGTGCCAGCCGTTCTCTGCGTATCATCGCCGACCACTCCCGTGCTGTCGACTTTATGATCTCGGACGGCATCCTGCCCGGTAACGAGGGTCGCGAGTACGTCCTTCGTCGCCTGCTCCGCCGCGCCGTGTTCCACGGTCGCCTGCTGGGCATTGAGGGCGCCTTCCTGACCAAGTTCATCGACGAGGTCAACGCTCAGATGGGCGAGGCCTATCCTGAGCTGCTCAAGAACGTCGCGCTCGTCAAGGGTATCGTCGCCTCCGAGGAGGAGCGCTTCTCCACGACGCTCGACAACGGTCGCGTCTACCTGGATGAGGCCCTGGCAGCGCTTGCCGAGGGTGCTGTGCTTCCGGGCGATGTTGCCTTTAAGCTGCACGACACCTTTGGTTTCCCCATCGACCTGACCGTCGAGATCGCCGGCACCGCTGGCCACGACGTCGATATGGACGGCTTTACTGCCTGCATGGAGGACCAGAAGGCCCGCGCTCGCGCTAACGCCAAGGGCGATGCCTGGGGCAGCTTCAACGACGTTTGGGTCGAGCTTTCCGACAAGGTCGCCGCGACTGAGTTCGATGGCTATGACAACGATGTGATCGAGGGCGCCAAGGTTGTCGCCATTGTGCGCAACGGCGAGTCCGTCGATTCCGCTGCCGCAGGCGAGGATGTCGAGGTTGTGCTCGACCGCACCCCGTTCTATGCCGAAATGGGCGGCCAGCAGGGTGACGCCGGTGAGCTTTCCGCCGAGGGCGTTGCGCTGACCGTTTCCGATACCAAGAACCACAACGGCCTATATGCTCACGTCGCCCACGTCGCCGAGGGTACGCTGACCGTCGGTGCTACCGTGACCGCCGCGCTCGACGCCGAGCGTCGTGGCTTCCTGCGCCGCAACCACACCGCCACGCACCTGCTCGACGCTGCCCTTAAGCAGGTCCTGGGCGAGCACGTCTCCCAGGCCGGCTCGCTGGTGACGCCCGAGCACCTGCGCTTTGACTTTACGCACTTCGAGGCCCTGTCCTCCGAGCAGCTCAAGGCTGTCGAGGACCTGGTCAACCAGCAGATCTTCGCCTCCAAGCCGGTTGTGACCCGTGTTATGGGCATCGACGAGGCTAAGGCTGCCGGCGCTGTCGCTCTGTTTGGAGAGAAGTACGGCGATGTCGTCCGCGTCGTCTCCGTGGGCGCCGAGGACCAGCCGTTCTCCCGCGAGCTCTGTGGTGGCACCCATGCCGCCAATACCGCCGAGATTGGCCTGTTCAAGATCATTTCCGAGTCCTCCACAGGTTCCAATGTCCGCCGTATCGAAGCCGTGACCTCTAAGGGTGCTCTCGACTATATGGCCGACCGCCTGGCACTCGTTGACGCCGCCGCCGCTGCGCTCAAGTGCCGCGTCGACGAGGTTCCCGCCCGTGTGGAGAACCTGCAGGCCGAGCTGCGCGAGACGTCCAATAAGCTCAAGAAGGCGCTCACCGGTGGTTCCTCCGACGCCATTTCCAGCGCCATCGAGGGTGCTGTCGAGCTCGGTGGCTACAAGCTCGTCGTTGCTGAGCTCCAGGGCCTTGAGGCTGCCGACCTGCGCAACGTATGGGATACCGTGCACCAGAAGGTCGCCGGCCCTGTCGCTTGTGTCGTTGCCAGCGTGACTGAGAAGGGCACTCCGGCCCTGCTCGCTGCCGGCTCCGATGACGCCGTCAAGGCCGGGTTCCACGCCGGTAACGTGATCAAGCAGATCGCGGGCCTGGTTGACGGTCGCGGTGGTGGCCGTCCCAACATGGCCCAGGCCGGTGGCAAGAACGCTGCCGGTATCGCCGATGCCCTCGCGGCCGCTAAGACCGCACTCGGCGCCTAAGAATCTAAGAAGTCACTGTGGTCGCGCTTGCGCTGGACATAGGGGAGACCAGGATCGGCATCGCCGTCTCGAGACGTGATGGCAAGATGGCGATGCCCGTCAAGGTGCTCCCGGCTGCAGAGGTCACCGGTATGGCCAAGACGTTCCGCTACCTGGTCGAGGACTATGAGCCCGACATCCTGGTAAGTGGACGTCCCCTGACCATGGCCGGTGAGCCCGGCCCCCAGGCCGAGCGCGTTGCCTCCGTGGCGCAAAAGATTGCCGACGAGCTCGATCTTCCACTGGAGTTTGAGGACGAGCGTCTGTCCTCGCAAGAGGCCAAGCGTATCCTGCGCGAGCAGGGCCTCAACGAAAAGCAGATGAGGGGCAAGATCGACATGATTGCCGCCAGCCTGTTCCTGCAGACATGGCTCGATCGTAAAAACGAGGAGGTTCAGCATGCCTAGCGCTTCCGATCCGCGCCAGCCGAATCGCCAGGGGCAGCCCGCGCCGCGTCCTGTCCAGGCAGGTCAGCGCTCGGTGCAGCCGATGCCGCGTCCGGCTCAGCCCTGCTCGCATGCGGCCCGCCCCGCCCAGCGAGCGACTCAGCAGCCAACTGCCCGTACGGCGCAGCCCACTGGCGGCACTCGTTTTAAGCAGCAGGCTTCTACGCAACGCGCACAGGCTCCTCAATCGCAGCCTCATGCGCATCACGCCCGCGGTTCGCATGGCGTTGCTCCGGCGACCCGCTCGAGCTACAACACGCATACTCGTCGCGGTGCTCAAAAGAAGAGCTCTCCGGTTCCCATGATCATCGGCGTTGTGGCGGCGGTGCTTGCGCTTGTCGCGATCGTTTTCTTTGTCGTGCCGGCCGTCAAGGGCTTCTTTGCCGGTGAGGATACGAAGGTCACGGCTGGTCAGCAGGTTACGGTAACCATTCCCGACGGTGCTTCGGGCGATACGATCGCCTCGATTCTCTCCGAGAACCATATCGTCGAGAATCCCAAGGATTACTATGCGGCGGTGAAAAAGCTCAACGCCGATATGTCGCTCAAGCCTGGTACCTATTTGTTCACCACACTCATGGACGCGACCAAGGTTGTTCAGCAGCTCATGGAAGGTCCCAACGCGGGCTCCAATGCGCTAACTATCCCTGAGGGCCTGACGGTCGATCAAGTCGCCGACCGTGTGGCCCAGGCCTACGATGGCATCTCTAAGGAAGACTTCCTCAACCAGGCTAAGGCCTCCAACTACGTGGACGACTATAGCTTCCTTAAGGGCGCCGCCAACGACTCGCTTGAGGGTTTCTTGTTCCCCAAGACTTATTCGTTGGGCGATTCGCCGACGGCCGATGACGTGATTCGCGCTATGCTCGATCAGTTTAAGACCGAGTACAAGTCGCTTGACTTTGCGAGCTGCGAAGCCAAGATCAAGGAGCGCTATGGTGTGGAGATGTCCGACTACGACATCGTCAACTTGGCCTCTATCGTTGAGCGCGAGGGCCTCAACGCCGATCAACGTGCGCACGTGGCCTCGGTCTTCTACAACCGCCTTGCCGGCAAGCTCGACGGTCTGCGCTATCTCAACAGCGATGCGACCATGATGTATGTCACCGGTGGCGAGGTTACCGCCGACGACCTGCAGAGCGATAGCCCGTATAACACCTATAAGCACGAGGGCCTGCCGCCCACGCCCATCTGCTCTCCGTCGCTCGAGGCGCTCAAGGCCACGCTTGAGCCGACCGACTCCGATGACCTGTATTTCTACATTACGCAGGACGAGGAGTACTTCTCGCAAACCTACGAAGAGCATCAACAGTCTTGGAATTAGCATGAGGATTTTTAGCCCCAAACGATACGTTGCCTCGGTCGATCGCATCGACCTCGATACCCTCTGGGCCGACGGCAAACGCGCCATTCTGCTCGATCGCGATAACACCCTGGTGCCGCGCGACACCGAGCAGGTTCCCGCCGCGGTTTCCGCTTGGCTCGATGCCGCCCGCGCCAAAGGCTTTAAGCTGTGCATGGTGTCCAACAACTGGCATCGCGACCAGGTCATGAGCTCTGCACGTGAGCTGGGACTCGAGGCCATCAGCCACGCCATGAAGCCGGCGCCGTTTGCCGTCAAGGCAGGTCTTAAGCGCCTCGGCGCCACGGCCGACGAGGCGGTGCTGATCGGTGATCAGCTCTACACGGACGTGTGGAGCGGCAATTTTGCCGGCGTCGATACTATCCTGGTTAAGCCGCAGGCAACCCAGGACCTGTGGTACACGCAGATCTTCCGTATCTTTGAGCGCCGGGCCCTGCGCGACCTTCCCTGCGAGGAATAGGTTTCGCCATGTCTCAGCACATCAAACACGGCTGCGACCATATCTTCTTTATCGGCTTTTTGGGCGCGGGCAAATCGACGCTTGCGCGCAACGTCGGCACTATGTTCAAGCGGCGTTTTATCGATACCGACCGCCTGGTCGTGCGCCGTTGCGGCAAGTCGGTAACCGAGATTTTTGAGACCGAGGGCGAGGATCGTTTTCGCGAGCTCGAGACCTCGGCGCTCCGTTCGCTCCAAAGTGAGCGCAGCCTGTTGGTTTCGTGCGGGGGCGGTATCGTCGAGACACCGGTGAATATTGAGCTGATGCACGAAATGGGTACGTGCGTGTACCTCGAGGGCGACTTCGAGGATTCGATTCGCCAGATTCGTCGGTCCGACACGCGCCCCGATTTCCGCTCGCCTGAGCATGCCGCGCGCCTGTTTGAGCATCGCCGTCCGCTGTATCGCCAGGCTGCCGACCTTACCCTTGATATTCGCAACAAGTCCTTCGAGGACGTTTCCTACCTTTGTGCCGAGATGCTTTTGGAGCGTGGGCTGCTATGATTCGCCGTCAACTGATCAATTTCCAAAACCGCAGCGTCGATGTCCGTGTCGGATTGGGTGCGTTCGATGAGCTGTCGCGTATGTTTGCCTCGGCCGTGGGCAAGCCTAAGCGCGCGATGGTCGTTTGGAACACCGCCACATCCGAGCGTTTTGGTGAAGTCGTCGAGCATGCGCTGGTCGACGCCGGTTTTGCCGTGTCGCCGCTAGTCCTCGAGGTTTCGCCTGCTGGTGCCACGCTGGCCGATGCTGATGCTATCTTTGGCGCCCTGTCTGCCAACGGCGTTACCTGCGACGATCTGGTTGTCGCCGTTGGCGATGCCGCAACCTGCTCGGTTGTTAGCTGGTGCGCCAACCAGTGGTGTGGCCGAACCGAGTGCGCGCTGCTGCCGACGACCTTCGACGCCATGCTCACGGTCGCGACGACCATGAAGCCGCTTGTCGCCTCGTCGGCCAATGCGCTTCCCGCTATCGCGTTCCGTCCCGAACCGGGTTTGGTCGTGTGTGACCTCGATCTTGTTCGCGAGGCGGACCCCGAGGACCTCAAGCTCGGCTATGCGGTACTTGTTGGCACCATGCTTTCGAGCAGCAAGTCCCGCTGGAATCAGTTTATTGAGACCGTCCCCGAGATTCTCGCGGGCGAGGAGGTCGCGCTCGTCAATGCCGTTCAATGGTCTCAGACTGCTCGCAAGGACGTACTGATGGCCACGAACCCGAGCGCCCGCCATGCGCTCGATTTTGGCAAGACGGGGGAGCGTACCTTGCGCGCTTGCTTGGGCGATGCCGCTTCGCAGGTCCCTGCCTACCAGCTGTTGTCCGAGGGCATGCGCTTTGAGGCGCGCCTTGCCCACGACGCCTGCGACTTCGATATCGATTACGTCTTTGAGGTCGATGACTGTCTGGAGGACTTTGGTATCGAGGAACTTGCCTTCGATCTGGAGCCTGCCGCATATATCGAGGAGTTCCGCAGACAGCAGTTCGCGCGCTCAAACCGCAGCATGCTGCCGCTGCCCGCGGCACTCGGCGCAATTCGCCTAACGAACGTTGAGGACGAGGTTCTTGAGCGCCATGCTCACGCCTACTTGGCTTCTCGTAAAGAACTTCTCTAAGATTTATTGACTTCCATCGTCTTTCGTATCATGTTGAGGGGCGGGTTTTCAATCGGTTGCGGATCGCATGCGATTCCGTCGTTCGGTTGAGACCCGTCCCGTCTATCTTGAGACAACAAGAAAGGAATCTGCATGTCTGAGTTTGCTGCCGGTCCTGCCGGTCGTATCGAGCGTGTCCGTGCCCTGATGGCCGAGCGTGGCTACGATGCCATCGTGGTGCGCGACGAGGCCAACCTTCGTTGGCTTACGGGCGTGAAGGGCGTCTTCGACTACACCTTCGAGTTCCCGCACGCTGCGTTTATTACGGTCGACCAGTGCCTGTTCCACACCGACTCGCGCTACCTCAACAGCTTTGAGGAGAACACGCCCGCCGGCAGCCCCTGGGTCTACGACATGGACGAGGGTACCATCCCCGGCTGGGTCGCCGGCAAGATTGCGGCTAACAAGTGCCGTGTCTGTGCTGTCGAGGACGATATGCAGATTAACTTCTACCAGGGTATTCAGCGCGGCCTGGAGGACCGTTCCGTCGCCTGCATGCTGCCGCTGATGCACGACGACATCCGCAAGATGCGCGCCATCAAGGATGCCGAGGAGATCGAGCTCATGCGCCATGCACAGTCGATCACTGACGCCGCCTTCCAGCACATGCTCGGCTTTATTAAGCCCGGTATGACCGAGAAGCAGGTTCGCAACGAGCTCGAGAACTTTATGTTCGCCAACGGCGCCGACAGCCTGGCCTTCGGCTCCATTGTGGCGAGCGGCCCCAACACCGCCAACCCGCATGCCGTGCCGAGTGACCGTGTCATCGAGAAGGGCGACTTCGTCCTCATGGATTACGGCGCGGGCTACTGCGATTACCGCTCCGATATGACGCGCACTGTCGTGATGGGCGAGCCCACCCAGGAGCAGCTCGACCTGTACGCACTCGTGCGCCGCACGCACGAGGAGTGCGTCGCCGCCATTCATCCGGGCGTTGAGGGTAACGACATCTTCAAGTTTTCCAAGAAGATCATCGGCGATGCCGGCTATGGTGATTACTACAACCATGGTCTGGGCCACGGCGTGGGCATCGACATCCATGAGCTGCCCAACTTCAACCGCAGCAAGAACACCATCGAGATCGGCTCGGTTGTCACCATGGAGCCCGGCGTCTACCTGCCCGGCGTGGGCGGCGTGCGCCTTGAGGACTACGGCGTGGTCACCGAGAACGGCTACGAGCCCTTCACCAAGACCCCGCACGACCTGCACGTTATCGACTGCTAGTCTACTTCGGTAGATAGTTTGGGGCGGGGCGTTCGGATCGATTCGGACGCCCCGCGTTCTCTTTTTATGCGCTCGCTGCAGGCGCCGTCTGCAAGTGTATAATTTCCGTCGTATGTAATTTGGACGCTTGTGCGTTCTGCCCATAACAAGAAAGGTCGCTATGCCTACCATTTCTACCGCCGACTTCAAGAACGGCCTCGGTCTCCGCATCAAGGACAAGGTCTACACCATCGTCGAGTTCCAGCATGTCAAGCCGGGCAAGGGCGGCGCGTTTGTGCGCTACAAGACCCGCGACATCAAGAGCGGCCGCGTCGTCGAGAACACCTGCAACGCCGGCACCAAGTTCGAGAGCGTCATGCTCACCACCCGTGAGTTCCAGTACCTCTACAACGATGGCACCGACTACATCTTCATGGACAACGAGTCCTATGAGCAGGTTCCCGTTCCCGAGGACATGGTGGGCGAGAACTCCAAGTGGCTGCGCGAGAACGACGTCTGCCAGCTGCTCTTCGCCGACGATGAGCTCATGGGCGTGACCCCGCCGATGTTCATCGAGACCACCATCGTCCAGACCGACCCGGGCTTTAAGGGCGACACCGTCCAGGGTTCCACCAAGCCGGCCACGATCGATACCGGCGCTGTCATCCAGGTTCCCATGTACCTCAACGAGGGCGAGGTCATCAAGGTTGACACCCGCGACGGCAAGTTCGTCTCCCGCGTCTAGCAACCAAATCTTCTAGGAGGACTCATGCCCCAGGAAATCAAGATTGACGGCATCGGCATTTCGCCCGATGTTCTGACCGCCATCGTCTCGCGCGCCGTGTCCGATGTCGAGGGCATCGCCTCCGTTGGCGTCAAGGACCTTGCCACCAACCTTGTCTCCATGATGCTCTCGTCCAAGGCCCCGGCTTCCGAGCCGGCGGTCGAGGCCGAGGTCGTCGGCGACAAGCTCGCACTCACCGTGCGTGTCGTGGTGTTCTTTGGCTATCCGTTCAAGAAACTCGCCGAGGCTGTTCGCGCCGCCGTGGTCGCCGCCATCGATGCCCAGGTGGGCGTTGAGGTCGAGCGTGTTGACGTTTGCATCGACGGCCTCGTTTTCCCCAAGGAGTAACCTTTGAGCCTTAAGGTTTATCGCGGGCGTACGCTTGCCCGCAGTCAGGCGCTGCAGCTGCTGTTCCAGGCCGAGGCCACGGACAGCCCGCTCGAGCGCGTCCTCGAGGGTGATTTCCTGATCTCGAAGGGTCCCCTCGACCCCTATGCGTTGGAGCTGTGCCGCGGTGCCTACGAGCATATCGACCGCATCGACTGCGCTCTGCGATCCGTTGCCAAGAACTGGGATCTTATGCGCATGCCCGGCGCCGACCGCAATCTGCTGCGTATCGCTGTTTACGAGATGCGTTTCCTCACCGACGAGGAGGTCTCGGACGCCATCGTGATCAACGAGGCTGTCGAGCTTGCCAAGGCCTATGGCACCGACCAGTCCGCATCGTTCGTCAACGGCGTGCTGGGCAAGATCGCTCGCAGCGAGGAGCTGCCGGGCGAGGGCCTGTACCAGGAGCTGCTGGCCGAAGATCGCGCTCGCGAGGAGGCGCAGGCTGCCGAGGCTGCCGCCAAGGTTGCGGTTGCTCAGGCTGAGGCTGGCGTGCTGGCCGAGGATGCGGACGCCGCCGAGGCTGACATCGACTCCGTCGAGGAGTAGCCATGCCAGAGGGTTCTGTCCGTAACTTTGATGAGATTTCGGACCGTCTGGATCAGATCATCGCTACCGTTCGCTCCAAGGATACCTCCTTGGAGCGTTCGCTCGATTTGTTTGACGAAGCGATTGAGCTGGGCTCCCGCGCGGTCGATATGGTCGACAAGTTTGAGTTGACGCCGCGTGAGGCCGACAAGCTCGAGCAGGAATACGATGAGGATGCGGCAAACGAATCCCAGGATAGCTAGGCCGCATCTCCGGATACGAATGGTTGATGGCATTCATGAAACGCGTGCGTCTTGATGACGAACTGATTTCACAGGGCATCTGCGCCGATCGCGCGGATGCCCTTCGCACTCTTATGGCCGGCTTGGTCTCGAGTGGCGGTGAGCGCTTGACTTCGCCGGGCCTTAAGGTGATCCCGGGGCTGCCGCTGCATGTGAAGGGGCGCATTCCCTATGTTGGCCGCGGCGGTCTTAAGCTCGAAGGCGCGCTTGATGCGTTTGGCATCAATCCGACGGGCCTTGCCTGTCTGGATGTGGGCTGCTCTACCGGCGGCTTTACCGATTGTCTGCTCAAGCGCGGAGCTGCGACCGTTGTCTCGGTGGACGTGGGTCGCGCCCAGTTCGATTGGTCGTTGCGCCAGGACGATCGCGTGACGCTGCATGAGCGCACAAACGTGACGCAGCTGCCTGAGCTTGGCTATGCCGGCACTATCGACCTGGCTGTGTGTGATGTCTCGTTTACCAGCATCGCGAACATTATCGATGCGGTACTGGCGTGCCTGGCGCCTACGGGTGCATTCTGCACGCTCGTAAAGCCGCAGTTTGAGGCTCCGGCGGCGCTGGTGGGCGAGGGCGGCATTGTGACCGATCCCGCCGTGCGCCGCGATACACTCGTGGCGGCGGTTGAACTCTTTGCTGCCAAGGGCCTGTTCCCGGTCGATGTGTGCGTGTCGCCCATTCATGGTGCCAAGGGCAACGTTGAGTTTTTCCTGTACGGCACGAGATTTGACCCCGGCGATCGCTCGCAAGACGAGCTGCAATCCCAGGTATCGGTTATGAGCGAGAAAGCTGCAACGCTATGAAGGTCTTTCTGGTTCCCAATTACTACAAGCAAGAGGCGGTCGAGAGCGGCCTGATGCTCGAGCTTTGGCTGACGCGCCAGGGCTATGAGGTCGCATGGGCTGCCGACCAGCGATCGAAGATTCAAAGCACGCCTGATATTGACGGCTCCGATCTGGTCATTACGCTCGGCGGCGACGGCACGTTGCTGCGCGCTGCCCGCATCCTCAACCATCGTGAGATTCCTATCCTCGGTCTTTCCTATGGTCACCTGGGTTTTTTAACTGCTGCGAGTCCCGAGGAGCGCGACATTCTGCAGGTCGTGAGCGACGCCCTGTCCGGCGAGCTGCATGTGAGCCGTCGCGCTACCATCGCCGCGGATATCGTGTCCGTGCGCGAAGATGGTACGAAGGATGTTGTGCGCACCTTCGCCCTCAACGACATGGCGCTTACGCGCGGCCCCCTGTCCGATATGGTCGAGTTTGACATCACGGTGTCCGGTCACCATATCGACCGCCTACGCGGTGACGGTGTCGTCGTTTCGACGGCGACTGGTTCTACGGGTTACGCGCTCAGCGCCGGTGGCCCCATCGTGAGCCCTGACTATACGGGCATGGTCTGCGTACCCATTGCGCCGCACACCATTCAAGCTCGCGCTTTCTTGACTTCGCCGAGCGATGTCGTCGAAATCTTTATGTCTGATGACCGTCCGAGCGTTCCGGCGATCGCTATCGATGGACAGTTTATTACCTGCGACGGCACGGTCGAGAGCGTGGCCGTGCGCCGAGGCCCCGGCGATGTGCTGCTGCTCGACTACGGCCCCGAGAGTTTTTACAACTCGGTGAGCCGCGTATTCTACGGAGTGCGTCATGATCGATGAGCTGCAGGTTTCCAACATTGCACTCATTCGCGAGGCGACGCTGGTGCCGAGTGCGGGCCTAACGGTTTTGACTGGCGAGACCGGTGCCGGCAAGACCGCGCTGCTCTCGGCGCTCAAGCTCATTTTGGGCGAGCGTGCGGATTCTTCGACCGTGCGCGAGGGCGAGGCGCTGGCGAGCGTCGAGGCGCGCTTGTTCGACGGCCCGCACGACACGGAGGGCTTTACTGTGCAGCGCAGCCTTTCTGCCGAGGGTCGCAGCCGCGTCAAGATTGACGGCCGCATCGCCAGCGTGCGCGAGCTTTCCGAGCGCGTCGGCGTGATGATGGATCTGTGCGGCCAGCATGAACATCAGCGTCTGCTCGATCCGGCGCATCATGTTGCCATGGTTGATGCCTGGGCTGGTCGCTCTGCGCTCGAGGCGCTCGACCGTTACCGCGCCTGCTTCAAGGCGTCGCGTGCGGCTGCCAAGGAGGTCCGTCGCGTAGAGGAGGCGTCGCGTGCGCAGGGGAGTCGCGTCGAGGAGGCGCGCTTCGCCCTGGAGCGTATCGCCGAGGTCGACCCCAAGCCGGGTGAGTATGAGGAACTCGAGGAACTGCTGCCGCGCTCCGAACATGCCGAGGTACTGGTTGCCACAGCTAACGATGCCCATGCATCGCTTGCCGCCGAAGGTGGAGCGCTCGATGCCGTGAACAGCGCCGTGGCAGAGCTTTCCCGTATGGCTACCGTCGATCGCAAACTGGGCGACATTGCCGATGCGCTTTCGGATGCCTGCATCTCCCTTGAGGATAGCGCGAACGAGCTTCGTGCCTATCGCGATGGCGTCGCCTTCGACCCGCGCGAGCTCGCTCGCATGCGTGAGCGGTATTCCGACCTCAAGGGCCTGTTGCGTCAGTGGGGTCCCACCATGGACGATGTTTTTGCCATGCGCGATCGCTCGCAAGAGCTGCTGTCCCTGGTCGATGATGGCGATGAACAGATCAAAAAGGCGCGTGAGGCACTCGGGAGCGCCGAGCGCGAGCTGTTCGCTGCCGCCAAGGCACTCAAGCGTGCGCGTAATACCGCTGCTCCGCGTTTTTGTCACGAGTTTGGCCGCCAAATGGCGCGCCTGGAGATGGGCGGCGCCGAGCTCGTTTGGGAGTCGCGTGATCTTCCGCGCGCCGAGTGGACGCCGGCGGGTCCTTCAAGCTACGAGCTTTTGTATCGCAGCGGTGTCGGCTTGACGCCGCGTCCCCTGCGCCGCATTGCCTCGGGCGGCGAGCTCAGCCGCGTCATGCTGGCGAGCAAGGTGGTCTTGGGTAATGCTGACGGCGTCGACACACTGGTATTTGACGAGGTCGATGCCGGTGTCGGCGGCTCCACGGCTCGCGCTCTTGCTGGTGTGCTGGCCGATCTTGCCGCTACGCATCAAGTGATTGTCGTAACCCACTTGGCGCAGGTCGCCGTCATGGCTGACAAGCATTATGTCGTCAGCAAGGAACCGGGCGATGTTCCCCAGACGCATTTGGACGAGGTAACCGGCGAAGCGCGTACCGCCGAGATCGCCCGCATGTTGAGCGGCGATCAGTCCGAGGCAAGCTTGGCCCACGCCAAGCAGATGCTCGAAGAAGCTCGAGGCTAGGTCGTATCAGCGGTGTTGGTGGGACAAAATAGACTGAAATTTTTGTCCCACTACGCGTTTTACTCAACGACCTTGTCCGGCTGGATGAGCTCCTCGTAGTAGCTGATATGTTCGCGAGCGTCTTCAATCTCGGGCAGCAGGAAGTTGTAGATGACTTCGATGATCATCGTGGCGCTGATTTTAGAGAACGCAAAGTCGCCTGTCGTCAGCAGCGCTTCGTGATTGACGGTATTAAAAGTGTAGTCTGCCAGACGCGCGAGCGGGGATTTGCTGTCGCTGCTGATGACGACTACGGTTGCGCCGCAGTTGCGAGCCGCTTTTGCCATGCGATTCAGTCGGCGCGATTTGCCGGAGTTTGAGATGAGCACGATAACGTCACCCGGGCGCAACGTGAGCGCAAAGCCGATTGATGTCTCGCTAATGGTGCTCGCCATGCAGCGCAGGCCCAGCTGCGAAAACTTAAACGTCGCATCGAGCGCGACCGCGTTCGTATTGCCCACAGCTGCAAACTCAATAACCCCTGCATGCTTAAGGGCATGCACAACAGCCGCCAGCGTATCGTGGTCGATCCCGTCGATGGTCGCATTAAGCTCGCTCACCTTGGCAGCCAGGATGTTCTTGAGGCTCTGCTCCATATTGTCGAGCGAGACCTCGTCAGTCAGGCCCTCGTTGCGCTGGCTTTCTAAATCCCTCGCCAACGAAAACTGAAAGCTGCGGAAGCTGCCAAAGCCAAGCTTGCGGCAGAAGCGCGAAACGGTCGCCTCGGACGTGGCGGCGGCGCGTGAGAGCTGAGCGGCCGTGAGGCGCGGCGCCTCGGACTGGTGCTCCAATATATAGTCGACAATGCGCTGCTCGGACTCGCTGTATCCCTGATGGGTGCTTATGAGGGAAAGTGCGCTCTTGCTACTATCGGTCATGGATGGCTCCTGGTTGGCATGAAAATCTAATTTGATTTGTAATGCCATAGTATAGGGGGATTTTCAATTACAAGATACACCTTGCCGTTTCAAGTGTTGATGGTAAACTTTCACCTACCGTTTACGGTTATGAAAGAACCTTTCACCGGAGAATTGCGTCTTGTCTCTTCTCACGCGGACGGTAGGTTGGTATCTTTCAGTTGTGGAAAAACGCGCATCGAAGCGCGTGTAGGGGAGCGCCCGCGGGCGCTGTACTCAAGAAGGAGGGACACATGGCTAAGTTTGACATCATCGCCGCGACCGGTTGCCCGACCGGCATTGCGCACACCTTCATGGCTAAGGAGGCGCTGGAGAAGGCAGCTGCCGAGCGCGGTCTGACCATTAAGGTCGAGACTCATGGCCAGGTCGGTGTCGAGAACGAGCTCACCAAGAGTGAGATCGCTGGTGCCAAGGCCGTCGTCGTCGCAGCCGATAAGGATGTCCAGGCTGAGCGTTTCGCCGGCAAGCCCATGGTTTCCGTTGGTGTTTCCAAGGCCCTGTCCGTTGAGGCCGCCGGTAAGCTGATTGACCGCGCGCTCGCCGCCAAGGGCGACAGCACGGTTGCAGCCGCTGCCGATGTCGAGGATGAGGTCGAGGAGAAGGAATCCGTCGGCCACATCATTTATAAGCACCTCATGAACGGCGTCAGCCACATGCTGGTCTTCGTCGTCGCTGGTGGCGTCCTGACCGCCGTTTCGTTCCTGTGGGGCATCACGTCCTTCGATTCGACGGCTGCCGACTACAACAGCTTCGCCGCTTTGCTCAAGATCATCGGCGGCATTGCCATGAACCTCATGGTTCCCGTGCTTTCCGCCTATATCGCCGAGTCCATCGGCAAGCGCCCGGCACTCGTTCCCGGCTTCGTCGCCGGTATGATCGCCATCCAGGGCCTGCCTGTTAACGCCGAGACCGGCATGATCGACGCCGGTGGCGCCGGCGTGGGCTTCGGCTTCCTGGGCGGCATCGTCGGCGGCTTCCTCGCTGGCTATGTCATCGTGCTGCTCGAGAAGGTCTTTGCCAAGCTGCCCAAGAACCTGGACGGCCTCAAGGCTATCTTCCTGTACCCGCTGTTCTCGACCGCCATCGTCGGTCTGGTCATGCTTGGCATCTCCGGCCCCATGGCTGCCATCAACACCGCCATGATGGACTTCCTCAAGGGTCTGTCTGCCTCTGGCGCTGTTGTCCTGGGTCTTGCTATCGGCTGCATGTGCGCCGTTGACATGGGCGGCCCGGTCAACAAGGCTGCTTACGTCACCGGTACCGCTATGCTCACCGAGGCTCTTGCTGCCGGCGTTGGCACCGACACCTACAACTTCGGCACCAATTTCATGGCTGCCGTCTCCGCCGCCTGTATCGTTCCGCCGCTGATCACCACCTTTGCCGTCATCGTTGGCAAGAAGTACTTCAGCCAGGAGGATCATGACGCCGGTATCGTCAACTTCATTCTTGGTTGCACCCACATCACCGAGGGCGCCATTCCGTTCATGACCAAGAACATCTGGCCTGTCATGCCCATCATGATGCTCGGTTCCTCCATCGCCTCGATCCTGACCATTATGTTCAACGTCCACGATCCGGCGCCTCACGGTGGCTTCCTGGTCCTGCCCGTTGTCGAGAACGGTCCGCTGTGGGTCCTCGCGATTCTCATCGGCGCCGTGGTCGGTGGCATCCTGTTCGTGGCCTTCAAGAAGTATGACTTCGAGAAGAACCAGAAGGCCGCTCCTGCCGCCAAGCCGGTTGAGGCCCCCAAGGCCGCTGCTGTCGAGGCGCCTGAGGCCAAGGCCGCCGACTTCGTGAAGGTCGAGAACGTCTTTGTCGCCGAGGACTTCGCTTCTCGTGACGAGGCCCTGAGCTTTGTCTCCAACCAGGCCGTCAAGGCCGGTATCGCCGGCGACGCCGATGCCGTGATGAACGCCTTCCTGGCCCGCGAGGCCGAGGGCACCACGGGCATGATGGAGGGCTTCGCCATCCCGCATGCCAAGTCCGACGCCATCACCGAGGCTGCCGTCATCGTCGTCAAGGACGAGTCCGGCGTGACCGGTTGGGACACCATGGACGGCGCTCCCGTCAACGTGGCTATCGCCCTGCTCATCCCCGGTGCCCAGGCCGGTACCACGCACCTCAAGATCCTGTCCAAGGTCGCCGAGGCGCTCATGGACGAGGACTTCCGTGCCACCGTCAAGGGTTCCACCGACGCCGCCGAGATCGTCAAGACGATCAACGCCCGCCTGGTCTAATTCCACGGTACGCGAATAACATCGCCCCCTGTAATAAAGGCGAGGACTCCACCTGGAGCCCCCGCCTTTTTTCATTCCCTTCTGTAAGTTGCGGTGAAATAGGGACTGTTTAAACGTTTCAACCGCAAAATCAGTCCCTATTTCACCGCAACTTCCAGAAGGGCATAGAGGGAACTGCCCATTGAGTCTTTGTCGCGAACAGATCCTCAGCCAGAATTCCGTTTCGCCGATATTGCTCTGGACCGACCGAGTTTCCGCAGCTTGCCCGCCGGGCGGGGCGATTAAGTTTGTCGCGAGTTCCGCACGCGAAGGAAAGCATTTAATGTGCTTTCCGTCTTGCGCAGGACTGTAGAGCAGCAAACTTAACCG
>UQWS01000019.1 GCA_900544875.1 uncultured Collinsella sp. | reverse complement strand
AGGCCTGGCGTTAGCATGTCGCGATTCAATCTTGAAAACAGCATTGCCCAGTTGACAAAACTATAGGAACACCCCCCAGCCGGCGTCGAGCAGGGCATTCCCGCCCAGAAGGAGCGCTGCGGAGAGGAGGGCGAGCATGGCGGCGAGCGGCCTCCTACGCATCTGCCCTCCCGTCCTCGAAGCGGCAGAACCAGGCGAGAAGGACGGCGGCGGCTGCCAGGGTGAGGGCGAGGCCAGCGAGCGCAGTCGTAAGGAGAGGGCCCGCCGCGCGTGCGGCGTCGATGAAGGCCTCCACCCCGAGCGACCCCAGGCGCGCGGGCCAGGCGAGCGGCACCCAGCCCAGGGGCGTCGCCAGGGCACCGGTGAGCTCGCCGGTCATGAGGCCGTGCGCAAGCCCGCCCACCGAGAAGAACGCGAGGAGCGCCCCCGCCGCACCGGCGCCGATGGCGGCGTTGCGGCCGAGGCGCAGGGCCACGCCGAGCCCCAGCGCGTAGAGGGGCAGGCTGCCCAGCACGATGCCCGCCCAGGCGGCCGCAAGCGGAGCGGGCCCGAGCGGCAGGCGCCCGGCGACGGCGAGCACGGCCCCGAACACGCCGAGCGCCACGGCCAGCGCGCCCGCGCCGAGCGCCGCAAGGGCGAGCAACTTCGCCGCGACGGCGCGCCCGCGCGAGGGGACCGCCGTGAGGTTGGCGAGGCGCCCGGCAGCGCGCTCCTCGTCCACGGCGAGCCCGCAGACGATGGCGGACATGAGCGGCATGAGGGCGCCGAGGAACTGGGCGTAGGCGTCCGCGTCCAGCGCCGGGTCCCATCGGGTTACGGAGAAGTACTCGCCGCAGGCAAGACCGGCTGCCAGGCCGCAGACGAGGTGCACCGCCGTGAGCGGGGAGCGCGCCAGGCGCAGGGCCTCGGAGAGCAGGGCCCGCGAGAGAGTCATGCGCGGCGTCGGGTCGGAGAGTCGTGTCATGGCCATCACCTCTCCTCGGAGCGCGCGAACCAGGCCGCGCCCGCCGCCGTGAGCGCGGCGAACGCGAGCGCGCAGACCGCAAGGCCCGCCAGCGTGAGCATGCCGTCCGCCATGAGCGCCCCGCCGAGCGCCATGTCCGCCGCGAGCGGCTCGCCGCTCGGCAGCACGGGAAAGAAGCTCGTGGGGATGACCATGTTCGCCGACGGCGGAAAGAGCTGCGGCAGCGGCACCAACGACCAGGCGAACCCACCTAAGAGTTGCGCGGCGAGCGGGCAGAAGATGCCCGCGAGCATGCCGAGCCGCGCCGTGAGGAAGAGCCCTGCAGGGATCATCCACGCCGCGGTCACCGTGTTGGCGAGCGCGCAGAGGAGCATCGTGAGCGTGCCCGCGGCCGTGAGACCCTGCGAGGAGAACGCCGATCCCGCGAGGTAGATGCCGAAGACCACGAGGTTCGAGAGCGTGCAGAGCGCGAGGCACCAGAGCGCCTTGGCCCACCAGGCGCGCCCGAGCGGGAAGCCCAGGCCCAGAAGCCCCCGCATCCGCGTGCGAGCATCCGCCCGCGCGACGCACGCCACCACAAGCGATAGAGACACGGGCAGGAAGAGCGCGTACCAGTAGTTCCACGCGCTGAAGATCTGCACGCCCCGGTAGGGCATCGCGCCGAGCAGCGGCATCGGCAGCGCCATGAGCACGGCTAGGCGAACCGGTGCCGCGTGGCGCGACTTCAGGGCCTCGGCGCGCAGGGCCGCGAGCAGGCCGCCTTTCTCACCCGTCATGCCGCCACCTCCCCGCGCGCTCGTCGCCCTTCCCGACAGAAGCTCATGAAGAGTTCCTCGAGGTCCTGCCCGGGACGAAGCGCATCCTCGTAGGCGAGGCGCCCCCCGCAGATGATGCCGATGGTGTCCGCCATCTGCTGCACCTCGGAGAGGATGTGGCTCGAGACGATCACCGTCGTACCCGCCGCCGCGAAGCCGCGGATCTGGTCGCGCAGCTCCTCGATGCCGATGGGGTCGAGGCCGTTGGTGGGCTCGTCGAGCACGAGCAGGCGTGGCCGGGCGATCAGCGCCAGTGCGAGCCCCAGGCGCTGCCGCATGCCCATCGAGAAGCGCCCGGCGCGCTTCTTCCCGGTGTCCGCGAGGTCCACGGCGGCGAGCACCTCATCTATGCGGCTCTCGGGAAGGCCCAGCAGCGTGGTGCGCACGCGCAGGTTCTCGCGCGCGGTGAGGTTGGGGTAGAGCGGCGCCTCCTCGATGAGGCTGCCGATTGCGTAGAGGTCCTCGCGGCGCCAGGCGTGCCCGGCAAAGAGGATCTCCCCGGCCGTCGGCCGCAGCATCCCGCAGATCATCTTGAGCGTTGTCGACTTGCCGGCGCCGTTGGGACCGAGCAGCCCGTACACCTCGCCCTCGCGGATATGAAGGCTCACGTCGGCCACGGCGTCCTGCGCCTGGTCGCCGCGGCCGAAGCGCTTGGTGAGCCCGCGCGTCTCGAGCATGTAACCCATGGGTTTATCCTTTCTCTTCCGGGCGCGCGGGCCGATTCACCGTGCCCCCGCGTCTTACCTTTCGGGTTCACCATCCATGGTGGGGCGCGTTTCTAACGAAGCCGTAACGGCCGTTGGGTTCTTTTAGCGTCAACCCTTCTCGACCCGCACATCATGATTAATTTGCTTAAGGCAACAACTTTCCCGATCGATGTAATCACCGAATCAAAACGTGTACATCAGCCATCAAAGATGCCGAAAAATGTCATATTTAGAGGCTGATGTACACAAATGCAGAATCCCGCACAACCCAGTAGCATCCTCCATATGTCTGGACTCTCTATGCTTACGCTGGATAGACATCGCCGGAACGGGTATAGTATCGAAAGTTTTGTCGTTAACCAGCGGGGGAGTCCTGTGGGCATCAAAAAGAAGATCAAAAAGGAGCTTATCGGCACTTCCGATTACCCGTCGAATAAGATCTTTACGATCTCCAATTTCATCACCTTTACGCGCCTGATCCTCACCCTGGTATTTCTGTACCTGTTTGTGACGGATAACAACCGCGTCATCGCCATCGTTATCTACGCCGTTGCCGCCTCTACCGACTGGATGGACGGTCAGATCGCCCGCATTACCAAGACGGTCTCGTGGCTCGGCAAGGTCATGGATCCCATCTGCGACCGTGCGCTGCTGTTCACCGGCGTACTTGGGCTGGTGGTCCGCGGAGAGCTGCCCATCTGGGTCTGCGTGCTCATTATTGGCCGCGACATCTATCTGGGCATCGGCACGCTTATCGTTCGTCATTATCACCGTCGCCCCATCGATGTCGTCTTTCCCGGAAAGATTGCCACTGCACTGCTCATGACCGGCTTCTCGCTCATGCTGCTCGGGTTCCCCGTTATTGACGGCCTGCATCTTTTACCTTCAACCCTTACGGCCTTCCCGGGCCTCAACGGAAGCTCGGTGCCCCTCGGCATCTTCTTTGTGTACGGCGGCGTGATCTTCTCCATGCTCACGGCTGTCATCTATTCCATTAAGGGCGGAGTGGCCATTAAACAGGCTCTCGCGCATCCCGAGGACGAGGACATCGACTTTCTGAACCCTGAAATCGAAGACTGATTCGTTGGGGTATGATTACGTACGGTTCATTATTTGCGGCACGTCCGCGATAAGTTAGGGGTTGTCATGGACAACATGGTTAACAATATGCCTCAGAATGATAAGACTGCTGACGCTACCTGCGTATTCCGCGTGCCTTCAAGCGACGTCACCGTTCCCGACCTCATGGCCAACGTGCGCATCACCGCCCCCGTTCTGTCCATCGTCAAGGGTCCGCAGACTGGTGCCGCCTTTGAGCTCGAGGACGACGTGACCACCATCGGCCGCGATCCTGCGAACGGCATCTTCCTCAATGACATGACCGTTTCGCGTAGCCACGCGCGCATTATTCGCGAGGGCCTCGGCGCTCGCATTGAGGACCTGGGCTCGCTCAATGGCACCTGGGTCGACGGTGCCATCGTCAATGCAGCCCCGCTGCACGATGGTTCTTCCGTCCAGATCGGTACGTTTACGCTCATCTACCACGAGAGCACGCCGGAGCGCATCGAAACCGGTGAGTAGGGCATGGCCGAACGCAACTATCTGAGTATCGGCCAAGTCGTCAACCTTCTTCGAGGCGCATACCCCGATCTTTCGAACTCAAAAATTAGATTTCTAGAAGATGAGGGGCTCATTACCCCTCATCGTACGCCTAAGGGATACCGTCAGTACTCTAAGGAAGACGTTGATCGCCTGGAGGTCATCCTGCACTTGCAGAAGACCCGCTACATGCCGCTCAACGTGATTAAGCAGCGCTTGGAAAACGCCACGGACCTGTCAACGCTCGCCTACGAGGTGGGCTTGCTGTCCGATGTTCCGCTTAAGACGGAGCCCAAGGAGACCAAACAAAAGCTGCATCCCATCGAGACCATTCCCGATATGTTGGGCGTCGAGATTTCGTTTATCCGCTCGCTCGCCGAGAACGACCTCATTCGCATCATCAAGAGTCCGCAGAATCGTGAGCTCGTCGATGGTCGCGATTTTCCGATCATCCGTTACTGCTCCGAGCTGTCACGCTTCCATATCGAGCCCCGCAACCTGCGTCAGTACGTGTCTTCCGCCAACCGCGAGTCCTCGATGTTTGAGCAGGTGCTCGTGAGCATGCTCGGCATGGATACTTCTGATGACGAGCGCGACGCCAAGCTCGAGCGTGCGTTTAAGAAGCTTCACGACCTGACGGAGGGTGTGCACACTGCGCTGCTCAAGAACCGCGTTTTTGAGTCGCTCAACGCCGTGGTCGAGGACGCCGACATCGATGCACTCGATGAGGAAATCGCTCGCTCCGAATCCACCAAGGCCAAAAACGAAGAAACTGCCGCACCGGCTTCGCACGAGGATTCTCTCGTAAAGCCGCTCAAGGTCGTCGCCCCTTCGCAATCCGGCACCGTCACCGCGGGCAAATAACCGCTGTTGATATTTCGGCAACCCATTGAAAGGTCATGCAATGTACGACTTCGAATCTCAAATCGTCGACATCCCCGACTATCCCGAGCCCGGAGTCGTCTTTAAAGACATCACGCCGCTCTTTGGCAATCCCGAGGCGCTCAAAGCCATGACCGATGCCCTCGCCGAGCACTTTGCCGGCATGGAGATCACCAAGGTCGTGGGTCCCGAGGCTCGCGGCTTTATGGTTGGCGTACCGGTGGCTGTGGCCCTTGGTGCCGGCTTTGTTCCCGCACGTAAACCGGGCAAGCTACCCCGCAAGACGGTGAGCCAGAGCTATGAGCTCGAATACGGAACGGATTCCATTGAGATCCATGCCGACGCTATCAGCTCTAAAGATACCGTGTTGATTCTGGACGACTTGGTCGCGACGGGCGGAACCGTCGAGGCAACAGGTAAACTGGTGCGAGATATGGGCGCAAAGCTTATCGGTTACGGTTGTATCCTTGAGCTTGCGTTTCTCAACCCGCGCGAGAAGCTCACGCCGTCTGATGACGATGTGGAGCTCTTTAGCCTGGTGACGGTGGACTAGCCGTTACCCTTAGTTACTGGAAAGGAAGCTACATGCGCACAGCAAACACGCATAAAAACATGGCACGCTGCGCTGCTACGGCAACCCTCGCTTGTGTTTTGGGCTTGGGCCTCGCGGCTCCTGCCTACGCCGATACCGCATCCGACCTTGCCGCTGCTCGTACGAAGCTCGAGCAGATCGGTACCCAAACCCAGCAGATTTACGATGAGCTCGCAACGCAGACGCAGGCGCTTGATCAGACTGCTGGCGAGATCACGCAAAAGCAGCAGGAGATCGCCGATGGTCAGGCCAAGCTCTCGACCTATGTCGCCGGCGAGTACAAAACCGGCGGTCTGAGCCTGCTTCAGGTTTTGACGGGTGTCGATGATCTGAGCGATATGCTTAACCGTTTGTTCTACTACGGCAAAGTTTCCGATAAGCAAGCTCAGACCATTCAAGAGGTCAAGGAGCTTAAGCAGCAGCTCACCGATAAGCAGGCCGAGCAGGAGAAGAACGTCGCCACCACGCAAAAGAAGGTCGACGAGCTTAACGCCCAGCAGGCTGAAGCCCAGAACGTCGTAAACTCCCTGGATTCGCAGCTGCAGGCCGAGCTTGCCGCAGAGGCCGAGGCCAATGCCGCGCTGCAGGCCGGCATCAACGCAAGTACCGCCGAGAAGGCCACGGTGAGCAACGAGACTGCCGGTACGACCGAGAATACCAACAACGGTGGCCAGACCAGCAATAACAACAACCAGGGCGGCAACACTCCGGCTCCTACGCCGGCACCTGCTCCGACGCCGCAGCCCCCCACGCCTGCTCCGGCTCCGACGCCTTCTGCTCCGAGCCAGTCCGTCGATGGCGGTTCTGTTGTCTCGCGTGCATACAGCAAGCTTGGTTGCGCTTATTCCTGGGGCGGAATTGGCCCGAACAGCTTCGACTGCTCTGGTTTTGTTAGCTATTGCCTCACTGGTCGCTATTGCCGCCTCGGCACCACGGGTACCTTTATGGGCTGGACGCGTGTGTCTGATCCGCAGCCCGGTGACGTTGTGGTCAATTCATACCACACCGGCATTTACATCGGTGGTGGTCAGATGATTCATGCTTCCGACTACAACACGGGTGTTATCATCAGCTCCGTTGCCGCCGGCATGAACAATAACTACATTTTCGTGCGCTATTAAGTCATCTTACACAGCGTGTGAATGTGGACCTCGTGGCTTTAAGTCGCGAGGTCCATTCTTTTTTTTCTCTAATCTTGTACAGCTATCTAGTATTCAAAACTAGATAGCCGTACATTCAATTTGCAAGATGGCTATAATTGAATGGGAACAATTAGAAAGGACCCTCTATGAGCTGGGCACTTATCTCCGATTCAAGCTGTAACCTCCGCGATTGGCAACCGACCGCGCCCCATACCACCTTTGCATTTGCGCCCCTCAAAATTCGAGTGGGGGAGCGTGAATTCGTCGATGACCTTTCGCTCGATGTGCATGAGCTCAACTGCGCTGTTCAGGCGGAGACGAATGCCTCTTCGAGCGCTTGTCCCAGCGTAGGGGAGTGGGCCGAGCTCTTCAAATTGGCAGACAAGACCATCTGCATGCCGATCTCTGAGGGCGTGTCGGGCAGCTACAACGCGGCAGCCACGGCTCGCGATATGGTTCTTGCCGAGGAGCCCGACCGGCAGATTCATCTAGTCAATTCACGCGCAGCTGGCGGCAAAATGGACCTCATTTTCTTGTTGTTCGACCGCTATCTTGCAAGCAATCCGGATGTCACATTCGAGGACGCTTGCGCATACTTCGATAGTCTTGAGCAGAACAGCAAAATCCTCTTCAGCTTGTGCAATTACGAAAACCTCGCCAAAGCCGGACGTATCCCTAAGGCAGCCGGCGTCATTGCCAACAAGCTCAATATCCGCATTTTGGGCACGGCGAGTGAGGCCGGTAAAATCGAACTCGTCGGGCACACGCGCGGCGAAAAGAAGATGCTCAACAAGATCATCGACACTATGGAAGCCGAGGGCTTTACGGGCGGTGAGGTCGTCATTGATCATGTTGAGAACGAAGCTGGAGCCCAGGCGCTTACTGACCGCATAGTCGAGCATTGGCCCGGCTCCAAGACCATCATCATGCCCTGCAACGGCCTGGATTCCTATTATGCCGAGATGCACGGCCTGATCATCGGCTACGGCATGGGCGTAGCTTCGGGCAAATAAAGTCCAACCAAGCAAAAATACGGGCGGGACAAAGCGACAGATGGCTCTTTGTCCCGCCCGTTTTATACGTCGGCTAGCTATTAAACCCGTTGAACTTGAGATAGCTCATCAAGTAAGCCTTCGAAACGAAGGAGGAAACCGCACTGCGCACAAGCAGCGACTCACGCGTAACCTGATGCGCCGTATCGGGAACCGGCGTCTGCTCGACAGAAAACGCCGAACGAATCGATGCCTCGAGCTGATCAACCACATAATCAAAGGCCGTCGGGGCATCGTAGCTCAAACGCTGAATGTTAAAGAGTGCCTGCACCGCAGCAATAGGTAGCACCTGCTTAAAGATGCAGATAGCGATCAGGCGGGCAATTTGCTCGCGGCCATATTGCTTTTTGACCGGAGCAGGCACCAGGCCAACCTTTACGTAGTTATTGATCATCGATGGCGTAATGATAGGCTGCTCAACGCAAAGGGACAGCGGCTCCATCCACAGCGCGACATACTCAATGACCTGGTCGCGGTAGAGCGTCACATTGGGCAACTGGTCATAGCGCGGCAGACTCAACGTATTGAGTTTGCGTACGATATCGGACTGAATAAATGCATCGGGCAGCACAGTGGGCTGAATATCCTCAGGCTTAATGCTGACCGATGTATCGGACATCGGGATAACGCGTTTGGCGTGGTTCATAAGGATCCTCCGTTCATTTATTTATTGTATTCTACGTTATCTAGTTTTGCATACCACATAGTCGCCAAGTAAAAGTGGTTGGACAGCACATTGATACACCGTCCAACCACTTTGTTAAAAGATAACAACCTTACATAAGATATATTATCGTACTTATCCACGGAGAAATGCGTATGCGCTGGTTGCCGCTATGGCTCCGTCAGAAACCGCGGTCACAACCTGGCGCAAACGCTTGGAACGGATATCGCCAGCGGCAAATAGACCTGGCGTGCGGGTCGCCATGGATTCATCAGTCAGAATGCCGCCATCAGGCGCCAGATCGACTAGATGCTCGACAAGTTCGGTATGGGGTTGCGTCCCGGTATAGACAAAGATGCCGAAAGAGCCGGGCTCAAATGACTCGGTATGAATTTCCCCGGATGAATTGTCCTTAAAGGCGATCGTCGTTGGCATGGCTTCGCCCGAGAGCTCCACAATACTAGTTTGGTACCTAACTGTAATATTGTCCTTTTCGAGTACTTTCTGAACAACACCATCAGGCGCACGGAACTGGTCGCGGCGCAGCACGATGGTCACACTGCTGGCAATGTCTGACAGGAACAGTGCCTCTTCGCATGCCGAATTGCCACCACCGATTACAAAGACCTGTTTGCCGCGGAAGAACATGCCGTCACATGTTGCGCAATATGAAACGCCACGACCGCGATAGGTATCCTCGCCAGCGAAACCTACCGGACGCGGCGTGGCACCCATGCAAGCGATAACGCTCGAGGCCAGCGTATCGCCCATGTCGTGATGCACTGTAAACAGCGCTGCATCGGCATCGTAATCGATACCCGTAACCATGCTCCATGCGACCTGCGCTCCCAGGCCCTCTGCATGCTGCTGAAAACGCTCGCCGAGTTCGGCGCCACTCAAGAGCGGAATGCCCGGATAGTTCTCGACTTCATTGGTCGTGGCGATCTGTCCGCCCGACATGCCCTGCTCAATCACGGTCGTCGTTAGGTTGGCGCGCGCCGCGTAAATGGCTGCAGCATAGCCCGCAGGGCCGCCGCCGATAATAGCAACATCGATCGGCTGATGGGTAGTCATGAAGAGACCTCCTGTCGAAAGATTGGCGTTCTTTGCGCTCATACCCAAATTTACGTGAACATGACACTCATGCACTACAATGTTAAATCGCGTAACAAAGCTGAAGGGGAGTTATCGATGGATCAAACGCAGACGGGCAATAGCGCTCCCCTGCCCATGCAAGCCACTCCCCAACCGGAGCAAATGACCGTTTCACCTGCACAAAAATACCTGGTAACCATTGTGCACGCATCGGTTGGATCGGGCCACAAAGCCGCCGCCAACGCGATTGCACAAGCATTTGACCTTATCCGCGGCACCAAGGGAATCCCTGAGAATGTTGAAATTGAAGTGCTCGATATCCTTGATTTTGGACGTATTAAATTCGACGGCAATAAGACCGCGGCTTCTTTTACGGGAGCCACACGCCCCATTTACGACCTGACCTGGCGATATACGCTTACGGGACATCTTCTCTGGGGTGGCGGCACAGCATGGTCGCGAATTATGTTCCCCGCCTTCAACGAATATATTCGTTGCCGCAGGCCTATAGCCGTGGTCGCAACGCACATCACAGCAGCCAATGTTGCCGTGGGCGCCCGCGTCATCACGGGTATCGATTATCCGGTCATCTGCGTACCAACAGACTATGAAGTAGAAGGCTTTTGGCCCCACAAGGACACTGACCTGTTCTGCGTGGCCAACGAGTTTATGGCCGAAACGCTGCGCCCGCGCAAGGTTCCCGAGTCAAAGATCCGCATAACGGGCATCCCCATTCGAGCCGGTTTCGATACTGATTACAAACGCGAAGATGAGCTCAGCAAGTTCAATCTCCCCATAGACAAAACCGTCGTATTGGTGATGGCCGGCGCCAGTTTACCCCAACCATACGTGCGTTTCCGAGCAGCGATGGACCACACGCTCCCCTTCTTACGCAGCTTTGAGGACATGCATTTTGTCTTTTTGCCGGGCAAGGATGAGGAATACGCCACCCGCCTCAAGACGCTCTTCGACGCCATGAAACTCGACAACGTCACGGTTCTGGACTACGTGGACGACATGGCGGCCCTCATGCACGGCTGCGACCTCGCAATCCTCAAATCGGGCGGACTCACCGTCACCGAATGCCTGTGCGCGCATCTGCCGATGATCCTGCTGGGCAAATCATATGGCCAGGAAAAGGCCAACACAACGATGCTCACCGGCATGGGCGCCAGCATGCATGTCACCACCGCACGAGAACTCATCGTGACGTTGCGCCATCTCCACGATCATCCGGAGTCGCTCAAGGCACTGCTCATCAATGGCGAAGTGCTGCGCCGTCCCCACGCAGCCGAAGACATAGCCATCGCAACCATGGAGCTCGTAGGCAAACCCCAAAAGCGCAAACGAGCCTTCTGCCGCTTCTACTGGGGCGAAAAACCCGCGCATATCCGCTAGCATTGGACTGTCCGCTTACCTGTGGGAGGCCCCTATATATCATCCCATGCTCAAACATTCTCGCTGCGCTGCGAAACTGCGCGTGGGACGATATATAGGGGCCTCCCACAGGTAAGCTGCGTTAACGTACTAGCAGATATACCAGATTCCCCACCACTAGAACCTGCAAAGGCGAAACCGGAAAATAAAGATACAGCAAGCCGATGCGACAAAGGATCCAACCCTTTGTCGCATCGGCTTATCAGAAAGAATGATTATTATTTTCAAGCGAGTAGCCGCCCGCCCGGGGCTTACCTATATCGTTCCACGCGCAGTTTCGCAGCGAGCGAAGCGACGCGAGAATGTTTGAGCATGGAATGATATAGGTAAGCCCCGGGCGGGAGGGATACGAGCGCCCTAGGCGACGCCGCTGGAGCCGAAGCCTCCGTTGCCTCGGTCGGTTTTGTCTAGCTCGTCTACCTCTATGAGATTGACCGTGGGGACTTCTTGGATGACGAGTTGGGCTATGCGGTCGCCTTTGTTGATTTGGATGTTGTTGGTGGGATCCAGGTTGATGAGGATAACCTTGAGTTCTCCTCGGTAGTGGGCGTCGATGAGGCCTGGCGTGTTGACTATAGACAGGCCCTGCTTGATGGCCAAGCCGCTGCGGGGCTGGACGAAGCCGGCGTAGCCATCGGGCAGGGCGATGGCCAGCCCGGTAGAGACCAGACGGCGTTCGAAGGGCTTCAGGACGCAGTCCTCGTTGGAGCGCAGATCCAAGCCGGCATCGGTGGGATAGGCGTATTTGGGAAGCTCGACGGTGGGGTCGAGACGCTTTATGTTGACGGTAATGTTGGACATGGAATCACCTTAGCTTGTCGAGCTCTTGCAGAAACTCATCGACGTCTTTGAAATCGCGGTAGACCGAGGCAAAGCGGATGTACGCCACCTTGTCGATCTTGGCCAAGCGCTTGAGCACCATGTCACCCAACTCATGGGACGTGACGGCCGTCAGCGTACGAGAACGCAGCTCGACCTCGATATCGTCGATAATCTCATTGAGCTTCTTAGTGTCGATATCACGCTTGATGGTGGCGCGCATCAAGCCGACGAGCAGCTTATTGCGATCGAACCGCTGCTTGGTTCCGTCCGACTTAATGACCTCAATTGGGTCCTCGCATCGCTCGAACGTTGTAAAGCGGTAGTTACACGAGCAACATTCGCGACGGCGCTTAATGGTGTTATTTGACTCCTGCATACGGGAATCAACGACACGGGTATGTGCCTTGCCGCATTTGGGACAGCGCATGGTACCTCCTCTTAAACGATAACAAGGGTACCATGCGCAGCGCGATAATGATTACGAACGAGCAGGAACCTTAAGATGCGCACCGGCGGCGAGCGAACCATGCTCCAGATGATTGACGTTACGGATCATGTCGGAAGTCTCTTGCGTGGAAAGGCCTTCGATTGGATATTCCTCGGCAAGCGACCAAAGAGAATCACCAGGCTGAACGCGAATGGTCTCGTAGGTAACGTTGGAAACGGACTCGGCATACGCGGCGTGACGAGCGCTAAAGACCGACGTAGCGAGGACAAAGAAGAGCGTAAGCGCAACGGCAACGGCGACAATCGTCGGAACCTTCAGGGCAACGCGGGCCGGCACGACTGCAGCCTGCTGATTGCGAGCAGGCTTTACGGTCAAAGGCTGAAAGCCGGAGCGGCCACCCTGAACAACCGTAAAAGTGGGTTCAGCAGGCGTCTCGAGCTTAAGGGCGAGGTTTCCCTGGACCATATTCGTTGCGTTCATCATGTTCTCCTCTCGCGTGTTTTGCTGAGAACAGTTTTATCAAGCCGCGCGGACAAAAATATCTGGCGCGAGAACGAATGTTCGGTTATTATTATCTTCGAACAGTTGTTCCTGTCAAGCAAAATTCGAACATTTGTTTGACATGGGTAGAGAGGATGCCCTGATGGCTCGCAAAATTACCAAGCGTCAGCAGCAAATTTACGACTTCATCAAGGAATATCAGCAGGAGAAGGGTTATCCGCCCAGCGTGCGCGAGATGGCTTCTGCCGTGGGCCTTTCCTCCCCCAGCACCGTGCACGCCCATCTATCTGCCCTGGAGGCGCGCGGGCTACTCAAGCGCGATGCCACCAAACCGCGCGCCCTGGAACTCTTTAACGAGGACGGTTCCTCTGTCTCAATTTCTAAATCTGACGAGCCCACCGCACCTCGCGGAACGGTCTCGCTACCGCTCGTTGGTCGCGTCGCGGCCGGGATTCCCATTTTGGCCGAGCAGAATATCGAAGACACGTTTACTATCCCGACCGAAATCGCCACTGATCAGGGTTCCTTTATCCTTGAGGTGCATGGGAGCTCAATGATCAATGTCGGCATCTTCAATGGCGATTACATCATCGTCCGTGAACAAAAAAGTGCCATGAACGGCGAAATTGTCGTGGCCATGATTGATGGTTCGGCGACCGTCAAGACGTTCTACAAGGAGCAGGGACGTGTGCGCTTGCAGCCCGAGAACGACGCTATGGAGCCCATCTATGCGACGAACCCCGTTATTTTGGGTAAAGTTGTCGGTTTAATGCGCCGGTTCTCGTAATGCAAAAACGCATCACCATCTTTGATACCGTCCGCGGGTTTACGATGATTTCTATGGCAGGATTTCACGCTTGCTATGATCTCGCCTACCTGTACGGCTGGGATATGCCCTGGTTTACCCAGTCAGTCTTTCAAGACATCTGGCGCGCCAGCATCAGCTGGGTATTTTTGTTTATCGCGGGTTGGATGTGCACGCTCTCACGCAACAATGCCAAACGAGCGGCTAAGTACGCTGCCGCAGCTTTGGTCGTCTGGATCGCAACAACTCTCGTATCGGTCGACGATTCAGTGAACTTTGGCATCATTTATTGCATGGCGGTGTGCACCGTGGTGGTTGCGTTCACCCGTCCGTTACTCCAAAAATTACCGGGCTCATGGGGCATCGCAGCGTGCCTTGTTCTTTTTGCCCTAACCTGGGGCATTCCAAAGGCGGTCTACCCACTCCCCTACCTGGCATGGCTTGGATTCCCAGGCCCGGGTTTTGTTTCGGGAGATTACTATCCGCTCATACCGTTTGTCTTTATGTACCTTACCGGCTTTTTTGCTGCCCAGGCAGCACAAGCATCAAGTCTCGAAGCGCCAGCATGGGCATACGCCAATCCTATCCCGGCGCTCGCAGTCCTGGGTCGGCATGCCTTACCGTTCTACCTGCTCCATCAGCCAGTCATTCTAGGCGTGCTAGAAATCGTTTATTCCGTACGATAGCGCTCGAGCCGCGGTGCAATACGAGCCGGCAACTTCGCCACAATGCGAACGCCGTCCTCGAGATATTCCTCATGCAGAAGGGTTCCCTGCTCATGCACCAGCGTGATGAGAGCGCCCTCGCGATACGGGATATCAGCGGAGAGCAACACATCGGTGGCAGCTGCCTCGCGAGCAATCCGGTCGACGAGATCGTCGAGCCCCTCGCCCGTTTGGGCCGAGAACAGAACGGCCTCCGGATAGCGACGACGGAAACTCAATCGATCGACGATATCGAGAAGATCGATTTTATTGAATACGGTCAGCGTTAAACGCTCTCCGGCGCCGATCTCATCAAGCACGCGGTCGACAGCCTCCAGCTGCCGCTCATAGTCCTCGTCAGACGCATCTACGACTTTGAGAATTAGATCGGCACCCAAAACCTCGGACAGCGTCGATTTAAAGGCATCGACCAGACCATGCGGCAGCTTTTGAATAAAGCCGACGGTATCGGTAATCGTCATGCCGCGACCGCCGGGCAGACGATACGAACGCGTCGTCGGGTCGAGCGTAGCAAACAGCTTGTCCTGCGAAAGTACCGTAGAGCCGGTCAGACGATTGAGCAACGTCGATTTACCGGCATTGGTATAACCGGCCAACGCGACGCGAAACGCCGGTGACTCAATGCGACTCTTGGATTGAACATCGCGACGCTGTTCAACCTGCTTGAGCTCACGACGAAGCGCAGCGATCTTATTACGAATGAGGCGACGGTCGACCTCGAGCTGACTTTCGCCCTGACCAAAACGTGAGCCGATGCCGCCGCGCGTCTGCTCCTTAGCGAGATGGCTCCACATGCCACGCAGGCGAGGCAACAAATATTGAAGCTGTGCCAGCTGTACCTGCAGGCGTCCCTCACGCGTCTGAGCATGCAGGCCAAAGATATCCAGGATCAGTGCAGTACGATCGATAATCTTTACCGGCTCGCCCACGGCTTTCTCCAAATAGGATTGCTGCGAGGGGGTCAGGTCGTCGTCAAAAATAACGACATCGGCATCCATGCGATGCACCAGGCCGCACAGCTCTTCAACCTTACCGGAACCGATAAACGATTTAGGATACGGCTTTACCAAACGCTGCGACAAGCGTGCCACGCACTGGGCACCAGCTGTGTGGGCAAGACGCTCCAGCTCATCAAGCGAGCGATCGAGCGGCCATGCATTGTCGCGCCACTCAACACCAACTAAAATGGCACGCTCGGGCTCGGGTGCCGTGGGAACAAGGGGGAAACGGGGCATTAGGCAGCCTCAATACGATGCAGGATATCCTCAACGACCTCATCGATCGTACATTCATCCATATCAAACCACACGATACGGTCATCGCGCTTAAACCACGAAAGCTGACGCTTGGCATAACGACGCGAACGCATCTTAATGAGTTCGCGAGCCTCATCCATGCTCATCACGCCATTGAAAGCATCAATGATCTCTTTATAGCCAATTGCCTGCATCGACGTCAGGGCATCTCCCAGCCCCTGGCCCATAAGACCGCGGACCTCATCGACAAGACCCTGCTCAAACATCAGATCGACGCGCTGGTTAATGCGCTCGTAGAGCACCTCGCGATTACGCGTCAGACCAAACCATAGGGCATGATAATGCTCGCGCGGAACACTAAACTGACTTTTTTGCTGTGCATAGGAGATACCATCATCATGCATCTCGAGCGCACGAATCACACGGCGGACGTTATGGGGATGAATAACAGCAGCCGATTCTGGATCGCGCTCGGCAAGCAGGGCATGAAGTTCTTCCTCGCCAATACGCTCGGCAAGCTCCTGATAGCCCACACGGCGATCGTCCTCAAGTTCACCCGAGGGAAAGTCCATCTCATCGAGGGCTGCCTTGAGATATAGCCCCGTACCTCCGCAAAAAACCGGCAGGCAACCCGAACCAAGGAGACGTTCAACATGCGCGCGAGCGTCAGCCTGATAAAGCGCAGCAGAATATGCCACACCCGGCTCTACAATGTCGACGAGACGCAGCGGCGCCGTGCACTCATCGGGCGCCATCTTTGCGGTACCGATGTCCATGCCGCGATAGATTTGCATCGCATCGCACGACAGCACTTCGGACGAAAGACGAGCTGCCAAACGGTCGGCAACATCACTCTTACCAACCGCCGTCGGACCGACGATCGCAACGGCGGAAAGACCTGCCCCGGGAGAAACCATTAGCGCGGCTCGCCCACAACGGAGCCGGACAAATACCAGGTCTTGGCAACGTCAACGTCAACATCAACGATCTTACCAACAAGCTGATCGATGCTGTAACCCTCGGGGATAGGCGCATGCACGGTCTGATTCTTGGGACTCTTGCCCAGCAGGACCGCGTCGTTCTTTTTACTCGTTCCCTCAATGAGCGCCGGAACCACAGTATGAAGCTCACCCTGGTTATACTCGTGTGCCGTGGTCTCGATAACCTTAACCAGACGGTTGAAACGCTCGAGAATAACCTCATGCGGCGTAGGATCGTCAATCTCGGCGGCCGGGGTACCAGCGCGCTTGGAATAGATGAAGGTATAGGCCTGAGCATAGCGGACCGTCTCGGCAAGTGAGAGCGTCTGCTCAAAGTCTTCTTCAGTCTCACCCGGGAAGCCAACGATAATGTCGGTCGAGAGCGCGATATCGGGCATGCGGTTGCGAATGCGATCGACAAGGCCCAGATAGTCCTCGCGTGTATAACGGCGATTCATCTCTTTGAGGATCCGCGTCGAACCTGACTGGACGGCCAAGTGCAGCTGCGGCATAACGGCAGGCGTCTCGGCCATGGCGTCGATGGTCTCGGGCAACAGGTCCTTGGGATGCGAAGACGTAAAGAAGATGCGCTCCACGCCCGTATCGCCCACGGCACGCAGCAGACCGGCAAAACGCGGCTTGCCAAACAGATCGCGACCATATGAGTTAACGTTTTGGCCCAGCAGCGTAATCTCACGCACGCCCTGGCGCACCAAACCGGTCACCTCGTCGACAATCTCCTCGAAGGGGCGGCTCTTTTCGCGACCGCGCACGTACGGCACGATGCAATAGGTGCAGAAATTATTGCAGCCCGTCATGATGGGCACCCAGGCGTGATACTGAGTCTCGCGATGCCACGGCATGCTCATGGCGTCCGTATCCTCATGCTCATTGGTGCGGATATGACGCTTACCATCAAGGAACGCCTCGGCAATGAGCTCGGCCACATGTGCAATGGAATGCGTGCCAAAGATGACATTGACGTTATCAACGTTGGTGAGCAGGCCCTCGCCATCGCGCTGCGCGATGCAACCGCCAACGGCAACCACGCGCTTGCCCGAAGGCGAAGGCGGCAGGCTTTTGCAGGAATTGCACTGACCGTACAGGCGAGTATCGGCGGCCTCGCGCACGCAGCACGTCATGAAGACAACGATATCGGCATGCGCGGGATCGAGCGCCATGAGGCAGCCATACGAATCAAGCAGACCGCTCACACGCTCGGAGTCGTGCTGATTCATCTGGCAGCCAAAGGTGCGGATAAAGTAGGTTTTACCGGCAAGAATATCGCGTACGGAACGCTGGTCCATGTGCATAAGTCCTAACGATGGGGAGCGAAACAAGGCAAGCAGAAGCTATGCCACAGGCTTAACATCATCCATGACGACGTTATCCATAGCAGCTCGATTGATCTGGTGAACGTAGATAGAAAGGCGGATGGCCGTGCGCGACTCCCCGTTAATGAGGATGTCGGAGAACACGGGCGCGCAGGAAATATCAAAACCGGTTGGAATCAAAAAACCGCGCGCGATAGCAACGGCCTTAATGGCCTGGTTGACGGCACCGGCGCCGACACACTGGATGTTGACGGGCACACCATCCTTGACCATGCCGGCGATGGCGCCGGCAACGGACGCGGGCGATGATTTGCTTGATACCTTCAGGCAATCCATGAAGAAACTCCTGCATTTAAAAGTACGTTTTAACTGCAATAACTGTATCGTACCGAGTGGACTCGGTAAAGGCACTATTCCTCTTTGGCAAGATCAAAGGTCACGGTGATTCGATCACGCGAAACACGGATCTTTGGGTCGCCGCAAAGGTTGAGATAGTACCGGGCGGCAAGGTCATTAAAGTCGCGTTCCACAGCGCGCGAAAACTGTGCCATGTCATCCTTGGCAATACGTAGCCCGCGACGATCCTTCGCGAGATCGACAGGAGCCGGCGCATGCGAGGACGAATCACGCTCGCGCAGCAGACGCGCGGTCACACCGCGAACGGGCTTAATCTGCCCTGCCAAAATACGATGGGCCGTGCGCTCGGACATCTCAAGACCCAAACCCGAACAAATACGAATAAAGTCCTCGGCATCAGAAGCAAGGCCTAAACGATCGACAACCGGAAGCTCGCTCTCATCATCAATGAACAGGAGACGAGACGTATCGAGCCGACTTGACGCCTGAGCATAAAGGGTCGCGGCAATCTCAGACGGAGAACCAAGATAGACATCGCAACCACGCAACTCCTCGAGCGCAAACTCACAAGCAGCGCGAATAATATTATGCGGACCGCGAGCACAGACATAACGTCCGTCCTCATCCTTGACGGCCTGGGGCCAGCTGGACTGATCGGCACGCTCACTGAGGCGGTCGGCCGCGACGCTCACCTTAAAGGCTGAACCAAGATCGACACCGGACGTGACCACACGGGCCTCATCGGTGTTCTGCTTGATCGAAAACAATGCCATGCCACGACCGTGAACGCCCCAACGATCCATCTTCATGCTCTCAAGCTTGGAGGTAACGCGGGCATCGAAGATTCGCTCTTGCATATCCTGCGGAACGCCCGAACCGTTATCCAGAAAGACAAGCGTGCGGACGCCGTCTTCCTTGGTCGTGGCGAGATAGACCTTGTCGGCGCCGGCATCGCGAGCATTACGGAGCATTTCGATGACGATATCCTCGACATGCTGAATGTCGTGCTTTGCCTGGCGCCGCTCGGCCTCCGAAACGCGGAGGCGGACATATCCCTCGCCAAGGTTCTCCTCGACGCGAAGGTTGCCCTCCCCCGACATCGACGCGATAAATGAGATGAGCTCGTTCGCGTCGCTCATGTTATTTAGCGATATCGACAGCGCGGCTCTCGCGAATCACGACGACGCGCACCTGACCGGGATACTCCATCTCTTCCTCGATCTGATGGGCGATATCGTGAGCCAGGACCGTGGACTGGGCATCGGAGATCTTGTCCGGCTGGACCATGACGTGGACCTCGCGACCAGCCTGCATGGCATAGGTACGTTCGACGCCGTCATGAGAGTTGGCGATCTCCTCGAGCTTCTCAAGACGCTTGATGTAGTTCTCGGCAGACTCGCGACGGGCACCGGGGCGAGAGGCAGAGACAGCATCGGCGGCCTGCACCAGGACATCGAGCACCGTGTTGGGGTCGACATCGGCATGGTGAGCCTCAATAGCGTGGACGATAACGGGCTTCTCGCCATAACGGCGGGCAAGCTCGGCGCCGATGACGGCATGCGGGCCCTCGACGTCGTGGTCGATTGCCTTGCCCAGGTCATGAAGCAGGCCGGCGCGCTTGGCGGTCACAACGTCCAGGCCAAGCTCGGAAGCCATCACGCCGCACAGATCAGAGACCTCGAGGGAATGCTGAAGCACGTTCTGACCAAACGAGGTACGGTAGCGCAGGGCACCAAGGGTCTTGACGATCTCGGGGTGCAGATCGTGGATGCCGGTATCGAAGGCAGCCTGCTCGCCAGCCTCGCGCACGCGCTGCTGAACCAGGTCGGCGGCCTTATGATACATCTCCTCGATACGGGCAGGGTGAATGCGGCCGTCGGCGATGAGGTTCTCGAGGGCGACACGGGCGGTCTCACGACGGACCGGGTCGAAGCTCGAAAGAACGACGGTCTCGGGCGTGTCGTCGATCACGAGGTTGACGCCGGAAACCTGCTCGAAGGTCCGGATGTTGCGACCCTCGCGACCGATGATACGGCCCTTGAGGTCATCAGAAGGAATGTGCACGGAGGTAACGGTGACCTCGGCAGTGTGATCGGCAGCGCAGCGCTGAATCGCCAGAGACAGAATCTCCTGGGCGGTCTTGTGGCACTCGGCGCGAACCTGCTGCTCGGACTCGCGAATGATCGTGGCGGCCTCGTGGGTGACCTCGCCGCGAACCTTATCGAGGAGCTCCTTGTGGGCGTCCTCGCGGGTAAGGTCGGCGATACGCTCGAGCTCGGAGGTCTGCTTTGCGCAGAGCTCCTCGAGCTCACGGGAGCGCTTCTCGACCTGACCGGCCTGGCTGGACAGCTGATGCTCGCGCTTGTCGAGAGCGTCGTTGCGGCGATCGAGGGATTCCTCGCGCTGCATCACGCGGTTCTCGAGCGTACGAATCTCGTTCTTACGCTGCTTGTCCTCGGCCTCGGCGGCCTGCTTGTTCTTGATGATCTCCTCTTTAGCCTCGAGCAGAGCCTCTTTTTTGAGGGTCTCGGCCTGACGCTTGGCATCACCGATCAGGGACTCAGCCTGTGCGTGTGCCGACTGGATTTTTTCGTCGGCCTCGTGAAGACTACCCTGCTTGGCGGTGCGCATGTAGGCAATGGCGGCGATGGCACCCAAAACGATGCCAACGAGCGCTGCGATGATAGGCATGCTCACTCCTTTTTATGGATTCGTTACACAACAAAGCGAACCGTCCTTACGAACGGCTCGCGACATTTGAGTAATATGGGCGCAGCTTATGCGGGTCGGATACAGATAAACATATAAACAAACTCATCACAGATGAGCACATATCACAAAGCAAATGACGCTGTTTATCGTACGTTGAACCACAACAACTGTCAAATAAATGCCCCCAACACGGCGGCTAAAACACGGTGAGCGGCAGGGCCACAAAACGCATACGCCTAAACCGCACATTCCTCGCGTTCGGCATCGAGACGTGCCTTAACGGCATCGGCGGCGATATGATACGAGAAGCCCTTGCCCATCAAAAACCGAACCAGTTTTTCGAATCCGCGCGTCTCTGGAACACGCCGCTTGGCGAGCAGGGCTGACGCACGCGCCAAATCGTCTTCGACGGCAAAATAATCCTCGGGATAACCGGGAATGTCATCGAGCACGACATGACGGCGCTTGAGCTCGGTCTCGATTTTGCGCTGTCCCCAACCGCGCCGCTTGCGCTCCTCGATAAAGTATGAGCAAAAGCGGTTCTCGTCTAAAAAACGATACTCGGTGGCGCGCTCGACGGCGAAATCGATCGCGGGCTGGCGAAAGCCGTAGCGTGCCAACTTGTCACGGACCTCACCCGTCGCATGGTCGCGTCGCGATAGCATCTCGGTCACCATGGTAAGTGCACATTTACGCTCGATGAGCTGCACCGCTTCACGAAAGTTATCCCAATCACAGGGAAGATCGGGGCGATTTTTGACATACAGGCGCGCGACCCGCACGGGAATCCAAATGGACCGCTCAAAACCGCCCTCAAGCTCACAATCGATATGTGCGCAAGGCTTTTTGGACGCATACCCGCTCGAGAACGAGGAGGCCGCCTTCTTATCGGGAAAGACGACCGTGGCCTCGGTCACCGTATACGACATGAGCGTAACCGCTACTCGTCGTCATCATCGAGCATGGCGGAACCATCGATGGCGTAAAGCTCGTCAAACTCCTCAGGCGCAGGCTGATCGGTCAGCTCGACCTCGGACGGAGCATCGTCATCAAACTCAAGCCCGCAGGCAAGGCGGACCTTATGCTCAATCTCGTCGGCGCAATCGGGGTGTTCGCGCAGGAACGCCTTGGCGGCCTCGCGACCGTTGCCGAGCTTGTCCTCGCCATAGGCAAACCAGGAGCCCATCTTCTTGCAGATACCGCACTCGACAGCCATGTCCAGAATCGAGCCCTCCTTAGAGATACCCGTACCGTACATGATGTCGAACTCAGCAGAACGGAACGGAGCTGCCACCTTGTTCTTAACGACCTTGGCGCGCACGCGGTTACCGATAACCTCGTCCTTAAGCTTAATGCTGTCGATGCGGCGAATGTCGATACGTACCGAAGAGAAGAACTTAAGGGCGCGGCCGCCCGTCGTGGTCTCGGGGTTGCCGAACATGACACCGATCTTCTCACGCAGCTGGTTAATGAAGATGCACGTCGTGTTGGACTTGGACAGCGAACCGGCGAGCTTGCGGAGCGCCTGGCTCATCAGGCGAGCCTGAAGACCGACCGTAGTGTCGCCGATCTCTCCCTCGATCTCGGCACGCGGGGTCAGCGCGGCGACGGAGTCGACGACGATGGCATCGATGGCGCCGGAACGCACGAGCATGTCAACGATCTCGAGCGCCTGCTCACCCGTATCGGGCTGGGAAATCAGGACCTCGTCGATGTCCACGCCAATGCGCGCGGCATACGTGGGATCGAGCGCGTGCTCGGCATCGATAAATGCCACAACGCCGCCCATAGCCTGGGCCTCGGCCAGGATCTCGAGCGAAAGCGTCGTCTTACCGGAGGACTCAGGACCGTAAATCTCGACGATGCGGCCGCGCGGCACACCGCCGATACCCAGAGCGGCATCGAGGGCCAGAGCGCCCGTGGGAATGGCCTCGACCTCGAGCTCGGGACCACCGTCGCCGTACCTCATGATGGAACCCTGGCCGAATTTCTTCTCGATCTCAGCCTTGGTGGTGGCGATCATCTCATCGCGCTCTTTACCCGTCGTGCGAGCATGAACGGTACGTACGGGACCTGAATTCTTGGCCATGAATAGCCCTCCTCTTAACAACCTGCATCGATAATAAACGAACGGCTGTTCGTGGTCAACCGTTCAGATAAATCATATGCAGCCGACCTTTCCAAAACCCAACCAAAAGCCGACCAAACACTGACCAAATGCTTGACCATAAAGGGCCAAATAAGAACAAGGCAGGCAAAAATACACCTATGAACAGCACAAACGCTAAATTCTTCTGAGGTCCCCATCTCCACAATTAAGGGGCCCGGAGGCCCCTTAAAACACGTCTATTCCATAGAATCGAGCACGCAGACAATGCGACCCAATGCCTCCGTGACCGCATGGGCACGAACACACGAACGGTCGCCCTCATAGTGGCAGCGCACAGAGTCCACGACCGGCACTCCCCCATCGGCGGAACGATGTGCCCAGCCAATATAGAAAGTGCCAGCAGGATCGTCCTCAGTACCACCGCCGGGGCCGGCATAACCCGTTGCGCTCACTGCAATATCGCTCTGGTACAGCTCCAGCGAACCCGACGCCATCTCGCGCGCAGTTTGATGCGACACCGCGGTGTAGCGGTCGAGCGTCTCCTGCTCAACACCCAGCACGCGATGCTTAATCTCATCGCAGTAGGTCACCGCACCGCCACGCAGCACCGCCGAGGCGCCCGGGATATCCGCAATCGTCGAGGCGATCATACCCGCCGTCAGCGACTCAGCCGTCGAAACCGTCACACCCCGAGCGCTCGCGCGCTCGACGATATCGCGCGCCAACTCCTCGTTATGTGCGGAAATCTGCTCAAAAGAGTCCGTCATACCCACCAGGACCTAGACCGAAAAGACGATCTTGCGGCAGTTCCAGAAGTACTGGGCGCCCGAGATAACGGTCAAGACAACGGCAACGGCATACAGGAAGCGCGACACCGAGTAGATGCCGAGCGTCAGCGCCACCGGGCCAAGGTGCAAGCCGGCCATAGCAAAAACGCACAGGTAACCGCAGATGGAGACCATCGTGGTCGCCGTCTTGTACTTGCCGAGCTTATCGGCCGCAACGACCACACCGGCCGCACTCGCGACCATGCGAAGGGCGCTCACCAGAAGCTCACGGAACAGGATAATGAACACGGACCACACGGTCACCGCGCCAAAATCCAAGAACAGCAGCAGGGCCGAAAACACGAGCAGCTTATCGGCGATGGGGTCCAAGAATTTACCGAAGTCGGTGATCTCGTTGCGCGAACGCGCCAGATAACCGTCGACCTTATCGGTGCACGACAGGATCACATACAGAATGAAGGCAGCGGCGGCGAGCGGGCCGTCGAAGGTGCTCCAATCCGTACCGGCAACACTCGTGTGAGAAAGCGCCGACACGATCATGAACACCGGGATAAAAACGATGCGAACGCACGTCACGATGTTGGCGGGCGTCCAAACACTCGTCAGTTCCTTATTGCTCTCGTTTGCCACGATGCTCTCCTACTCCACAACATGGCCGATAAGCTCATAGCAGAAGCTATCGGTAAACTCGACAGTCAGAATATCGCCCACAGATGCCTCGCTGGCATCCAAGTGCACCGCGCCATCGGAATCGGGCGCCTGGAACCAGGCATGGCCGATCAGTTCGGCGCCGTCCTCGGTTTCTTCGATACCGTCGACGATCACCTGGGCGCGCTCGCCCACATGTGCGGCGGTGGCGGCAAAACCGAGCGACTCAGCCAGGTCCATGGCCTCCTGGGCGCGCTCGAGCTTGACCTCTTCGTCGACCTGGCCCTCCATCTTGGCGGCCAGGCTGCCCTCCTCCTGCGAGTAGGCAAAGACGCTCGTGTAGTCGAAGCCGACGGTGTCCATAAAGTCGATAAGGTCGCGGAACTCGTCGTCGGTCTCGGTCGGGAAGCCGACCATGGCCGTGGAACGGATCACGATGTCGGGGATGCGCTCACGCAGATCGCGGAACAGGTCCTCGAGCTCCTGGCGCGAACCGGAGCGACGCATGGCCTTAAGGATGCGTGCGTCGCAGTGCTGCACGGGAATATCGATATAGGGTAGCACCTCGGGGGTATCGCGAATCGTCTCGATAAGCTCGTCGGTCATGCCCTCGGGCTGCAGGTAGAGAACACGGACCCAGACGTTCTGCGGACGCACGGCCTCGGCTACGGCGCGCAGCAGCTGCGCCAGATTGCGCGGCGAGCCCTCGGCGACGTCACCATCCGCAAAGTCGGTGCCCCAGATGCCCGTGTCCTGGCCGATCAGCACGATCTCTCGCACACCGCCGGCAACCAAGTCGCGCACCTCGGAGATAATGCTCTCGGCATTGCGCGAGTGATAACGACCGCGGATATACGGGATCATGCAGAAGCTACAAAAGCGGTTGCAGCCATCGGAAATCTTGACGTAAGCAACGGCGCCCTCGACAGTGCGCTTGACTTGCGGAATATAGGCAGCGATCTCACGCTCGACACCCAGCACGCCATCGATGACCGCCACGATGCCGTCCTCCTCGTCGGCCTTCACAAAGGCAGCGACCTCGGGCAGCTCGTCAGGCAGGTCGTCGCCATAGCGCGACGGCACACAGCCGCACATGACGATGGGACAAGAACGAACGCCGTCCTGAACCTCGTTGGCGAGCTCGAGCGTGGTCTCGATGCTCTCGGACGTTGCGGAGGCGAGGAACGAGCATGTATTGACGATGGCGATATCGGCATCCTGTGGGTCGAATGCCTCCTCGTAGCCCGCGGCGGTTAAAAGAGAACGCATGCGGTCGGTGTCAACCTCGTTCTTAGCGCACCCGAGGGTGATGTAGAGCACGGAGCCCAACGGTGTATCCATGTTGGAGAGCGGTCCTTTCGAATGATATTAGCGGTAGTTGGTGAACTGCAGCGGCTGGCCGTAGTCCTGGTCGCGCAGGAACTGAATCACGGTCTGCAACGCGTCCTTCGAAGCAGAGGAAACACGCAGCTTGTCAGCTTCGATGGTCACCTTGACCTTGAGCTTTTGGTCCTTGATGTCCTTGTTGATCTTCTTGGCGGTCGCCTGGTCGATACCCTCGACGATATGGCCGAGCACGCGCACGGTGCCGCCCGATGCCGCCTGCGGAGCATCCCACGAAACAGCCTTGAGGTCGATACCGCGCTTGATGAGCTTGGAGCTCAGGACATCGATGATCTGCTTGGAGACAAAGTCGGCCGGGGCGTTGATCGTAAAGAGCTTGTCGCCCTTCGAAAGCTCAATCGTGGCGCCGGAATCCTTCAGGTCATAGCGCTGGGAAATCTCGCGCGTGGTCTGCTGGAAGGCGTTGTCGACCTCTTGCATATTGACCTCGGACACGACGTCGAAGCTGGAATCTTTAGCCATGATGTTTCCTTTCGCGTACGAGCGGCTTAATAGCTATCGTACGAATAGTCGGTAGAATCGGTGGGCGTCTGACCGTCAGTTGCGGCATCGGCGCCATCCGTGGACTGGGCATCGGTGCCGTCGGTGGTATCGGTACCGTCGGTGGTGTCGGCACCATCAGAACTTTCACCATTCTCGGAATCGGTCGTCTCCTTCTTGGGAACGGTGATCGTCACACGCGCCACGCCCGAAGTCTTGGTATCGTAACGGACCTTTTCGCCATTCTTGGTAACGGTGACATCGGAAGGCTTGGACGTGGTGATCTCGATCGAGGACTCGGGCGTGTACTCCTGCTCAAAGGGGCCAGTCGCCTGGGCGCCATAGACCGACTTTCCGTCGACCTTGACCTCAATCCACGCGGTCTTTCCCTTGGCAACGGAGACCTTGACCTTCGTTGCCTCGTTCTCTTCCTTTTTAGCCGTCGTCTTGGTGGCGTCCGAACCGGTCGACTCATCCGTCGCCTCATCGGTGTCTTCGTCCTCGTCGACCGTTTCGGTCTTCTTAGAAGACTTCTTGGTCGTCGTCTTGGTAACAGCGGGCGTCTCGGGCGTGGTCTCGGGCGTCGAAGATGCGCAGCCGCGCAGAAGTACCACGATGAGCACGATCAGCAGCAACGCCACGGCACCGATACCGGCGTAGACGATACGCAGATCGAGCCCGTTGTTTTGAGGAGCACGGGAACCGCCGCGTCCACGACTGGAACTGCTGCGGCCGCCTCCCTGAGGCATACGGCCACGATTGCTATCGGAACGGCCGCAATAGCCACCCTGGCCCTGAAGGCTGCGCTGACCCGAGCGGGGCGCAAGTTCACCGCGGCCTTGATAGCCACGCTGGCCCGCACGCGGAGCCGAAGAGCGCTGGCCATACGGCTGTGGTTGAGAGCGAAGACGCGGCGTCACCTGCGTGGTATCGGCGTCCGCATAGCCACTGCGAGAGCGTCCGGTGGAGATACCACGGTGACCGCGATCGGAATAGCCGCCGTCGCCGTAGCCGGCACGAGGGTCACGCGCCACGCCGCGGGCAGCGGGAAGTGCACGGTCCTCGGGCATCGGCGTACTGCGGAACCGGTCACGCTGCGAGCGAATCTCCTCGCCCGAACCCGTCTCGGTAATATAACCGGCCTGCTGCGGACGCTGACCATAACGCGTTGAGCGACCACCCTGAACCATCAGGAAGCGCCCGTTATCGACAGAGGAACGCGAATTGACGTAGCCGGCGGCGTCCTGAAAACGACCCCCCTGCTGCGACGTCTCGCGTTCATATGCCATCAGGTCGTCAAAGTAGGCATTGACGACCTCGCGCGGATTGAGGCCCAAAAAACGAGCATAGCTCGAAATCATGCCCTGCGCATAGCCGCGCGGCGGCATCGAAGCAAAGTTACCGGTCTCGAAAAACTCGATGATCTGCGGCCTGATTTTGATGGTGTTGGCGACCTGCTGAATGGAAAGGCCCATTCGGCGACGCTGCTCGAGCAGCATGTCACCAAAGCGTGCAGCCATCAGAATCCTCCAAACTCACGATCTTCACGTGCCATCTCGGCGTCGACAGATTCCAGCGCGGCAAGCCCCTCCTCGTCCAACAGGACCTCGCGCGGCTTGGAACCGTCGGGCGGGCCGACGACACCCTTTTCTTCCAGCATGTCCATAATACGCCCGGCACGCGCATAGCCAACCTTCAGACGACGTTGCAGGCCAGATGTGGAGCCAAGCTGCGATTCCACCACAATATGGGCGGCTTCCCAAATGAGTGGATCATCGTCTTGCGGCTCGGCTACTCCGGTGCGGACAATGCCTCCGCCACCCGCCATGGACATGGAAGCGGGCGCCACGGCAGACAGGATCTCCTCGTGGTAGTCTGGCTCACTCTGCGACTTGACGAACTCGACAATCTCGTTGATTTCGTCGTCCGAGACAAAGCAGCCCTGGATACGGCGGGGCTTGCCCCAGTCGACCTTGGAGAACAACATGTCGCCCAAACCGGTGAGCTTCTCGGCGCCCATCTGGTCGATGATGACGCGCGAGTCGATGCCCGTGGCGACGTTAAAGGCGATGCGGTTGGTGATGTTGGCCTTGATGAGGCCCGTCACCACGTTGGAGCTGGGGCGCTGCGTGGCAACGATAAGATGAATACCGGCGGCACGGCCCAGCTGTGCAATACGCACGATCGAGGCCTCGACATCCTTACCGGCGACCATCATCAGGTCAGAGAGCTCGTCAATGATAATGACAAGGTAGGGCATCTTTTGCGGCGGATTGTCGTAATGCTCAAACTCGCCAGCAGCCTGCTTTTCGTTGTAGGTCGAGATCTTACGCACGTTGAGACGCTCGAAGACCTTCAGGCGACGCTCCATCTCGGACACAGCCCATTGCAGAGCGCTCGCGGCCTGCTTGGGCTCGGTCACCACGGGCACATAGAGATGCGGCAGACCGTTATAGCCCGCAAGCTCGACGCGCTTGGGGTCGACCATAATCAGGCGAACGTCCTCGGGAAGGGCGCGCATGAGCAAGGTCGTGATGATGGAATTGATCATCACCGACTTACCAGAACCGGTCGTACCGGCAATCAACAGGTGAGGCATCTTGGCGAGGTCGGCGACAACCGGCGTGCCCTCGGCGTCGCGGCCGATGGCGAGCTCGAGCGGACCGCCCTTCACATAGGGCAGCACGTCGCCCAGATTGACGTTCTGGCGCTTGCGGTTGGGAATCTCGATGCCCACGAGCGAGGTGCCGGGGATCGGGGCAAAGATACGCACCGACTGGGCAGCGAGCGAAAGCGCGATATCGTCCTCGAGGCTCGAGATTTTGCTCACACGCTCGCCCTCACCGGGCTGCAGTTTAAAGGTCGTCACCGTGGGGCCGGCGATCCAGCCGACCACGCGGGCACTGCGGCCAAACTCAAGCAAGGTGGATTGCAGTGACTCAGCGGTCTGCTCCAGCTCCTTGTCCGAAGACGCGGCGGAAGCCGACTGCGGGTTGGCATGCAGGATTTCGAGCGGCGGAAGCTTGAGGCCGTCCTCTTCTTCGCCCTCGGCGTCAGTTGCGGTGTCGCTCGCTCCCCCATTGTCAGCCGCAGCAGGAGCGGCAGAGGCCGTAGAGGTTGAGGCGTCAGCGACCTTGGGGTGCTTCAGGAAGTCGGGGATCTGGGGGGCGGCCGAGACGGGATTCACGGAAAACGGCGGCTCGGACTCGTCAACCTTGTCCGGATCGTCCTCCATCGAAAGCTGTCCGGTGACCTGGCCGCGCTTTGCATGGCGACGCGGCAGCAAAGTTGTCTTTGCGGTCTCAATCGGAGCCTCGTCGTCCTCGTCATCGCCCTCGGTGAGCTCAATCTCGCTATCGGACCAAGACGGGTCGGGCTCACTCGTATTGAGCTTAGGCGCAGTCTTGCCCTTCTTGGCATGACGGCGCGGCAGCAGCGTGGTCTTGGCCCGCTCGGCTTCAACCGACTCGGATACGTCGACAAACGGGTCATCGTCCTCGTCGTCATCCAAAACCGGGTCGACATCGCCACCCATGACCGTGGTCACCGCGGCGTCAGTCCCCTTCTGGCGCAAAATGCTCAGGTGCGGACGAGCGACGCCGGGAACAGACAGGGCCTCTTCATCGCCCCACGGGCTCGCATTGACATCGGCACGTCGACGCTCGGCAAAATCGGCAGCGCGATCGCGTGCGGAGCGCAAAACGCCACCCACCGAAAAGCCGATAATGACCAAACCAACGACGACAAGCCCCAGCAAGACAACCATGGCGATAGGTTTACCCAAGGCGTTTTGCAAGGCACTTGCGATAAAGGCGCCAATGTAGCCGCCCGACACGGAAAGGTTCTGCGGCGTAAACATAAGGTCGCACGAATCGCTCGTGCCCGGCACCATCAGCGAAAGAATGGAGACGACGGCGATAAAGACCAAGGCGCCGCCCGCAACAGAGCGCACGTTGAGCGGCGAGTCCTCACCCAAAAAGAGCGTGGCGGCAAACAGCAAGATGACGATCGGCAGCACGTAGGCGCCCAGACCAAAGCCCAGGTGGTAGAAACCGGCAACCGCAGCCGTCACGGGCGCTGTTGCCGGAGAGATCACGGCAATGAAGGACGCGATCGCCAAAACGGCGATGACCACACCAGCGATATCGCGATTGGCCGAAGGCTCGACCAGGGGCTCAAAATCGTCGAACTCGGCCTCGTGGCCCTTATTGGCACGAAGATGGGAACCGGCACCCTTAGCAGATGCCGGTTGGTTGTTGGCTTTATTGCCTTTGGCGTTTTGTGCAGATCCGCGCGCCAAACTAAACCTCCATGACGACCGGGATGATCATCGGACGAGTGCGCGTACGGCTCCAGATAAAGTTAGAGAGCGAGTCGCGCACGGCCTTGCGAATGGCATCGGAACCGCTGCTCGTAAAGCTGAACTTGCCCTTCTCGATCGTCTTCATGATGAACGCCGAGGCGTCCTCGGAGAACTGGTCGTCAATGGCAAAGGAGACGCCGCGGCCCGAGAACTCGATGGCCTCGATCTTCTTGTGCTTGAGCGAAACGATGGCGACAGCCGTGACCATACCGTCGTTGGCAAGCTTCTGACGATCGCGCAGAACGATGGGGTCGGTATCGCCGATACGCAGTCCGTCGACGTAGACGACGCCAGACTCGACGGGCGTACCGCGCTTGACGATACCGCCACGCATCTCGAGCGTGTCACCGTTGTCGAGGATAAAGATATGATCTTCCTTGAGGCCCATCTTGCGTGCAAGTTGAGCATGGGCGCGCAGATGCACGGCCTCGCCGTGGACCGGCATAAAGTACGTAGGCTTGGCCATGGCCATCAAGAGCTTGAGCTCCTCCTGGCTGCCGTGACCCGAAACGTGAACGAGGGCGCGGTTCTTATCCCACACGTCGCAACCAAGCTTGGCGAGGCTGTTAACGACCTGCTGAACGGCCTTCTCGTTACCGGGGACCGGCGTTGCCGAGAGGATGACGGTATCGCCCTCGTGGATGGAGAGCGTCTTGTGCTCGCCGTTGGCCATGCGGGACAGGGCCGACAGCGGCTCGCCCTGCGAACCGGTGCACATGACGACGATCTTGTCATCGGGCAGGTTGTCAATGTCGAAGGCATCGATGATATCGGCATCATCGATGTTGAGATAGCCCAGTTCGCGCGCCACGCGGGTGTTGGTGAGCATGGAACGACCGGTCACGACGACCTTGCGGCCGCACTTGCGGGCGGCGTCGCAGATCTGCTGCAGACGATGGATGTGGCTCGAGAACGACGCGACGAACACGCGGCCCGGAGCATTCTTGATGGCATGCAACAGATTGGGGCCAACCTCGGCCTCGGACTTAGTAAAGCCGGGGACCGTGGCGTTGGTGGAGTCGGACAGCAGCAGGTCGATGCCCTGCTTGGCAAAGCGGCTGATAGCGGCATAGTCGGGCGTGACGCCGTCGATGGGCGTCTGGTCGAGCTTAAAGTCGCCGGTGTGCATAACGGTGCCCTGGTTGGTGCGGATGAACACGCCCAGAGCGCCCGGGATGGAGTGCGTCATCGAAAAGAAGTCGAGCGAGATGCCACCCAAATTGACGTGGCTGCCGCCCTTGACCTCACGGAACTTGGGTGCACGAATGCGGAACTCGGAGAGCTTGCCCTCGATAAAGCCGAGCGTCAGCTTGCTCGAGAAGATGGGCACCTTGTTGTTGAGGTCCTGCAGTAGATACGGAAGCGAACCGGTGTGGTCCTCGTGGCCGTGAGTGACGATGATGCCGCGGAGCTTTTCCTCGTTCTCCAGAACGTAGGTGTAATCCGGGAGCACCAGGTCGATACCGGGCTGCGAATCGTCGGGGAACATGAGGCCAGCGTCGACGAGCACCATGTCGTCGCCGCACTCGAAGACCGTCATGTTCTTGCCGATACCATCTAAGCCGCCGAGCGGGATGATCTTCAAGGGAGATGATTTTTTAGCTGCCATAGGTGAGTGTTGTTTCCTTTCTTCGAAACGGGTCTGGAACAACCGGCGGGGCGCTTCTGGCAAACCGACCGTCGGGAACGTACAAACATGCATCACGGAGTCGATGCAATAACCACAGTATGATACCCATTTGCACGAGCACAGACCACCCATGCATCAAAGACCCATCTAACCGGTCTACCCCGCCGGTCTGTGACCATCGGGGGCCGGGGCGGGTTAAGTTTGCTGCTCTACAGTCCTGCGCAAGACGGAAAGCACATTAAGTGCTTTCCTTTGCGTGCGGAACTCGCG
>UQWS01000018.1 GCA_900544875.1 uncultured Collinsella sp. | reverse complement strand
AGTACTGCGGGGCCAGCCCGTGGGAGGCCAGGGCGCCGCTGACCGGTGGACGGCACCGAGCCGTACGCTTGAACTGAAGAAGGGGGAGGCCTCGCGGCCTCCCCCTTTTTTGCGTTTCGATGCCCAACACTTCTTTGTCGCTGTGATTTTAGCCCTCGTTTGTCGCATCTTCTGCGAACGGGCTACAATATCTTAGTCTGTGCAGCATGGAGGTGATTATGGCCGAAGCCGGAATCGGCGTTGATATCGTCGAGATTTCCCGAATGAAATCAATCCTTGAGAAGACGCCCGCGTTTGCCCGACGCGTGTTTACCGATGAAGAGCGTGCGTATTGCGACGCATCGTCTCGCCCTGCCGCGCACTATGCTAGTCGTTTTGCTTCTCGCGAGGCGGTGCTTAAGGCTCTTGGAACGGGCTTTAGTCAGGGCGTTGGCCGTAAAGACGTTTCTGTAACGCGCGATAAGCTCGGCAAGCCAAAAGCGCTGCTTTCGGGTCGCGCTCTCGAAATCGCCCAGGAATTGGGCGTTGTCGAGGTTGCTCTTTCTATTACCCTGACGGGTGACTTGGCTGTCGCTAATGCCATTGCGATCACCGAGGATGCTCGACCTAAACCCAAGGAAGAGAAAGTGAGCACGAAGGAGCGCGTTGCTCAGACATTTAAAGAGGCTCGTTCAGTCCTGGATGAACTCGAACAGCTGCAACAATCTGCTTTGTCGGAACATCTGGATGATGGTCCACAAGATGCGCTAGGAGCATAGATGAAACCGGTTTTGAGTACCGAGGAAGTCGTTCGCCTCGAAGATATCATCGAGCGTGAGGGCACCTCGAAGGCCGAACTCATGGAGTTGGCGGGCGAATTTGCCGCCAATGAGATTTTAAAGCTCAACCCCGATCGCGTTCTTGTATTGGTCGGTTTTGGCAATAATGGCGGAGATGGCTGGGTTGCCGCTGACATTCTGACGCATAAGGGCGTTGATGTTGATATCGTCTCTCCGGTTGAGCCGGATGAGATCCCTGCCGCTCTCGCTCGCCATGTTGCTCGCCGCACTGCTGGCCGCGACGTGCACGTGTGTGTCGGCCCCTCTCGTGATGAGCTGGAGGTGCTGATCGATAAGGCTGATGTTGTAGTCGATGCCATTTTTGGTACTGGTTTTCACGGTGATCTCCGTGCGCCGTTTTCAATCTGGATTCCCACGGTCAATGAAAATGCCGATTGTGTTGTTTCCATCGATGTTCCCTCGGGCCTGAATGCCGAGACGGGTGTGGTTGATGATGACTGCATTCGTGCCGAGCGTACGGTTACGATGATTGCTCCCAAGATTGGCTTATACAGCGCTGACGGTCCCGAATATGCAGGCGATCTGGTCTGCGGTGGTCTGTATGACCGCCTTGATGAGGTCATTGACGATGTCGACCATGCTGCCGAGATTGTTGAGCCCGGCGACCTTGTGGACTACTTTGCTCCGCTGCCCACGAATATCGATAAGTACTCGCGCGGCTCGGTGCTCATTGTTGCCGGATCGGCGCAGTATCCTGGTGCGGCCATTATGGCTGCTAAGTCCGCTGCTCGCGCAGGTGCCGGCTATGTGGCGGTCGCGACGCCGGATGCGTGTGCCAACCTTATCCGCATGGCGCTCCCCTCGATTCCGGTTTTTGCCATTCCATCTGATTCTCGCGGATCTTTTGGTGCCGCTGCGCGCATGACGGTGTGTGAGATTGCCAAGAAATACAGCTGTGTGCTGTGCGGTCCTGGCATGACGACGTCTGCCGGTGCCATGCAGGTGGTTTCGGGCCTGCTCGAGCTCGACGTGCCGCTTATCTTGGATGCCGATGCTCTCAACTGTCTTGCCAAGATTGCAATCGACGGCATCGACAGCAATCCCGAGATGTATCGTCGCGAGCAGCCGCTCGTCATGACACCACATTATCGCGAGCTTTCGCGTCTTGTTGCCGGCGATGAGGTCAATGACCTTGGTACCGCGATTGCTGCTGCGCAAAAGGTTGTCTGGGCCGCCGGTTCCGATAACCTCGTTGTTATCGCTAAGGGCCCAACGACGGCCATTTGCGGTGTTGAGCGCGTGCTACTGCCGCTCTCGGGCCCGGCGTCGTTGGCGACCGCTGGCTCGGGTGACGTCCTTGCGGGCATTCTGGCCGGCACACTGGCCACCATGCGCGACGAGATGGACCGTTGGGAGCTGCTGTACTCGTATGCCGTCGCACTTCATAGCTATGCCGGTTTTGCCGCGGCGACGGAGTTTGGCGAGAAGAGCGTTATCGCGACCGATCTTATCGACTTGATCGGTCCCGCCATGGAGTTAGCGGCAAAGGATGCGCTCGATGATCTGGGAATCACAGACGAAGGGTCGGATGAATAATTATGAATAAAGCCGATTTGACGCGTTGGTCCTGGGTCGAGATCGACCGCGGGGCGCTTCGCCGCAACACGAGGGCCTATAAGAATTTGCTGAATCCGCGCCAGCGCCTATGCTGCGTGGTTAAAGCCGACGCTTATGGTCATGGAGCTGTTGAGTGCGCCAAGATCATGTATTCGGCCGGAGCCGACATGTTTGCCGTGGCGACGGTTAACGAGGGCGTTGAGCTCCGACAGGGCGGGATCACGAAACCCATCCTCATCCTTAGCGAGCCGCCTATCGAAGCCATTCCGACGTTGCTCGAGTTCGATATTATGCCCTCGGTCTATACGTCTGACTTTGCTCTTGCGTATGGCGAATGCGCCGTCGCGGCGGGCAAGGTGGGTAAGTATCATCTCGCCATCGAGACGGGTATGAACCGTATCGGCGTACATTACACGCAGGTGCTCGACTTTGTCCGCGGCATTAGTTTCCATCGCGGCATTCAGTGCGATGGCGTATTTACACACTTCGCCACTGCCGATGAACCTTCGGGCTGGGACTACAAGCTGCAGTGCCAGCGCTTTACCGAGGCCGTTCAGGCCATTAAGGATGCGGGTTTTGAGTGCGGTATCGTGCACTGCGCCAACACGCCGTCCTCGATGCTCGACCCTTCGATGCATTTTGATATGATTCGCGCCGGCGTTGGCTTGTATGGCATGCAGCCGTGCGAGCTGAGCGGCCACGTGATGCAGCTCGATCCCGTTATGAGCGTCCATGCGCGCGTGACGCGCGTGGCACACCCTGCGATGGGCGAGGGTGTGGGCTACGGTTTTACCTACCGCGTACCGCGTACGCGCGTTCAGATCTGCACGCTGCCGATCGGTTATGCCGACGGCCTATCGCGTACGCTTTCCAATCGTATGGACGTGCTGTATCGCGGCGAGCGCGTGCGTCAGGTTGGCAATATCTGCATGGATCAGTTTATGGTCGCCATTCAGTCCAACCCGGCACACGAGATTCCCGAGGCCGAGTATGGTGACGAGATGATTATTGTCGGCCGCGATGGCGATGCCGAGATCACTATGGACGAGATGGCCCGACTGCGCGGAACGATTAACTACGAGGTCGCCTGCGGCTTTGGCATGCGCCTCGACAAGGTCTACGTGTAGGAGTCGCCATGGGCGTCATGCACATCCCCGGCCATACCCATCAGGCGCCACGTGAGGTCGCACTCGAGGAGATTGAGGCTGTTCTGGGCGATTGTCACCTCTGCCAGCTCTACCAGTCGCGCCACAATATCGTGTTTGGCGTGGGAAACCCCCGCGCCCGCGTCATGTTTATTGGTGAAGCACCGGGTCGTAACGAGGATTTGCAGGGCGAACCCTTTGTGGGTGCGGCGGGTGAAGACCTCAACGGCATTTTGTCCCTGGCAGGTCTTAAGCGCGAGGATGTCTATATCGCCAACGTGCTTAAGTGTCGCCCGCCGGGAAACCGCAATCCGCGCCCCGAGGAAGTGCTGGCTTGCTCACCGTTTTTGCGCGAGCAGATTCGAAGCATCTGGCCCGAGATCATCGTGACGCTCGGCAACCCCGCAACGCACTTTGTGCTCAAGACCGAGATTGGCATTACCAAGCTGCGCGGCAGGTTCCATCAGATGGGGCACTTTGTGGTGATGCCGACGTTTCATCCTGCGGCGGCGCTGCGCAATCCGGCGTGGCAGGAGTTGCTGGAGGAAGACTTTAAGATGCTGGGCGACTATCTGGAGCGACACCCCGCGCCAGAGGGTGCCTCGGAATAATAAGGAGCATATATGTCCCTGGAGCGCCTGGGGGTAGGTATTTATAAAACGGCTTGCTCTGCTGATACGGAGCATTTTGGCGAGCTGGTTGCGCCGTGCCTGGAAGATGGTGATGTGCTGATCTTGACCGGCGGCCTCGGGGTGGGCAAAACCCACTTTACCAAGGGCGTTTCGCGTGGTCTGGGCGACGGTCATATGGTCACGAGCCCCACATTTGCACTCATGGCTGTTCATGACCAGGGGCGTATTCCTCTGTTCCACTTTGACCTGTACCGTCTGGAGCATGCTTACGAGCTCGAGGATACGGGCATTTTCGATGTACTGGGCTATGAGGGTGCCTGTCTGTTGGAGTGGGGCGAACAGTTCCAGGACGAACTGACAGACGAGTATCTTTCGGTAACGCTTAAGCGCGATGAGGACGATAGCGACGTGCGAATGATAACGCTCGAGGCGCACGGCGAGCGCGCAGCGAAGCTTTCCGATTTGATTGATAAGGCTGTACAAGATGAGCTTGCATAACGATTACGCGCTGGTGGTAGCGCTCGATACTTCGACCGATATGCTTGCCTGCGCGGCAAGCTGGATTGATGGGCAGACGGGCGAGGCGAAGCTGGCGAGTGGCGACCATATGTGCCGTCGCCATGCCAATGTGGAGCTCGTGAATACCGTTGACAGCGTGCTTGCTCAGGCTGGCATGGACCGTGCCGACGTGGGCAGTTACGTTGTCGGTCGCGGTCCGGGTTCGTTTACCGGCGTGCGTATCGGCATTTCCACCGCCAAGGGCTTGGCGCGCGGTGCCAACGTGCCGCTGTTGGGTGTGTCGACACTCGATGCCTGCGCCTGGACGGCATGGAAGGCTGGCGTGCGTGGCAAGCTCGGCATTCTGGCCGATGCCATGCGCGGCGAGGTGTATCCGGCTTTGTATGTGCTGAGCGACGAGGGCCCCGAGCGTCAGTTTGAGCGCGAGCGCGTGGTCAAAGCTGCCGTGGCGCTTGATGAGTGGCGCCAAGCCGCGGACTGGGACCAGGTTCAGCTGACTGGCGACGGTCTCGTGCGTTATGGCAAGCTGCTGGGCGAGGATGAGGCCGCTCGTTGCGTAGAGCGCGACTTGTGGTGGCCTTCGGGCGAGGGCCTCATCCTTGCGCATGCCGCGGGTGACGGCGACCCGGCCCGCGTCCTACCGATCTATACGCGCCTTTCTGATGCCGAGGAAAACGAGCGCAAGCGCCTCGGTCTTGCCGAGAGCGAGCAGAGCGAAATTACGGGCGTTGCCGACGAGCTCGCCGGACGTCACCTGCAATTCCGCCCCATGGGCGCGGCGGATGCCGAGGGCGCGAGCGCACTGGAGACCGCCTGCTTTGAAGGCGCCGGACACGAGGCGTGGACGCCGAGCATGTTCCTGTCCGAGCTGGGCGAGGACGTTGCCGCTCCGCGTAGCTGGTGGGTGGCGCACGACGACGGCCAGCTGCTGGGCCTTGCCGGCGGTATGGTTGTCGACGGGGACGTGCAGATTATGGACGTTGCCGTCGATTCGTCTCATCGTCGTGAGGGTATCGCCCGCAAGCTTCTGTCGCACGTGAGCTATGACGCGCAGATGCTCGGCTGCACTACGGCTTCGCTTGAGGTCGAGGACGGCAACGAGGGCGCAATTGCACTCTATGCCGCCCTGGGCTTTACCGAGGCGGGTCGTCGCCGTGGCTACTACGGTGCCGGTAAGGATGCCATCGTCATGACGGCACCGCTGCCCCTGGTGCTTCCTCTCGACAATGCCTCGCCCGAGCCAACTGCTGCCGAACAGCGCGCATGGCCGCTGCCCGCGCCCGAGCGCACCGCTGAGGAGCGTGCCGAAATCGAGCGCCGTCGCCTAGTTCTTGCCATTGAGAGCTCCTGCGACGAGACGGCTGTGGCGATTATCGATGCGGACGGCAAGATGCTGGCCAACCAGGTGTCGACGCAGATTGATTTTCATGCTCGCTTTGGCGGCGTGGTGCCCGAGATTGCCTCGCGCAAGCACGTCGAGGTGATTGTGAGCGTCGTAGATGCGGCGCTTGAAGATGCCGCGGCATCGCTTGGCCTTGAGGGTGGGGCGATTGCGCCAAGTGAGCTTGCCGCCGTGGGCGTGACGCAAGGTCCGGGCCTGGTGGGTGCCCTGGTGGTGGGTGTCGCCTTTGCCAAGGGCTTTGCGTATGCTGCCGGCAAGCCGCTCGTGTGCGTCAATCATCTGGAGGGTCACCTGTTTGCCAACCTGTTGGCGCAGCCCGACCTTAAGCCCCCGTTTATCTTTACGCTTGTCTCGGGCGGGCACACCATGCTCGTGCACGTAAAGGCATGGGGCGACTACGAGGTGCTTGGCGAGACACTCGACGACGCCGTGGGCGAGGCCTTCGACAAGGTTGCCAAGGCGCTGGGCCTGGGCTACCCCGGTGGCCCCATCATCTCCAAGCTTGCCGAGACGGGTAATCCCAAGGCAATCGATTTTCCCCGCGCGCTTAACAGCAGGGGGGACTACCGCTTCTCGCTTTCAGGCCTCAAGACGGCAGTGACGCTCTACATCGAGCAGGAGACCAAGGCCGGGCGCACGATTCATCTGCCCGATCTGGCGGCCTCGTTTGAGGCGGCGGTCTTTGACGTGCAGTACAAGAAGGCCAAAAACGCCCTGCATGCCACCGGGTGCAAGGAGTATTGCATCGGCGGTGGCGTTTCGGCCAATCCGCATCTGCGCGAAATGATGATCAAGAAGCTCGGGCGTCAGGGGATCCGCGTGACGGTGCCGCCCTTGTCTGCCTGCACCGATAACGCTGCCATGATCGCGGAGGTCGCCCGCCGTAAATTCGACCGAGGTGAAATCTCGCCGTTCGACGTCGATGCCGATCCAAACATGACGCTGTAGTCGTATGGGTGCGGTCCCCGACCGGAGGGGCCGGATATAAGGTTTCCTGCTCTACAGTCCTGCGCAAGAAGAAGGCCACATTAAGTGGCCTTCTTTGCGTGCGGAACTCGCGATAAACCTTATATCCGCCCCCGAGGGGCATCTCTCATGCAAAAACTTTTGTCGGGTAAAGTCCGAGGTCAGTGGCGTTTTATACCGAGAAATTCAAAAAAAGCTGAAAATTCATTACATATTTGCGTTGACTTTAGGTAACTAAAGTTTCATACTGCGTTTCAACCACTGGGGGATGTGAACACGCACGGATCGTTCACATCATGATCGAAGAGGATTTCTTAGACATGTTCACGCATCAGCTAAACATTATCAGCGTAGTAATTATCTGATGCGGGTTAGCACATACAGCTAGCCCGTACGATAACGGGCGGCTGATGAAGATGAGGGCCGTCGAGCGCAACCGACGGCCCTCATTTTTTATGTCTGGGAAGTTCTTTTTAGAGGAGGAAATGTAATGAACGGAGTTTTGCTCATGGTTGTGGCCGCGGCGGTGCTCGCTTGCGGCTATCTGGGCTATGGCCGATGGCTGGCCAACAAGTGGGGCGTTGACAAAGAGGCCCTCACGCCGGCCAAGCGCATGAAGGACGGCAACAGCTTCTCGCCCGTCTCCGCCTTTACCGCGTTCTCGCACCAGTTCAGCTCGATCTGCGGTGCCGGCCCTGTCACGGGTACGATCGTCGCCATGGCCTTCGGCTGGCTTCCCGTCGTGCTCTGGGTCCTCGTCGGCGGCATCTTCTTTGGCGCCGTCCACGACTTTGGCGCCCTGTACGCCTCGATGAAGAACAACGGCAAGTCCCTGGCCCAGCTCATCGAGAAGTACATCGGCAAGACCGGCCGTCGCCTGTTCCTGCTGTTCTGCTGGCTGTTCTGCATCATCGTCATCGCCGCTTTCACCGACATGGTCTGCAAGACGTTCATGTTCACCCCGGCCGTTGACGCTTCTGGTGCTGCTACCGGTGCCATCGACTTCACCAAGTCCTATGCCGCCGGCTGCGCTGGTACCATCTCCATCCTGTTCACCTTCGTCGCTATCGCCTTTGGTTGGGCCCAGAAGAAGTTCAACCTCACCGGCGCTGCCGAGTTCGTCACCGGCGTGGTCCTCATGGTTCTCATGTTCGCCGTCGGTATGCAGTTCCCGGTCTACCTGGACAAGTTCCAGTGGTTCGCCGTCGTCATGGTCTACCTGGTCTTCGCTGGCGCTATGCCCATCCAGATGCTCAAGACCCCGCGTGACTACCTCACTTCCATCATGATGATCGTCATGATCGTCTGCGCTGTCCTCGGCATCGTCGTCCTGGGCGTCAACGGTCAGGCCACTATCACCGCTCCGGTCTTCACCGGCTTCTCCACTGCCTCCGGCATGATGTTCCCGGTCCTGTTCGTCTCCGTCGCTTGCGGTGCTCTCTCCGGTTTCCACAGTCTCGTTTCATCTGGTACCTCCTCCAAGCAGGTCGAGAAGGAGCAGGACGCCGTCAAGGTCGGTTATGGCGCCATGATCGTCGAGTCCTTCGTCGGCATCCTTGCCATTATCGTCGCCGGCATCATGTTCTCCGATATGAACACCGCCGGTACTGGCGCCCTCAACGCCGGCGTCGCTTCCACCCCGTTCCAGATCTTCGCCGCCGGCATCTCCCGCGGTATGCAGGCCTTCGGCGTTGACGGCACGCTCGCAACCGTCTTCATGACCATGAACGTCTCCGCTCTGGCCCTGACCTCGCTCGACGCCGTCGCCCGTATCGCCCGCACCTCGTTCTCCGAGTTCTTTGCCCAGACCAACGACGCCCTGGCCATCGAGTCCAAGGCCGGCTACATGAAAGTCCTCGGCAACCCCTGGTTTGCCACGGTCGTTACCCTGCTTCCTGGTCTCGCCCTCGCCTTTGGTGGCTATGCCAACATCTGGCCGCTCTTTGGTGCTTCTAACCAGCTGCTCGGCGGCATGACCATGATCACCCTCGCCGTGTTCTGCAAGTGCACCGGCCGCAAGGGTTGGATGCTTTACGTGCCCGTCGCCTTCCTGCTCTGCTGCACCTTCACCTCGCTGGTCCAGAGCGCCATGGGCTGCATGACCGCCGTCCAGGCCTACGGCTTCTTCGGTACCATCCCGGCTACCGCCACCACGGCCGCTGTCTCCGTCGCCGCTACCAAGGGCCTGCAGCTCGTCTTCGCCGTCCTGCTGATGGTCCTGGGCCTCATCGTTACCGTCAACTGCCTCAAGGAGTTCTTCGGCAAGGAGGCCGGTTCCATGCCCGACGAGGAGCCCGAGTGGTCCGAGATGGGCAAGGCCGAGTATGGCCGCGCCGCTGCTGCCGAGGCTCCCGCCGACGCCGAGGCTGCCAAGGCCTAGTCGGCTTGATGGACTAACCGTTCCATCCATATGACTCGGAAAGACCGGGTCCGCAACGACGCGGATTCGGTCTTTTTTCTTGCGAGAACGGGTGATGCAAGGGCGTCCTCGCAGATGTTTTGCGTGGATAGGCTCGCGCGTTGTACCATATAAACGTATATGTGTACATATGAAAGGGGCCCCGTGGCCAAGACGGTATATTCCGATAACCAAAATAATGTCGATGCCCTGGCTGAGCGTCTGAGCAGCCAGACGTCGCTTTCTGCCGAGCGCGCTAAGCTGGTTGCCTACGACCTGCTCTGCCGCAAGGCACTCAAGATCAAGTCGAGCGCGCTGGCGCAGATTTTCCGCTCCGTCGATAAGGAATGCGACACCAAGGCGATGCGCGACGAACTCATCGCGGCAAAGATCGTTACCAAGATCGAGGGCAGCGGCATTAACGGCCGCCCTGCCTTTTACACCATTAATGTCGAGATTAACGATGTCCAGGAGCAGCCCGTCGAGGTTGCCGAAGAGACCGTCGAGGACGTTGTCGAGGCGCCCGCTTCGGTGGAAACGGCTCCGCGCGAGCATGTCGATACCGACGAGCTGCTTGACGAGAGCGTCGTTCGCGCCTTTACGGCCAAGGCCGGCCGCGGCGGTTTTGGCGGGGGTGGCAAACGCGATGCACAGCGCCGTGCCCAGCAGGAGCGCTTCCGTCGCGCCGTGGCTCAGAAGGATGAGCTCGATACCGAGGCTGTTGAGACCGAGGTTGCCGCTGAGTCGCAGAAGCCCGCGCAGGAGCAAAAGCCCGTGAAGGTCCAAGAGCCCAAGCGTTGTCGCGGTGCTCACTTTAAGGCTGCGCGGCGGGATGTCGCGCATGAGGTTGAAGAGCCTTCCGAGGTTGCAGACGATGCTGAGGAGTCTGCCAAGAGGGCTCCGGCTTCGTGCCGTCCCGGCCGCGGTTTTGCGGGACGCGCATATCCCGTAAAGCGTCAGGAGAAGGGCGAGCCGGCTTCGACCGCTCAGGCCGAGAAGGCCGAACAAACCGAGAAAACCGTTGAGTCGGCGGCTCGCGAGCAGAAGCCTGTTGAGCCGCAGCTTGAGGTTGCTGCCGAGGCCAAGGGCCAGCAGCCTACTGACGAGCGGACGGAGCAGAGCGCGTCGAGCAAGCCTCGCCGCCGTCGCCATCGTGGGGGCCGCAGTTCCCATGCCGAGACTGCAACCGAGAAGACCACGCCGCAGGACGAGGATGCGACTGCCGAGGTTTTTTCGGAGCAGCCTAAGCGCCAGCCGGCGAAGGAGGGCAAGTCCGATCGTCCGCAGAAGCAGGTGTCTATGCCGAAGCGCGAGCGCAATTCCCAAGGCGATTCTAAGCGCAAGTCTCAGAAGAAGCCGGAGTCTGCCGCAGCAGATACTGCTGCCCAGCAGTCCAAGTCGTCCGTCCACGGCGAGGTCTCGGCGTTTGCCCTTGCCCGCGTTTTAGGTAGGCAGCTGCTCAAGGTTGTCCCTACGCCTACGGCGCTCTCTAAGATCAAGGAGCAGCAGACACAGATCGTAAAGGTCGAGGGCAAGGACGGCAAAAAGGCTCCGCAGCGCACTCAGCACAACGAGATGTCCAACCGCAAGATTGCCGAGGAAATCGCAATCATCCAGGCTTGGATCGAGCAGAACCGAGGTGCCGATACGCCGGTTGCCTCGCGCCGCCAGCGTGCCTACCAGATCTTTAACGACGAGAAGGCTTTTGACGGCAAGCACGGTGAGCGCCTGATAAGGCGCATGACCGAAAAGGGCATCAGCATGCAGGCGATTAAGGTCGCCCCCAACCGCCCCGTGCACTTTACGGGTTTCTTTACGCTGGGCGCCGATAAGCCGTTCATTATGGTCGAGAACCTGGACACCTACGACGAGATCGTCAAGCTGCTGCGTGGCCGCAAGCACGCCAAGCTCTTTGGCACCAAGGTGGGTGGCGTGATCTTTGGCGGTGGCTGCAAGGCGAGCGTTTCGCACGCACTGGATGATTATCTGGCCGAGATTGGCTATCGCTTTAACTACGTCTACTACGTGGGCGATATCGACCGCGAGGGCGCGCGCATCGTCGAGCAGGCTCGCAATGCCAATGTGGTTGAGATTCGCCTGCATTCCGGCATGTATCGCGCTATGCTCGCCGAGCATAAGCGTCGCGTGAAGGCCGGCGGCGAGTGCGAGCCCGCGGCGGCCAACCAGGGCGTGCCGCAGAACCTGGCGGCGACGATCAAGGATCTGCCCATGGTTACGCGCGTGCAGTTCCGCAACGTGCTGCGCGAGGGCGGGCGTATTCCGCAGGAGATTCTGATGACCGCCGACTATCGGGATGGCGACTCGGGAAGCTTCGACCGCATGCTGAACAACTAAATTCCGCCGGCCCCGGGAGAGCGGGGACACCGGCTTAGGTTTCCTGCTCTACAGTCCTGCTCACGACGGAGGCCACATTAAGTGGCCTCCTGTTCGTGCGGAACTCGCGATAAACCTAAGCCGGTGTCCCCGCTCTCCCGGGGCCTGTCGTGGCTTGGTCGTTGCATGCGGCTCGCTTTTCGGAACGGGGCTGACGGATACGTTCCGAAATCTACCACCGTCGCTGTACAGGGTGTCTATAAAGAGCCGTGGCCAAAAAACATCAAATATGAGTACTGATGCTCTTTTAGTAGCAGTAATTTTGACCACATTTAAGGTGATTTGACGTGTCGATCGAGCAGATAAGCTGCCGTATCTCCTCAAGTGTTCATTAAAGGAAGACCTTGATGCGAATAAGTCTCATTAAGATCTTCTTTTATTAACGAAAATAATGTAGCTACAACGGTAACAGTACTCATATTTGCCGTATTTTGGCCACAGTCCTTCGGAGAGTCCTCGAAAATAGTCCCGAGCCGGCACTTGGGGACGTTCCTATAATGTCGGCACTTAGGAACGTCCCCAAGTGTCGACACCGCGTCTGCCTGCGGCGGCCGCGCGCCGCTGCGTCGCTCCGCATCCTTGCGGGTTCGAATCCCTCCGCTTGGCGGCGTTGGCTCGATTTGCTTGACGTGAGGGGCTCTTGGCTGGTGTGGGACGGAGGGATTCCGCGTCCGCCTGGTCGGCGGCCGCGCCCCGCTGCGTCGCTTCGCTCCTTGCGTGCTGCGCTGGAAAACGCTTCGCGTTTCCTCAGCTCCGCACCCTTGCGGGCTCGAATTCCTCCGCTTGCCCACAAGAAAGCGCCCTGGGCTGTTATGGGCTTAGGGCGCTCAGTTTTAATGGCTGGGACGGAGGGATTCGAACCCCCAACAGCCGGCACCAAAAACCGGAGTTCTACCGTTGAACTACGTCCCAATGTGTGGTGTTGCCCAAAAGCAACTCGTCTAGTTTACCTAATCTGCGAGGGCATCGCAAACGCCGTCGAGTAGGCGTACAGCGAGCGTCTGCGCGTCGCTGGCCGTGAAGGTGCCGTTGTAGCGCGTCATGCCCGTGAGCTCAATGCGAATGCGAGCCGGCTTCTGCTGCGCGGCGACATTGGCGGTGCGGATGCGCTGGGCCAGGTTGTGGCACTCGGCGAGGGCAATCGTGGCGCGTGGCGCGGCGTCGGCGGGCAGCTCGTCGCTTGCGATCTCGAGCACCAGGTCAACGTCGGTTGGGACCTCGGAGTCGCAGAGCATCATGCCGCTGTTGTCGGTCGTTGCCGTGGCGATGTTCCACATGCGCGAAGCAACGCTGCGTGCGATGGGGTCCTCACCGATAACGGCGATCTGGAAGCGCTCGAGCACGTTGGCGGCGCGAGCAAAACCGATGCGAGACTCGGCTTCGGTGACCGAGGGCTTGCCCTCCCACACATGATGCAGGCGGTTGATGTAGGCGTAGGTGTCCTGGAAGGCCATGCCGTCGGCAAACAGGCCGACATTTTCCTGGAACTGCTGCAGGGCGGCCTCGGTATGCGGACCATAGTAGCCGTCGTCTTCGCCACAGGCAAAGCCCAAAACGTTGAGAGCGCGCTGCAGGGCCTGCACATCGGCGCCATGGAAATTGGGCATGCGCAGATACAGAGTGCGGTCGCCCAGCTTATACGAGGCGTCGACCAGGGCGCTCCAACAGGGGATATCGACGGCATAACCGGCCGCAAGGCCGCTATCGAGCCTAAACGTGCCAACGGCCTGCTCGGTGGTGGTGCCAAAGCGCTTGTCGGCGACCTCGTCGGCATCGATGGTGTAACCGAGCTGCAGAAGGCGGGACTGAACATCCTCGACGGCTGCTCCCTGCATGCCCGTAGTAATAGGTTCCATGAACGAACCCCTTTCGGCGTACGATTCGTACTATTTTGAGCGCGTGTCGGATAGACAACGCGAGACAATGCATAAACATGCACTCAACAGTGTAGCAACTTGTACCCAAACTCGCTGCCCACAGGTTTTATGACCCCCGCTAGTTAAGACGCTCCACAAAGAAATCTGCCATTGAGAGGAAGAGCTCGCGCGCATGCGGGTCGAGCTCGACGCCTTCGATAGCGGCCTTGGCCTTAGCGGTCAGGTCGAGCGCATAGGTGTGGGCGTAATCGATGGAGCCGGTCTCCTGGAAGATCTCCACGGCGCGCGCGAGCTGCGTGGGGTCCTCGGTGCCCGAGGAAAGGATTGCCTCGACCTCGTCGTGATGGCGCTCATCAGACAGGGCGTGCACGGCAACGAGCGTACGTTTGCCCTCGGTGATGTCGGTGCGGAAGTCCTTGTTGGCGGCCTCTTTGGTGCCGACCAAGTTGAGCAGGTCGTCCTGAATCTGAAAGGCAAGGCCGGTGTGCAGGCCAAAGGCGCGTAGCGCCTCGACCTGCTCTTCGCTGCCGCCGCCGATAATGGCTCCGGCGGCAAGCGGCGTGGCTCCGCTGTAATACGCGGTCTTGTGCGTCGCCATGTCCAGGTAGTCATCAACCGAGATATCAAAGCGCTCGTCACGGACCCAACCCAGGTCAAGCGCTTGACCCTCGATGGTGCGGACGATCATCTCGGTAAGCTCGTGGAGCACACGCAGCTTCACGTCGGACTCGAGCGTGGGATCGTCGAGAACCGTCTTGGTGACCATGGTGAGCGCCAGGTCGCCACAATTGATGGCGAGCCCCGTGCCCTCGGTAAGGTGCATGCAGGGCTTGCCTCGACGAAGCTGTCCGTTGTCGGCGATGTCGTCGTGGATGAGCGCACCCGACTGGAAATGCTCGATAGCCGCCGCGGCGCTGCGGGCGCTCTCAAAGCTACCGCCCACTGCGGTTGCGGCGAGCATGCAGATAAGCGGGCGGTGGCGCTTGCCGGCGTTGGCCGTAAAAGCCGAGAGCGGCGCGTACAGGTAGCGTTCGATATCGGCAGAGGTCGCCTGTCCGTCAAAGAACGTGGCCAGATAGTCATTAATCTGGTCAAAGTGCTGGGCTAAAAAGCAGGTAAACGGACTGGACACGGGTTCTCGCATTCTTTCTTAGGTTGCATCGATGTAGTGTGCAGGCAACATATTGCCACATTGTGCCTGCCTGCGTGGCAGGTTTGGGGATTTAAGGCAACGGCGCATGTCGGACGAGTTTCGTAGTTAGACCAGTCCAAAGTGCTCGAGCGCCTTGACGACGCCATCTTTGTCGACCGAGTCGGTGATGTAGTCCGCGCGCTTTTTGAGATAGTCCGGTGCATTGCCCATGGCGATGCCAACGTCGACGGCGTTCATCAGCGAGACGTCATTGCTGGCGTCGCCGATGCCGTATACGGTTCCGTGGTGGGGATCGAGGGCGTCGAGTACGGACTGGATACCCTCGCGCTTGGTGCATTCGCGAGGCGAAATCTCGGTCACTTCGAGCTCGAGCTCGTTAAAGCAGAGCAGCGGCTCAAACGCTTGATCCTGAGCGATGCGGTTGGCAAGCGACGTGGACATTAAGATCTTGTAGGCGCTGTAATGTTGCAGCTGCGTAATTGCATCGCCCACGGTGCGGGCGTATCCCGGGGCGTCGGGCGCATCGGCACTCATGCGAACGACGCCATTGAGTCCCTCAAAACGAATCACTTCGTCCGATTGCTCAAGAATGGGAGCAAGGCGCTGCAGCATGCCGGGCGTCATCGCCAAATCGCGAATCACGTGTCCCTCAAGTTCGACATAGCCACCCGCGAGGCAGACGATGCCGGTCCAGGGCAGCTCGAGCAGCTTTGGATGGATGCAGCTCAGCGTGCGCCCTGTGCAGATAAACGCCATATTGCCCTTGGCGACAAAATCACGGATGGCTTGCGAGACCGCTTCATTGGGATAGGGGGAGAGGTCTCGCTCGCTCTCGGGAAGCTCTTGTGCCACTCGAGGGTCTTGCCAGGCGAGTGTTCCGTCGATATCGAAGAAGCAGATATCGCCGCGCTTATGGGCTGCGCTGGCGGCAGGGGAGGCCGAGGTGGTGGGCACAAATCCCGGCTCTAGGCCCATGATCTGGTCAAAATGCTCTTTAACGCGGGGAACGGAGATGCCAATAATCACCTGGGCGGTCTTGCCCGTAATGATGAGGCCCTTGGCGCCCACCGCGACAAACGACGCATTATCTGCAACGATGGAAGGGTCTGCGACCTCGACGCGCAGGCGCGTGGCGCAGTTGGTTGCGCCCACGATATTGCCAACGCCACCTAAAAGCTGAATTACCCGCTCAGCGAGGACGTGATCTTGATCGGATTGAATACTGACCTCGCCATTGGGAGATTGCTCTTTGGCAAAGCCGCTTCCGGTTAAACGATCGATTGCCGCGCGATTGGAGACATGATCCTCGCGGCCCGGCGTCTTAAGGTCATAGACCAAGATGAGTGCTCGAAAACTAACAAAAAAGATGAGGCTAAAGGCAAGACCGATACCGAGCGCCAAAAGGTAGGAGCCGGCATGCATTCGCATGAGTGGGATGAAGTTGAAGGCCGTCATTTCCATGAGACCGCCCGAGAAGATGCCGACGATGCCAAAGAAGTTCATGGTCATGGCAAGGCAGGAGGATAGGACGGCGTAGAGCAAAAAGAGTCCGGGATAGGTGAACATAAAGAGAAACTCGAGCGGCTCGGTGACGCCGCAGACCACCGAGGCGACGATGGCGGGCAAAAGGATGACTTTAAGGCCGGCGCGGCGTTCGGGTTTGGCGGTGAAATAGAATGCTGCCGCGATGGCGGGAAGGCCAAAGAGCTTGCCCCAGCCGGTGGCGGTAAAACCTGCCCAGGGCGCAAGTTCATTTAAAGGGCGCGTGCTATGGGAGAGAATGGGGAGCAGGTTGGTCCACGTGGCGTAGATGCCGTCGTTAATGACCAGGTTGTCGTAGTAGATCGGCATGTAGAGCAGGTGGTGCAGCCCCATGGGCTCGAGCGCTCGCTCCAAAAACACAAAGATGCCCACGCCGAAGGGGCCGACGCCCGCAAGTGCGTGGCGCAGCGTTTCGGTCACAGCGTATGCGAAGGGCACGATGGCGGCCGAGATGGCGGCAAGGGCAAACACGGCAAAAAAGCTGATGAGGTAGACCAGCGAGGAACCCGAGAAGGTGCCGAGCCAATCGGGAACCTTGGCATCGTAGAAGCGGTCATGGATGGCAACGACGGTTGCCGACACCGCCAGCGGGCCGATAATGCCGGTGTCGAGCGTCTTGATGCCGTCGATGACGGTGATGCCGCTGGCGGGGGTCAAAGATGATGGGTACTTAAGTCCAAGGTTGTCTCCGCTCAGCTTAATGATCTCGCTCAAAAAGAAGCAATAGGCAAAATAGGCCACGAGTGCCTCGAGGCAGCAGCGTGCCGGTTGCTTTTGGGCAAGACCGATAGGCAGCGCTACGGCAAAAAGGAGCGGGAGACGTTTAAAGACCGTCCACGAGCCGCGCTGGATGATGGTCCAGAAAACGTACCAAGGGGTTCCGTATACGGCGAGATCGCCGACGATGTCTACGGTCGTGGCGAGGGCGGAGATGCCGACCATGAGGCCTGATATAGAAAACAGCATGGCGGGCGCGAACATGGCTCCGCCAAAACGTTGGATTTTCTGCAGCATAATATGCCTTCCGGATGCAACATGCTGTGCGAGCAAGAACGTTTAAACAATGAACTCATTGTAGAGGACTGGCTGCTTGCCGCATTGACGGTTTTGATTCGGTCCGATTTGGGTTTCGGGGGAACCGTCGACGGTAAATAATCCGTGCTTTACCGATAATCGGTTTAAACAACTTTAAGAAATGCTATCGTGCCTAGCCATACATATTCATTAGAGGTGAAATCATGCCAAAAGCGATTTACGAAGGAATCTACCGCGAGATCCGTTCGCGCATCATTAACGGGACCTATGCGTTTCAGGAGATGCTGCCAACCGAATCCGAGCTGACCGCGGAGTTTGGCTGCACGCGCAATACCGTTCGACGCGCCTTGAGCATGCTGGCCGACCAGATGTTTGTGCAGCCTATACACGGTAAGGGCGTGCGCGTTATTTGGCTTAAGGGCGAAACCGACATGCTGGGCGCACTCGAAGAGGTTGAGTCGTTTGGCGAGTTCGCAAAACGCAACAATGCCGTCGCATCGACCGAGGTCAAGTCTTTTGAACATTTGATTTGCACTGAGCAACTCTCTCGCCGCCTGGGCTTTAAGGTGGGCGAGGAGCTGATTCGCGTAGTGCGTGTCCGAAGCCTCAACGGCAGCGCGCGCCAAGTGGACCATGGCTACTTTTTGGCGTCGGTCGCCAAGGGCCTGACCCCCGAGATCGCGGCGGATTCTATCTACGGCTATCTGGAGCACAAGCGCGGCGTCAAAGTGATGGCGAGCCGTCGTACGGTGAGTGTCGAGCTCGCCAACGATGAGGACTGCAGCTATCTGGACCTTGGCAAGTACAACTGCGTCGCCGTTATGGAGAGCCAGTCGTACACCTCGGACGGCATCTTGTTCGAGGTCACGCATGCCCGCACACACCCCGAGATCTTCCATTACCGCGTCAATTCCAAGCGATAGCCGGCTAGCTCGCAGCCTGACGAGACTCATGCCCTCAAAGCGAAAACGCCCGGTCAAACCGACGATGCATCGGCTTGATCGGGCGTTTTCTCTGCATTCGATAACAAATAATTGTTTATACAAAACTTGTCAAGTATCAAGTCGAAATTACCGTTCACCGAAGTTTTTCTACCGCTCTAGTAATACTTGTTCAAACAACTAGCCAAATAGCGTATTGTACAAATCAGCAAAAGGGGCAAAGTCCCCGAGCCAATCTCCGAAGGCGGCGGCAAAGGGTGCCGCCATGGTGTGAAAGGGTGGATTGTAATGAAGAACGAAATGAGCAGAAGGCAGTTCCTGGGCTTTGCTGGTTCCGCGGCTGCGGTTCTTGGTCTGGGTCTCGTGGGCTGCGGTGGTTCTGCCGGCTCCGGCTCCTCTGCTTCTGGTGACGCTGCCGAGGTCTACTTCCTCCAGTTCAAGCCCGAGGTCGACAAGGAGTGGAAGGAGATCGCCAAGGCGTACAAGAAGGAGAAGGGCGTCGAGGTCAAGATCGTGACCGCCGCCTCCAACACCTACGAGGAGAAGCTCAAGTCCGAGATGTCCAAGAGCTCCGCTCCGACGCTGTTCCAGGTCAACGGCCCCACCGGCCTTAAGAACTGGAAGGACTACTGCGCCGATCTTTCCGACACCAAGCTCCGCGGCGAGCTCATCGACGACTCCCTGGCGCTGCAGTCCGACGGTAAGGATCTGGGTATCGACTGGGTTCAGGAGAGCTACGGCATCATCTACAACAAGGAGCTCCTCGAGAAGGCCGGCTACAAGGCCGAGGACATCAACTCCTTCGACAAGCTGAAGGCTTGCGCCGATGACATCCAGGCCCGCAAGGACGAGCTGGGCGTTGACGGTGCCTTCACTTCCGCCGGTATGGATGACTCCTCCAGCTGGCGCTACACCACGCACCTCGCCAACCTCCCGCTCTACTACGAGTTCGAGAAGGAGCACAATCAGGAGGACGACGAGATCAAGGGCGAGTATCTCGACAACTTTAAGCAGATCTTCGACCTGTATATCACCGACTCCACCTGCGATCCTTCGCAGCTCGCCTCCAAGACCGGTGACGACGCCACCAACGAGTTCGCAACCGGCAAGGCCGTCTTCTACCAGAACGGCTCTTGGGCCTACGCCGACCTCACCAAGGCCGGTATGACCGACGACCAGCTCGGCATGCTGCCGATCTACATCGGCGTCGATGGCGAGGAGAACCAGGGCCTGTGCTCCGGCGGCGAGAACTACTGGTGCGTCAGCTCCCAGGCTTCCGAGGATGCCCAGAAGGCCACCGAGGACTTCATGTATTGGTGCGTCACTTCTGACACCGCCACCAGCATCATCGCTGACAAGATGGGTCTGACCGCCCCGTTCAAGAGCGCTAAGGAGACCACCAACGTCTTCTCGCAGCAGGCCGTTGCTATGGCCAAGGACGGCAAGAAGACCGTCGCTTGGGACTTCGTTTACATCCCCTCTGAGGAGTGGAAGAAGAACCTCAAGCAGGCTCTCATCGCTTATGCTGCCGACAACACCAAGTGGGACGGCGTCAAGAACGCCTTCGTCGATGGCTGGAAGACCGAGAAGGCTGCTTCCGAGTAAGCAGTTGCTGCCCAAGCTATCTGATTAGCGACAGGGGGCGGGCAGACGTAGGTTTGCCCGCCCCCTGCATATTGAAAGGACCCTTCTATGGGCAAAGCACTCAAGCGCTGGTGGCCGCTCTTTATGCTGCCCACGTGCCTGGCGTTTATGATCGGGTTCGTGATTCCCTTTATCCAGGGTTTCTATCTCTCGTTCTGCCAGTTTATTACCATCAATAACGCGCACTTTGTCGGTATCGAGAACTACGTGCGCGCGCTGTCCGATCCGCAGTTCTCCACGTCGTTCTTCTTTACGGTGGCGTTTGCCTTCCTGTCGACGGTGCTCATCAACGTGATCGCGCTGGCCATCGCGCAGGCGCTCACCCGCAAGGCGCTCAAGGGCACCAACATCTTCCGTACGATCTTCTTTATGCCTAACCTGATCGGCGGCATCGTGCTGGGCTACATTTGGCAGATTCTGATCAACTGCCTGCTCTCCAACGTGGGCGCCCAGCTCATCGCCCTCAACTCCGCCGCTGGCTTCTGGGGCCTTATCATCCTGACCCTGTGGCAGCAGGTCGGCTACATGATGATCATCTACATCGCTGGTCTGCAGTCCATTCCGTCCGACTACATCGAGGCCGCCAAGGTCGACGGCGCCACGGCATGGCAGACGTTTTGGAAGGTTAAGATCCCTAACCTGATGCCGACGATCACCATCTGCCTGTTCCTGTCCATCACCAACGGCTTTAAGCTGTTCGACCAGAACCTCGCCCTTACCGGTGGCGCCCCGGCGCACTCCACCGAGATGCTCGCCCTGAACATCTACAACACGTTCTATTCGCGTGCTGGCATCGCATGGCAGGGCATCGGTCAGGCCAAGGCAGTTATCTTCTGCATCCTGGTTGTCGCTATTTCTATGATCCAGCTTAAGGCCACGAGGTCCAAGGAGGTGCAGCAGTAATGAAACGCGATAAGGCTATCAACCGCGCGCTCTCGATCTTCTTTACGATTCTGTCGCTCGCATGGATCTACCCCGTGTTCATGATTGCGCTCAATTCCTTTAAGAAAGCGACCGCAATCAGCACCACCACGGCGTTCGATCTGCTCACGCCCGAGACGTTCAACGGCCTCGCAAACTACGTGCACGCTCTTAACGAGCAGGGCTTTGCCTCGGCATTTATGTACTCGCTTATTATCACGGTCACGTCGGTCGTGCTGATCTTGGTGTGCTGCTCCATGTGCGCTTGGTACGTGGTGCGCGTCAACAGCAAGATCTCGAACTTCTTCTATTACCTGTTCGTCTTCTCGATGGTCGTACCGTTCCAGATGCTCATGTTCACGCTGTCCAACCTCGCGGACCGCATCGGCTTCAACACGCCGTTCAACATCTGCTTTATCTATCTGGGCTTTGGCGCGGGCCTCGCGGTCTTTATGTTCGCCGGCTTTGTAAAGAACATCCCGCTCGAGATCGAGGAGGCGGCCATGATTGACGGCTGCAACCCGGTTCAGGTGTTCTTTAAGATCGTCCTTCCCATCATGAAGCCCACCTATCTTTCGGTCGGCATCCTTGAGACCATGTGGGTCTGGAACGACTACCTGCTGCCCTACCTTACGCTCGACTCCACCAAGTACAAGACCATTCCTATCTTGATCCAGTACTTCCGTGGCGGCTATGGCCACGTCGAGCTCGGCCCCATGATGGCCTGCATCATGATGGTCGTTGTCCCCATCGTCATTATGTACATCTTCTGCCAGAAGTACATCATCGACGGCGTGGTGGCAGGTGCCGTCAAGGGCTGATGCCGTAACTGTTTTGCAAGTTTCTGCGGCGCCCCTCAGCGTGGCGCCGCGTATCGAAAGGTAGAGACATGGCCGAGATCGTTCTCAAACATGTTCAGAAGGTGTATCCCAACAACGAGTCAAAAAAGAAGGGCTTCTTTGGCAAAAAGAAGAAGACCGAGGAGAAGAAGCACAACCTCAAGGTTACCGAGGACGGTGTGCTCGCTGTAGAGGACTTCAACCTCACCGTTCACGACCAGGAGTTCATCGTCCTCGTTGGCCCCTCTGGCTGCGGTAAGTCCACGACGATGCGCATGGTCGCCGGCCTAGAGGACATTACCTCCGGCGATGTGTTCATCGACGGCAAGCGCGTCAACGACGTGGCGCCCAAGGACCGCGACATCGCCATGGTGTTCCAGAGCTACGCTCTGTACCCCAATATGACGGTGTACGAGAACATGGCGTTTACGCTTGAGCTCAAGAAGGTCCCCAAGGACGAGATCGACCGTAAGGTTCGCTCCGCTGCCGAGATCCTGGGCATCACCGAGTACCTCGACCGTAAGCCCAAGGCGCTTTCGGGCGGCCAGCGTCAGCGCGTCGCCATCGGCCGCGCCATCGTGCGTGATCCTAAGGTCTTCCTGATGGACGAGCCGCTGTCCAACCTGGACGCCAAGCTGCGTAACCAGATGCGTGCCGAGCTCATCAAGCTGCGCCACGAGATCAAGGGCACGTTCATTTATGTTACTCACGACCAGACCGAGGCTATGACCCTCGGTGACCGTATCGTGGTCATGAAGGACGGCGTCGTCCAGCAGATCGCCACCCCGCAGGAGGTCTTCAACCATCCCGCGAACATCTTCGTCGCCGGCTTTATCGGCGTGCCGCAGATGAACTTCTTCGATGCCCAGCTGGTGCGCTCGGGCAACGGCTTTACGGTCAAGACCGAGGATATGAACGTGGCGCTCGCCCCCGAGACCTGCGCTCAGCTTGCTCTCAACTGGGACGGCGGCGACGTGAAGGAGATCACGGCCGGCGTGCGTCCCGAGCAGATCCTGCTTGCCGACAAGGACGAGGAGGGTGCGCTCCAGGGCACCGTCGAGGTGACCGAGCTCATGGGCTCGACCGAGCATGTCCACGTGACTGCTCCCGACGGCCAGTTTGTCCTGATCATTCCCGTCGTCGACCTCGAGGCCAAGGGCGCGCTCAAGGCGGGCGACCCCATCTGGTTCAAGTTTGAGAAGAACGCGACCCACCTCTTCGATAAGGTCTCTGGCAAGAACCTTATCTAGGCCCGGTGCAACCAGGCCCTTCCTTTGGGCGACTGCGGCTTTGCCATCCTTTTGCCGCGGTCACATATAAGGCTCCCCTCCCGTCCACTGGGGCGAGAGGGGAGCCTTTCTTTGTGTTGGGACTGTCTGACCGGTCGTTTGTCTCGATCTGTAACGGATAGGGCCGATTTCGGACGTTAGATGTTACAGATCGAGACGGTTCCGCTGAGCTAACCATTTCATCTAAATCTGTAACACTAAAGGCGAATTTCACCTGCTAGATGTTACAGATTGAGATAAACCCAAGGGGAGGGGCCGGTATGTCTCAATCTGTAACAGCTGGGACCGTTTTGGTTGAGTAGTTGTTATGGATCGAGATTGTTTGGCCGAGTCGGATCACAGGGTAACGTGCGGGCACAAAAAACGGAGCCGTGTTGCCACGACTCCGTTTCTCAAGAGGATGGGTAAGGGGAATGAGCTAGCTCAGGTGCCAGATCTCGTCGTTGTACTGGGAGATCGTACGGTCGGACGAGAAGGTGCCGGCGTTGGCGATATTGATGAGCGCCTTGCGCATCCAGGCGTCCTGGTCCTCGTAGTCGGCCAGCACGCGCTCCTTGGTCTGGATGTACTCCTCAATGTCGAGCAGGGCCATAAACCAGTCCTTGCCCTTAATGTCGTCGTGCAGGCGCTGCAGGCGCTCGGCGTTGCCGGTTGCCATAAAGGCTGGGTTGGTGATGAAGTCCACCAGCAGTTTAATTCCGGGCTTGCGGTAGAGCGCACCGGCGTTGTAGGTGCCGTCGGCGTAGAGCTGCTCGACCTGTTTGGACGAGGCACCAAAGGTATAGATGTTCTCGTCGCCCACGAGCTCGGCAATCTCCACGTTGGCACCGTCGAGCGTGCACAGGGTTAGGGCGCCGTTGAGCATGAACTTCATGTTGGAGGTGCCGCTCGCCTCCTTGGAGGCCAGGCTGATCTGCTCGGAGATGTCAGCGGCGGGGATCACGCGCTCGGCGGCGGTGACGTTGTAGTTCTCGATCATGACAACCTGCAGGTAAGGAGCCACGTCGGGGTCGTTTGCAATCCACTGCGACAGCGTCAGGATCAGATGGATGATGTCCTGCGCGATAGTGTAGGCAGGTGCCGCCTTGCCGCCAAAGATGATGGTGACGGGGTGTTTAGGCCTGTTGCCGTTCTTGATATCGAGGTACTTCCAGATGATGTAGAGCGCGAGCATCTGCTGGCGCTTGTACTCGTGGATGCGCTTGACCTGGACGTCGATGATGGCGTTGGAGGGAATGGTCACGCCCTGCTCGAGCGCCATGAACTGGCGCATGATGGCCTTGGCCTCGACCTTGGTAGCGGCCAGGCGCTCAAGAACGTCCTTGTCGTCGGCGAACTTGGCGAGTTTGCTCAGATCGCCGGTGCTGCGCCAGTCGGTGCCGATTACATCGTCGAGCAGGCTGGCGAGCGCGGGGTTGGCCCCATGGATCCAGCGGCGGAAGGTGATGCCGTTGGTCTTGTTGGAGAACTTCTCGGGATAGATCTCGTAGAACGGATGAAGCTCGGTGTCCTCCAAGATCTTGGTGTGGAGGGCGGCTACGCCATTGATGGAGAAGCCAAAGTGGATGTCCATGTGGGCCATGTGGACGGTGTCGTATTCGTCGATGACGGCGACGCGCGGGTCATCGTGCTCGGCCTTCGCGATCTCATCGAGCTTGACGATAATGTCGGCGATGGCAGGGGAGACCTTCTGCAGGCTGACGAGCGGCCACTTCTCGAGCGCCTCGGCAAGAATCGTGTGGTTAGTGTAGGCGACCATGGAGCGTACGATGGTCACAGCCTCGTCAAACTCGATGCCATGCTCGGTGGTGAGCAAGCGAATGAGCTCGGGGATGACCATGGTGGGGTGCGTGTCGTTAATTTGGACCACGGCGTAGTCGGCCAGATCGTGCAGGTTGCTGCCGCGCTCGATGGCCTCGTCGATCAGGAGCTGGGCGGCGTTGCTCACCATGAAGTATTCCTGGTAGATGCGAAGCAGGCGGCCCTGCTCGTCGGAATCGTCGGGGTAGAGGAACAAGGTGAGGTTCTTGGCGATCTCGGTCTTGTCGAAGTCGATGGAGCTGCCGGGGACCAGGCCGTCGTCGACGCTCGCCAGGTCGAACAGGCGCAGGCGGTTCTTGGTGGGCTGGTCGTAACCGGGCACATCGATGTTGACGAGCTTGGAGGTAACGGCAAAATCGCCGAACTCGACGGTGTAGGAGCGGTCATCGTCGACTAGGATGTCCTGCTCACCGAGCCACTCGTCGGGGACGGCCTTCTGCTGGTTGTCGACAAAGCGCTGACGGAACAGACCGTAGTGATAGTTGAGGCCCACGCCATCGCCGGTCAAGCCCAGCGTGGCGATGGAATCCAGGAAGCACGCGGCCAGGCGGCCCAGGCCGCCGTTGCCGAGCGACGGCTCGACCTCGAATTCCTCGATCTTGTTGAGGTCGTGGCCTGCGGCGGTGAGCTGGTCCTTAACCTCGTCGTAGATGCCGAGGTCGATCATGTTGTTGATGAGCAGCTTGCCGATCAAAAATTCGGCGGAAATGTAATAGAGCTTTTTCTTGCCGTTGTTGAGCGGGCAGGTGGCGGAGCGCTCCTGCACGAGTTTGACCAGCAGCTTGTAAATGCGACGGTCGTCGAGCTGCTCGAGCGAGGTGCCAAAAGACTGCTCGGCGAGTTCCATGAGGTTAATTTGGGGCATGTTTCCTCCTGTAATGGGTTGATTACATGTCTGCAATTCATAAGAATCCCGCGCGAGGGGATTGGGGTGGCCTCGCGCGGGTAAGCAAGCGCGTCCGCACGGTGGGGAGGGGTCGGGCGCGGTAGCTCCTATTGAGGAAGCTCGATTTCTGCTTCCGACGGGATGCGGAAGTAGGTCTCGGTCCAGTCGGTGAGTTTGTGCTCGAGCTCGCGGGTGATGGCGCCGTCGAGCATGCGCCAGGTCCAGTTGCCGCCCAGCGTGGCAGGGGTGTTGATGCGCGCCTCGTTGCCCAAGTTGAGCAGGTCCTGCATGGTGTAGATGCACGTGTCGCTCACGCTGGCTGCGATGGTTCGGTTGAGCGCGTCGGCGATGGGTTCGCCGGCCTGCTGATGGGTGTACAGAGCTGTCTGCTCGCGCTGACGCGGGGTAGCCGTTCCTTCAAACCAGCCGCATGCCGTCTCGTTGTCGTGAGTGCCCACGTAGGCGACGGTGTTGGCAATGTAGTTGTGCGGCAGGTAGTACGAGTTAGTGCCCTCAAAGGCAAACTGCAGGATCTTCATGCCGGGGAAGCCCGAGTTGTCGCGCATATCGATGACGCCGGGGGTGAGGAAGCCCAGGTCCTCGGCGATGATGGGCAGCGTGCCGAGCTTTTCCTCGAGTGTCTTGAAGAGCTTGAGGCCGGGACCCTGCGTCCACGAACCGTAGGACGAATCAGGCGAGGAGAACGGCACCTCCCAATAGGCCTCGAAGCCGCGGAAGTGATCCAGGCGGATGACGTCGTACATGTCGAGGGCGGCGCGAATGCGGCCCTCCCACCAGGAGAAGCCGTCGGCCTCCATGGCGTCCCAGTCGTAGATGGGGTTGCCCCAGTACTGGCCGGTAGCCGAGAACTGGTCGGGCGGCGTGCCGGCGACGCTCACGGGATTGCCGGCGGCGTCGATCTTAAAGAGCTCAGGTGTCGCCCACATCTCGACGGAGTCACGCGAGACATAGATGGGCAGGTCGCCGATGATGAGAATGTCGCGCTCGTTGGCATAGGCCTTGAGGCGGCTCCACTGGCGATCGAAGAAGTACTGCGTCATCTGGTGGTAGAGCATACGCGCCGGATGGTCGGCGCAGACCTTGGCGGAAGCCTCGCCGCGGGTGCGGAGCTCCGCGGGCCACTCCCAAAACGCCTTGAGACCGCACTCCTCTTTGACGGTCATGAACTCACAGTAGGGGATGAGCCAGTCCTCGTTGGCCTGGATAAAGTCATCGAAATCGGCCGGCTTGTCGGCAGCAAAGCGCTCGGCGGCGCGGTCGAGAATCTGACGGCGGCCGCCAAAGATGGCACCGTAGTCGACATTGCTGGGGTCGGATCCCAGATACACGCCATCGATATCGCGCTGCTCCAGATATCCTGCCTCGATAAGCTCGGCAAAGTCGATAAAGTTGGGGTTGCCTGCGCGGGCCGAGAACGACTGATAAGGCGAATCGCCATAGCTGGTCGTCGTAAGGGGCAGAATCTGCCAGTAATGTTGTTTGCACGAGGCGAGAAAATCGACGAAGTCGTAGGCATTCCAGCCAAAGCCGCCGATTCCGTATGGTCCGGGCAGAGATGAGACGGGCATGAGGACGCCGCTTGCACGCTCCATGAATGCGCTCACCAACCTTCTTGTTGTGGGGTCGGCCTGCCGATGGGTGTGCAGTCCGCCTCCGATGTTCTGATTCGATACGCCTATTGTAAAACATGTTGTTTAAACATGTACAGGCAAGATAAAAAAGTTGGTCGATTTTCGGCGAATGGCTACATGCCATGAAAAAAGCCCCGACCTCACAACGTGAGATCGGGGCAAGAACGGTATGTAGGTTTTTGCTACTCGGCGTCGGCGAAGCCGTTGGGGTTGTGGCTCTGCCAGTTCCAGCTATCGCGGCACATGTCCGCGATGTCATACCGGGCCTTCCAGCCCATCATGCGCTCGGCCTTGGAGGCATCGCACCAGTTGGCAGCGATGTCGCCGGCGCGGCGCTCGCGGATCACGTAGGGCAGCTCCTTGCCACAAGCCTTGGAGAAGGCGGCGACGACCTCGAGTACCGAGGTGCCGGTGCCGGTGCCCAAGTTAAAGATCTCGACGCCGGTCTTGCCGTTCATCCAGTTAAGGGCGGCAACGTGACCAGAGGCCAGATCGCACACGTGGATGTAGTCGCGCACGCCGGTGCCGTCGGGGGTGGGGTAGTCGTTGCCAAAGACCTGAACGGCCTCGAGCTTGCCCACGGCGACCTGGGCGACATAGGGCACCAGGTTGTTGGGGATGCCCTTGGGGTCCTCGCCGATCAGGCCCGACGGATGAGCGCCGATGGGGTTGAAGTAACGGAGCAGCACGACGTCCCACTCGGGGTCGGCGGTGTGGACGTCCATAAGGATCTGCTCGATCATCCACTTGGTCCAGCCATAGGGGTTGGTTGCGGGCTTCTTGGGGTCTTCCTCGGTGACGGGCGGGTTGTCCGGGTCGCCGTAGACGGTCGAGGAGCTCGAGAAGATGATGGACTTGCAGCCATGGTTGCGCATGACGTCGATGAGCACCAGGGTGTTCTCGATGTTGTTGTGGTAGTACTCGACGGGCTTGCTCACCGACTCGCCGACGGCCTTAAAGCCGGCAAAGTGGATGACACGGTCGATCTGATGGGTATCGAAGATCTTGTTCATCGCATCGCGGTCGAGCACGTTGGCCTCGTAGAAGGTGAGGTTCTTGGCGGCCTCGTCGCCCACGATGGTCTTGACGCGGTCGACGGCGACGGCGCTGGAGTTGGAGAGATCATCGACGATGACGACCTGGTAGCCACCCTCGAGCAGCTGAACGACGGTGTGCGAGCCGATAAAGCCGGCGCCACCGGTAACGAGGACGCAGGTGTCTTTGGGGTCGAGTGCTTTGGACATGTAGTCTCCTATCGAATCAGGAACACTTCTAGAGGGGAGTATAGCGCAGGCGGGGACGCCCAAATGGTGCACTGTAGGAAAAGCAGAGGATTATGTTAACGTACTCATATAAGAGCTTGCTCAATTGTTACCTCAAATTTGACAATTGCTTACGAGCCGCCGACCTTGTAGTTTCCTGCCGTTCGTGGAAATCGTTGGGACGCGCCATATGTACGCTAATATGTATGAGTTGAGCGACATATAAATAAGCATGTAACGGAGTACATATGTCACCAAACAGCGATTCCATCCTTTCCCAGGAGCTCTCGCGCCGCACTGCCCTTAAGGCCCTGTTCGGCGCCGCTTCTGCGGCAGTTCTTTTTGGCCTGCCCACTCGCGCCCATGCGGCGGAGGCTTCCAAAGAAACCACCGATAAATTGAATGCCGCCCAGGCCCAGCTCGACGAGGTTCAGGCCCAGCTCGACAGCATCGCAAATGAGTATGCGGCGCTGGCCAACAAGAATGCCCAGACCCTCAACGACATCGAGAATGTCCAGGGCAAGATTGACGACACGCAGGCCCAGATCGATGAAAAGAAGGCCGAGCTCAAGAAGAAGCGCAACGACCTTTCCGATCGCGTGGCCGCCAGCTACAAGTCCGGCGGTACGAACATCCTGTCGCTGCTGCTGGCCTCTGGCTCGTTTGAGGAACTCGTCGCCAACGCGCATTACGTTGAGAAGATCAACAAGAGCGACCGCGATGCCATCGAGGATATCCAGACGATTCAGGCTGAGCTCGACGCACAGAAGACCGAGCTCGAATCACAAAAGGCCGACCTGGAGAAACTCAAGGACCAGCAGACGGCTCAGATGCAGGATATGCAGGCCAAGCAGCAAGAAGTCCAGACCGTGCTGAACGGTCTTTCCGACGACGTCAAGGAGCTCATGGCTCAACGCGATTCCGAGATTCTCGCTGCCGCCCAGGCCGAGGAGGCTGCCAGGAAGGCCGCCGCCGCTGCCGCAGCCGCCGCGAACAAGAACAATTCCTACTCGGGTAGTTCGAGCTCGGGCGGTGGATCGTATGCGCCCGGAACTCCGCAGCAGAATGCCGGCTCGGGCAAGCAGCAAGCCGTCGTCAACGCGTGCTACTCCACACCTTCGCCGGGTCAGAACTGGTGCGCGGCGTGGGTTACCAATGTCTTCCGTAACGCCGGCGTTGGCTACTTTGGCGGTAACGCGTGCGATATGTTTAACGCCTGGTGCTATAGCTCCGACCGCTCGGCGCTGCAGGTGGGCATGATCGTGGCCGACTCCTCGCATAGCGGCACCGGTGCGCCGGGCCTGCTGTATGGCCACGTGGGCATCTATATCGGCGGTGGCATCGTTATGAGTAACGAGGGTCCCATTACGTCGAAGTCGCTCGATTCGTTTATTTCGTTCTACGGTACGGGCTCTGGCGTGCGTTGGGGCTGGCTTGGCGGCATTGCGCTGTCGTAACGGCGGTTTGAAGTAAGTCGGTCCGTGGCTGCCCGAAAGGCATTAGGTTGCCTGCTCGGACAGTCCTGCTCGCACGGAGAGCACATTAAGTGCTCTCCGGCTCGTGCGGAACTCGCGATCAACCTAATGCCTTTCGGGCAGCCACGGACCTCTCGGATCCAATGCGTCACACACCGGACTGGTTGTCTGAATAAATATGGCGAAGGCCCCTTTCGGGGCCTTTTTTAAATGAATTTATCGACTCCGTGGACTTCGGTTTTGGAATTTGGAGCCGACGGCTCACCAAAGTGGAAAATGAAATAGAACCTAGCTGCAATAATCGCCTTGTTGCGAACTCGAACTGATCATGTAGATTTAAAATAGCCGCAATTTACAATTGTCGAGCGGTGCGTTGGGTTGGAGCTGCTGCGGGTCCTATATGGATTGCGGTCTTGCGCTCCGATGTCCAAATAGGTCTCTCTAGACGGGAAGTTGCTCATGGACACCATATATGACGGAGACGGCTGGGTCGATCATTATAGTTGGCGACTAGTCGGCTCGGATGACAATGGGGATGTGGTGTTTGATGGACTATGTCCAAAGCATCTCCATCCTTTTGTTTCGTCGTTAATTGAGAGTTCCGCTCGTGTTGCCCCCTACAGCTCGGCGTCGCTTCATGATACGGACGTTTTGAAGACCATAAGGGAATCAATTGACGAGGGCACGATGAGCAGCCCGCTGTTTTCTCAGCTTGTGGGGCTAGATGAGATTGGCTCGAAACGACTGCTTGCGGGCGAAAAAGTGGAACTCACTTATCGGTCGATGATTTCAATCCTGCGGCTAGCCGATGTTCTTCGCAAATAAATGATAACGGGACAAGTGAGCTAGATCACTTGTCCCGTTATTAATTAAAGTGGATCGCGGTGGGCAAGCTATAAAAATTCGCCGACTCGGTGGACTTCGGGTTCTAGGTCTACGTCGAACTGCTCTTTGACTTTGGCTTGGATGTCGCGGATGAGTTCGTCGACGTCGGCGGCGGTGGCGTGGTCGGCGTTGACGATGAAGCCGCAGTGCTTTTCGCTCACCTGTGCGCCGCCGATGGCGTGACCGCGCAGGCCGGCGTCCATGATGAGCTTGCCGGCAAAATAGCCCTCGGGGCGCTTGAAGGTGGAGCCGGCGCTCGGCATGTCGAGCGGTTGCTTGTCTTCGCGACGCTGACGGTAGTCGTCCATGTCGGCCTTGATCATCGCGGCGTTGCCCGGAGCGAGGTTGAAGGTGGCCGAAAGCACGATAAAGCCGTCGTCGGCGATGCGGCTCTTGCGATAACCCAGGTTGAGCTCATCGACATCGAACTCGATGATGTTGCCGCTGCCGCGAATGCCGTCGTCGAGCTGGCGAGCAGGTTTGTAGACGCGCACGGACTCCAGCACATCGGCCATGCAGGCACCGTAGGCGCCGGCGTTCATGTAGCAGGCGCCGCCGACCGATCCGGGGATACCCGAGATGGGCTCCATGCCGGTAAGGCCGGCCTCGGCTGCTGCCGCGGCGACATCGGAAAGCAAGGCACCGGCTGCTGCCGTGACGTGCGTGCCGTCGACCGTAATGTCGGAGAGGCCCTCGCCCAGCGCTACGACGACGCCGCGGATGCCCTTGTCGCCGACGAGCAGGTCGGAGCCGTTGCCCACGATGGTAAGCGGCAGATCGCAGCGATAGCAGGTATCGAGCGTGGCGACGAGGCCCTGCTCGGTATCGGGCGTGACAAAGACGTCGGCCGGGCCGCCGATCTTAAACGTGGTGTGCTCGCGCATGGGCTCGCTCATCAGCACGTTGTCCTCGCCGGCAACGCCAGCAAGCGCGCACAGCAGGTCCTCGTTAAAAAAGTCGTTCTCGTGCATACGAATATCCGCCTTTTGGTGGTCGTTGTCATCAATCGATTGCAATATACCCCACCCGGACGGATTTGGTGCGCTTGCGGAGATAAAACAGCCGTCTACCGGATTGGTAAAGTGTTTATCACCGAGGTAGAGGGGTAGTCGCTATACTTTCAAGAGATTGCGCGTAAACCCGGAAGGAGCGAGATGGCCAACAAAGTCACCCTCAAGCAGATCGCCCAGGAGGTGGGGCTTTCCCCCTCGTCGGTCTCGCTTGTGCTCAATAATCGGCCCTGTCGCATCTCAGAAGAAAACCGCAAGCTCATCAAGGAGGTCGCGGCGCGCAACCACTATGTTCCTAACCAGATTGCGCGTAGTCTGGTCATGCGCGAGTCGCGCACGCTGGGCCTTATCGTCCCTAACATCGAGAGCCGCTTTTTTGCCTCGCTCGCCGGTAGCCTGGAAAAGCGCTGCCGCGAGGATGGCTATGCGCTCTTCATTACCAGCTCGGGCGGAAGCGCCGATGACGATCTGGAGCTGCTGCGCCAGCTGGTGACGCGCGGCGTTGATGGCGTCTTCCTGGTCGTGGGCGACGAGTTCTCCGACGACCGCGCCCTGCGCGAAGAAGTCAGCCACCTGCCCATCCCGGCCGTAATGGTCGACCGTGCCATTGAGGGACTCGAGTGCGACAAGGTGATGTTCGACCACGAGATGGGTGGCTACATGGCCACGCGGTATCTAATTGAGCAGGGTCATCGCCGCATCGCCTGTCTGGTTAACGCACGCCGTTCCAATACGGGTCGCAAGCGACTTGCCGGCTATGAGCGCGCACTGCGCGAGGTTGGCCTGCCCATCGACGCCCGTCTGGAGTTCGAGAGCGAGTATTACATTCCGAGCGCATACGAGGCCTCGGAGGCGGTGCTTGCAACCGATGCCACCGCCGTGTTCGCAAGCTCGGACAACATTGCCCTCGGTCTGCTCAAGCGCTTGCACGAGATGGGGAAGAGTATCCCGGGCGATATCTCGGTGGTGAGCTATGATAACTCGGCGGCCGACGTTCTCTTTGAGCCGGCGCTGACCGCCATTGAGCAGGATCCTGGTGTCCTTGCGGAGCATGCTTTTGGCTGCATGTCCAAGCGTCTTGCCGGTAGGGGCGGTAGGCGTGCCGAAGAGGTCGTTCTAGAACCGGCGCTTATCGTTAAGGGCAGCGTGCTCGAGCTTACCGAATATAGCTAAGCGCACTTGTTTGTTTGCATAGATTGCATGCGGAGTGCCCGCTATTTGCCGGCGGGGCTGGGGTGCCTGCTTTGTTTTGAGAAGTTCGCGAAGCCCACTTCTCAAAACAAAGCAGGCACCCCGGCCCTCGTCCGTGAACTTTTCCGCTGGTCGAGCCATAGACGCCGCGCACCGATACGGTAAAGCGGCGGCTTGAAATTGGTGCTATATTCAGCTTGAGTTGTTTAATGCTAGTACGGGAGGCTGATATGGGGCTGTTCAAGAAGAAAAACCCGCAGGATGCCTTTGATCCCGATGTGTTTACCATCACGGATACGATTTTGGACCCGCCGCGGTTTACGTTTTTGCCGGCTATCTACCAGGATGCCACGCGTCGCAAGTGGGCCGTGCATCAGCGCGGCGGCGAGCCGAAGATTTTTGACTATGCGGACGTGTTGCAGTGCGAAGTAGCCGAGGCGGGCGATCCGGAGGCCGAGGAAGTGGCCTCAAAACAGGAATTTGCCCAGCGTATCCTGGCAAATCCTGCCAAGGCGGCGAAAATAAACGCAGCCAAGCGTAATATGTGTCTTGGTATGGGCGTTGTTGTGGCGGTTCAGACGGGAAAAGACGAGGTTTCCAAACTAGAGATTCCCGTTATGACCGATGAAGTCAAACGCGATTCAAGCCTATATAAGTCGTATCGGAATGTCGCCGAGAAGATCAAGGCCGAATTTGATGCCATGGGAGGGCTGGTCTAATTTTGGCGGCATACGTTTCTGAATGAGGAGTCTGTGCAATGGCAGGCGAATCTTATGCAATTCCCCCCAAAGATCGTGCTGTTGAGGGAATTCTATGGTATATCCAGCACCATCAGCTTGCCGGCGGCGATCGCCTGCCGGCCGAGCGCGTGCTGTGCGAAGAGATCGGCGTTTCGCGTACGGCGTTGCGCGCTGGTATCACGCGACTCATCTCGTGTGGAACGCTCGAGAGCCGTCGCGGATCGGGTACGTATGTGTGTCCTCCTAAGCCGCTGAACATCTTCCAGGAAACGTATAACTTTTCCGATGCCGTGCGGACTGCCGGCCTGCATCCCTCTTCTCGTCTGGTTTCCACCGAGACCATCGAGGCGGATAAGACGCTTGCCGACAAGCTTGGGGTGGCTATAGGCGCTCCTTTGCTCCGCATGCAGCGCGTTCGACTTATTGAGGGCGAGCCGGCGTCAATCGAGACGGCTCACGTTAACCTGTCCCTGTGCCCATCGCTTCCCGAGCACGATTTTGAGTGCGAGAGCCTTTACGATGTCTTGCTCAAAGAAGGTGGCGTGCGCGTTGAGCATGGACGTGAGCATATCTCCATCTCGCGTTTGAACGCCGAAGAGGCCGAGTTGCTCCAGCAAGAAGAGGGAACGCCGGTGTTCTATGAGAGCACGATAGAATTTGATAAGGACATGCGTTTTGTGGAGCATTGCAAATCGGTGATTTTGCCCACAAAGTTCCGCTTTGCCGATAACGGCGAAAAGAACGGCATGAGGAGCGTGGCAGGTGAACAATGGCTGAAACAGTAGATGCCACCCCGGTTTATATGCGCATACGACGTCGCATAGAAGAGCGTATCGAGCGCGGTATATACCCCACGGGTTCCATGATTCCGTCCGAAAAAGACCTCGCCGAGGAATTCGGTACGACACGCTTGACCATCCGAAGCGCTGTCGATGAGCTGGTTCGGCGTGGGCGGATTCGACGCGTCCGCGGAAAGGGCGCGTTTGTGGCACAGAAAGTGCCCGTTGCCTACGAGCGAACGGGAGGGTTTCGCGAATCGGTTCGTGCTTCGGGCGGCGAGCCGTCCGTCCGTATCCTCGCGCGTTCCAAGCGTTATGCGGGCCCATATTATGCCAACCTGTTTGGCATTGCCGAGGACGATTTACTGTATTCGATTCGGCGTTTGAACTGCGTCAACGGCGACCCCGTATCGATTGAGATGGCGTTCATTCCGTGCCTGCTGTTTCCTACAATCGAAGATATTGACGTGTCGGTCTTCAGTTTGTACGAGACCTATGAGATGTTGGGCCGAAAGCCGGTCATGGCACAGGAAAAGCTCGATATCGAAGCGCTGGGCGCGCGAGACGCCGGCCTGCTTGGACTGGAGCAAGGCGATCTTGCCTTGACGCTTGAGTGCGTGAGCTTCGATGCGAGCGGCCAGGCGATCGAGTACGTCAAGTCGTTTAACCGCGGTGATGCGGGTGGATATACCTATACGTACTAGCTGGTTTTTTGCATAACGGGCTGAAAAGCTGACGGAATTTTGATTCGTTGAGCAGACTGCATATACAACCTTACATGGCTCAAAATCGACCGTTCGCCGATGGGGATAAATTAATCGACAAAGAGGTATCAAAAAGCCGTAACCTGTAACTGTGATTGGTATCAAATACTAATGATTTGTTACGAGGTGAGACGATGAAGATGCTCGATTACGTTCAGCTTGCCCATGTGCGTATGGGAGAGAACCTCGAGCGTTCGTCTGAGCTGGTAGCGCAGCTCGTTGATATTTTCCAGTCCGGTTCTTTTGACGCGCTGCGCATCGTTGCTTCGGGTTCGTCGCGCCATGCCGCCGATTGCGCTCGCGATTACCTGCAAGATGCCCTGCAAATGCAGGTGTCCGTTGTGACGCCCGAGGCCTTCGTCGATTTTGAACACACCTATCCGCAGCGTGCGCTCAACATTGCCGTTTCGCAGAGCGGCTATTCGACCAATACGATCGCGGCTCTTGATTACATGCGCGCGCATGATATGGCTGCAGTTGCGCTCACGGCAAACGTCGAGGCACCTATCAAGGAACACACTGACATCGTTCTTGACTACGGTGTGGGTGTCGAGTCGGTGGACTTTGTGACGCTGGGCGTCGAGGTTCTCGTTGAGTACCTGGTGCTCTTTGGTATTTACTGTGGTCAGGCGCGCGGAACGATTGACGCCAAGGGCGTTGCCCAGCGTCTTGACGACCTGCGCGAGGCTATCCAGGCCAACGCCGTGATGTGCAAGATCGCCGAGGCATATGTCCAAGACCACATGCTCGAGCTTTCTGAGCACATGCCCGCCATGGTCGTCGGCAACGGCCCCAACTATGGCGTTGCCGAAGAGGCGGCCCTCAAGCTGAGCGAGACCATCAAGATTCCTGCCATGCATCACGAGGGCGAGGAGTTCGTCCACGGTCCCGAGATGCAGATTGTTCCGGGTTATCTGGTGTTTATTGTCGACGATCCGCAGGGGTCGGAGCGTCTTGCGAATATCGCCGATGCGCTATCGAACGTTACGACAAAAACGGTGCTGCTCACAGCCCATCCCAGGGGTAGGGCTCACGAGGTTGCGTTGCCTCAGGTGGCTCCGCTGCTCAGCGCAATTCCCAATCTTGTGTTCTTCCAGACGATTGCGGCCATAATCGCCGAGCGTCTGAAGTCATGGGACGTGCACCCGTATCTCGATGCCGTCTCCAAACAGATGGAGGTCAAGGCAGAGGGCTACGAAGAGTCAGTCAATGCGCTTAAGGCCAAAGCGGCCGAGTGTTACGGAATGTAAGCGGGTTTTGATGCCCGTTGGCATGGGGGATGTGGAGACAACCCCAGAAAGGAGAGACAAATGAAGGAAACCGAGAAGATCGAGATCATGCATTTCGACCAGGAGGGCTACCTCGAGGACGGCAAGGCGCTCTACGAGACCGGCAAGAAGATGACCGCGCTCGCCGACAAGGTCGCCGACGAGGGCTACGACGCCGTGTTCCTGATGGGCGTCGGC